>CAZVUU010000107.1:0-4644 GCA_964630465.1 uncultured Christensenella sp.
TAAATGCATTTCCTCATGGCTGTGGGAACACAAGGCCGGTGGGTCCTGAATCAAATCCGGACTCCTATCTTGGATTTGCAAGTTGGCTCATCAAAGAATTGGAACAGGGAAAATAATCCAATCCTTTAGTGCCGACACCCACTAACCCATAGTAAATCAAATGAAACGTTTCTTTCACCTATTCATCGCACTGTCTCTTCTCGTAACGATAGGATGCCAACGTGAGAGCAAGTCATCGCCACTCCGGCTGTGGTACCAACAGCCGGCCGCGGAGTGGACGGAAGCGTTGCCCGTGGGTAATGGCCGACTGGGAGCCATGGTCTTCGGCAACCCTTCGAACGAACGAATTCAACTGAACGAAGAAAGCCTTTGGGCGGGATCGCGTATCAACAGCAACAACCCCGAAGCACTGGAAAGCCTCCCCAGGGTGCAACAGCTGATACTCGACGGCCAACTGGAAGAGGCCACCCAACTGATTGGTGAGACCATGCTGGGAACACCACTCAGGATTCGGTCGAACCAGACACTGGGCGACTTGTTCATCGATTACCCGGAGGGTGATACCACCGGATACACCCGGGAGCTAGATCTATCTACCGGTATCGTTAGGACACGCTTTTCGCTCGGTGAAACGGGCATGCTGCAGGAGGTGTTTGCCTCGGCCCCGGGCAACCTAATTGTCGTGCGACTCAAGCCGGAGCGTAGGTCGACACTGAACGCTATAATCCGCCTGGAACGCGAGAGAGATGCCGCGACGGAAGCCCGAGAAAATAGCCTGCTGATGACGGGACAGATCAACGACGAGGAGGACCCGAAAAGCGGTCCGGGCGGTAAGCATATGCGCTTCTCCGCGGCCTTGGAGGTCATCCCCACGAAGGGGACCGTGACACCGGAGGGCAACACCATCCGAATCGAGGGGGCCGACGAAGCACTGTTGCTGTTTACCGCAGCCACGGATTACAACCTTTCGCTGTTAAGCTTCGACCCCACCATGAATCCAGAGCAGACCTGCAGCGATATCCTCGCGCTGGCGCGAACCAAATCCTACAAGCAGTTGCGCGACGATCATCTCTCGGAATACAAAAACCTATTCAACCGCGTTACCATCGACTTGGGAGACAGCCCGGATCAATCGATCTTACCCACGGACAGTCGCTTGAAAGCAGTGCAAGAGGGGGCAGATGACCCTGGGTTAGCGGCCCTTTATTTCCAGTACGGCCGCTACCTGCTCATGAGTAGCTCACGTGCACCGGGTGTTTTACCGGCCAACCTTCAAGGGGTATGGAACAAGGATTTTAACGCTCCTTGGAACGCCGATTTTCATACCAACATCAATCTGCAGATGAACTACTGGCCGGCGGGGGTATGCAACCTGCCCGAAACAAAAATAGCGCTTATTGGTTTCTTGGGCCAAGTACAGGAGCCGGGGACCGCGACAGCCCGGGAGATCTACGGTGCCAGGGGGTGGACGCTGCATCACCTGACCGACCCGTTCGGACGGACGGCTATCATGGACGGAGTTTGGGGATGCTTCCCAATGGGCGGCCCTTGGATGGCATTCCAGCTATACGAGCATTACGCATTTACCGGCGACAAGAAAATCCTGGAAGAGGATATATACCCCTTGATGAAGTCCTCGGCCCAGTTTATACTCGATTTCCTGATCCGTGATAAAGAGGGACGCTGGGTAACCGCCCCCTCCAATTCGCCGGAGAATCGGTTTATTGACCCCGTTTCCGGCATTCATTCCGACGTGACATTCGCTGCCACCATGGATATACAGATTATCACCGAGTTGTTTCAAAATTGCTTGTCAGCCGCTCACGTGCTCGAAACCGATGTCGCCTTTTCCGATTCATTGAAGCAAGTGCTCCGGGAGTTGCCGTCGATAAAGGTCTCGAAACGGCATGGAGGAGTGCAAGAGTGGGTTGAGGATTACGAAGAGGCCGAGCCCGGGCACCGACATATGTCGCATCTGCTGGGATTGCACCCCGGAACCCGGATTACAACCGAGACCCCAGGGCTGTTTGAAGCTGCCTCGAAGACACTGGAAAACCGTTTGTCTGCTGGGGGAGGCCACACCGGGTGGAGCCGTGCGTGGATCGTTAATTTCTACGCGCGCTTGCTGGACGGCGATAACGCGCACCTGCACCTGACGGAGCTGCTGCGCAAATCAACACTGCCCAACCTCTTCGATACCCACCCGCCTTTCCAGATAGATGGGAACTTCGGGGGCGCGGCGGGCATCGCCGAGATGCTGATTCAATCGCACGCGGGGAACATCACGGTGTTGCCGGCGTTGCCAAATGCGTGGGATAGAGGCCATGTCACGGGCCTTCTGGCTCGCGGAGGATTCGAAACCGATATCTTTTGGGCAAACGGTAAGCTGGAGCGACTCCGGGTACATTCAAAGCAGGGAAATCCACTGGTATTAAAGTACGGGGATGAGACCATTCAAACAGAAACGGTAAAGGGAAGAACCTACGAGTTTTCATCGCCGGACGGGAAATCAATCGCGCCAGTTTCTCGATGGTAGCCATCCTTCGTAACCACTTTCAACACGCGGAACCTGTTGTTGTTCACCTCTCGTTATCCCCAAGGAAGTACCTCACGTGGATGTGAAATATACCTGAACACTTAAAATCATTATTTTTAAAACTCCCTGAGGTAAATTTTATTTATATTTGTTTTTTTTATTAACTTGCAAAAAACAAGTAATATACCATTCATTTTTAAACACGTGAGCTATGAGGTCATCAATTATTTTAAATTCAATTTTAGTGGTTGTTTGGGGATGTTTTACATTGTCGTGCAGTGAACCAGCTCAGGAATCAGAGGCAGGTACCCCCAAAAACGATGTTACTTCTTACTTGGGACAATGGACGTTTGATTTCGGAAAACGTTCCGTTGGCTGGCTTCAGGTGAGGCAGGAAGAAGGGTATTTAGACGCCGACTTGATGTGGGGAGGCGGGAGTGTTGCTTACGGGCTGCCCTACGTGTATGTAGCCGAGGGGAAATTACACTTAGGAAGAAATCCACGCAATGCCGTGTTAACGAGAAATGCGGAAGGAGAAACCGAATTGGAGAGAAGCTATCCCACCTGGATCGAGTTGGATAGAAGCGGGGATAATATCTCGGGTTATTATTTGAGCCCGAAGGTTAATGGAAATGGGCTCGATTCGGTATATATCGAAGGGCGCAAGGTACCCGAAATGCCTCCCACACCCGATCTCACGAAAGCAGAATTCGGTGAACCTATTTCTTTAATCAAAAACGATAATGATTTAACCGGGTGGCGTTTATTGGAAGAGGAGTTGACAAACGGGTGGTCGGTGAAGGAGGGTGTCCTTACTAACGATCCCGTTCAAGTGGAAGGGGCAAAACACATTGGATACGGCAATCTCCGCACCGACGAGGTGTTCGAAGATTTTAATATAAAGCTCGAAGTAAATACTCCAGCCAGAAGTAACAGCGGCGTGTACCTGAGGGGAATGTATGAAGTGCAGGTTGCCGATTCATACGAACATCCACTCAGCTGGGGAGGTAGCTTGGGAGCAATCTTCACGAGAATCACACCAACCGTGAAAGCTGAAAGACCCTCCGGTGAGTGGCAGGAACTGGATATCACGCTTTATAAACGACACGTTACCGTGATATTGAACGGGGTGACCATCATTAATAATCAACCTGTGCACGGCCCCACGGGAGGAGCTATGCAGTCGGACGTTACCGCCCCGGGGCCGATTTACCTCCAAGGAGATCACACCGCGATCTCTTACCGAAATATCGTGCTGACCCCTATAATCAATTAATTATAATCGCATGAAAGCAAAAAATTCAAAACAAATGGGCCGGAGAGAGTTCATCGGAACCTCTGCCCTGGCAATCGGAGGACTTACTATAGTCCCCGCTCGAGCTGTAGCCGGGTTAGGGCACGTGGCTCCAAGCGATAAGCTGAACATTGCCGGAATTGGGATTGGTGGAATGGGTCGCTCAGACCTAGAAGATGTGGCTAAAACAGAGAATATAGTGGCACTCTGTGATGTGGACTGGAACAACTCCGTGGAAAATGTATTTCAACTTTACCCGAAAGCTCATCGATACAAAGATTACCGCGTCATGCTCGATAAGCAAAAAGATATTGATGCCGTAGTGATTGCCACCCCCGACCATACACACGCGATCATCAGTATGGAAGCAATCCGACGAGGTAAACACGTGTACACAGAGAAACCCCTGACCCATACAGTTTACGAGGCTCGGATGCTGACCGAAGCAGCCCGTGAACATAAAGTGGCTACCCAGATGGGGAATCAAGGCCAAGCGGGTGATGCCCCTCGAAGGTTGCAAGAGATGATTCACGATGGGGCCATCGGGAGTATTGAGGAAGTCCACGTGTGGACGGATCGACCGAACAGGGGCTTGGCAGACACCTATTGGCCTCAAGGGGTAAAATGCCCTGAAGACACTCCACCGGTACCCGAAAGTCTCGACTGGGACCTGTTCACGGGCCCGGCACCGTTACGTCCCTATCACCCATCCTACCATCCCTTTCGATGGCGCGGCTGGCTTGACTACGGAACGGGAGCACTTGGGGATATTGGCTGCCACTCGTTTGATGCAGTATTCAGGATATTAAATCTT
>CAZVUU010000107.1:4654-7229 GCA_964630465.1 uncultured Christensenella sp.
ATATCCAATAAGCATTCAAGCCACCTCCACGCTAGTCAATGGGGAGTCTTTTCCACTTGGATCCATCGTCACATACGATTTTCCGGCTAGAGGTGAAATGCCTCCCTTACGCCTCACGTGGTATGATGGGGGATTACGCCCTCCACGCTTGGCCGACATGGGATCAAACATTCAAATGGGTGCCGGCGGCGTACTATACATCGGAAGCAAAGGGGTGATTTTAAATAACCGTATCTTGCCGCAATCGCTGGATGAAGCATATCAACGTCCAGAACCCTATCTTGAATCTTCTCCCGGACACCGGCAAGAATGGATCCTTGCATGCAAGGGAGGGGAACCGGCGGGATCAAATTTCGACTGGGCAGGGCCACTCACCGAGACTGTCCTATTGGGAAACATCGCGTTAAGGCCGGAGTTTTCAAAACCTTCACTTCGATGCCGAAAACCTCTCGTTTCCCAATATACCCGAAGCGGACCTGTTCCTGCACTACGAGTACAGAAACGGCTGGAAATTATAAATCATATCATATGAATCACCAAAGATTATATTATTGGTTTGTCATTCTTCTGTTCGCATCGTGTGTAGGAGGAGGACAACCTGAAAAAACAGAGGAAACTGATTTCAAAATGATCATGAGGCTCTGGCCCGCGCACCACAACGACACGAGCCTACGGAACGAATTGTTGCTAGCTTTGAGGGAATATCCCGGCACCTTCGATGAAGTTTGGTTTTGCATGGAGTTCGAGACTCTTTCTATGGAGAAACATGAAAAGTCGGCCAAAGCCATGGCTGAGGCGTGCCACGAGATGAGAAAAATAGGAATCACTCCATCCATCCAAGGAATTTCGATTGGACACGACGATGGATTTGAATCGGGTTCAGACGAACTTGTACCCACCCAATGGAGTACCGCCGTGGGATATAACGGGGCAAAGGCCCGAACCATTCATTGCCCCAGTCAACCCGCTTTCCTTGATTATCTGGAAAAAACATACGCTTTGTATGCAGAATTGTGCCAGCCTGGAGCCGTTTTCATAGATGATGATATGCGAATTACCCATCACTCACCGGTACGAAGCCTCTGCTTCTGCGACACGTGTATCGATCTGTTTAACAAAAAACACGATACTCGATGGAACAGGGAAATGCTGGTTGAGGCATTGGAGTTGAACAAAGGCGAGGGAGCAATTCGTCAACAATGGATATCTTTCAACCAAGAAAGTTTAGCCGGGGTAGCTCGAGCTATATCAAAAGGAGTGCACCGAGTCTCCCCCAATACTCAAATTGGAATACAACAAGCTAACTTTCACGTGGAACTACTAGAGGGTCACAACTGGAAACCATCATACGATGCCATTAAGGAAGAAACGGGAATTACTCCCGCTTCACGACCAGGAAGTGGATTTTACAACGATCACTCCCCGCGTGGTATGATCGTGAAAGCGTATGATATGGCCCGACAAATACGTCGACTTGACCCCGAAATCAAAGATATTTGTGCAGAGATAGAGGGGTACCGCCATATGGCTACCGGCAAATCCCCCCACGGACTGTGCGTGGAATCCTTGCTATATTTATCCATGGGATCTACACAGCTTTCGTACGCTATCATCTGCTCGGCTTCCGAACCGATGCAGTGGTATGCCGATAACTATTTTAAGCATCTCGCGGAATGGAGATCGCTATGTAAAGAGTATTCAGATTTTAACAAAGGGACAGAGCCGGGAGGCATCGACCCGTATATAAGTCCCCATCACGTGCTACGTGAACGTCGCGATGGAGAACCCTTTCAGGCATGGACAACTACAGGATCGGGAAACATGAGCTATTCACTGGCCACGCTGGGAATCCCGTTCAGCCCGGATGCCGCTCATCCCATTGCCTTGTGTATGGATGCTGAAGCAGTTATAGGACTTGCACCAGATGAAGCAGAACACCTTTTTTTAAATAAAGGAATATTGCTTGATGAATCGGCTTGGCAAGTAGCTAAAGAGAGGCAAATTGATACACTGCTTACCCCCATACCTGTACCCGGTGAACTCGCGGAAGTAACATGTTTCATTTCTTCGAATGGCGGTAGGATTGCTGTCATTCCCGAGTACAACGCATCTATCAACAACCAACAACGACTCAACTTGACTCGAATAGCTGATTGGGTTGCCGGAAACAAAATACCTGTCATCATGGAAACTATGACACAGGCGATCGTTGTACCGCGGGTTGGACCAGAAAACCGACTTCGCTCGGTCTGTTTTCTTAATTGCAGCATATCGGAACAGCCCGAAACACAACTCCGTTTAAGGGGATGTGACCCAGATAAAAAACAATCGTTTGTCTGGAAAAGAGCGGGAAGGAAAGATCTGAAATTACGACCGGAATACGATGGTGGCGACGTACTCATACAAATTCCACCCCTCGAAGGATGGAACATAGGGTGGCTGGCTGTTAAAGGGAATAATTAATGTCAACTGGTGGTTTTTTTGGAACTTTTGTTTAACTTCGTGTTAATTATACAAACATTGAGTCCGCTCCGAAAAGTCGGAGGGATAATTTTAGTTTATAATTTTTCCTGTT
>CAZVUU010000108.1:0-7162 GCA_964630465.1 uncultured Christensenella sp.
CAGTCACGCACACAGTTTTGTTATGAGATAGAGGGTTCAAAACAACTTAAAAACATGCCTTTCTTTGCATTTGCGCGCCTTCTTTTCTACAATATCAGCGGATATTGAGTCGGGAAAGGCGCGCTTTATGAAGTCAGACAAGGTATTCAGACAGGCCTTGGTCAAGACCATTCCGGTGGCCGCGGGCTATCTTGTGATGGGCTTTGGCTTTGGCGTGCTGCTGACGGCGAAGGGCTATCCCTTTTTCTGGGCGCCGCTGCTGGGGCTGATCGTCTACGCGGGCTCGATGCAGTTTGTGCTGATCGACCTGCTGGCGGGCGGGGCCGGCATCTTCACAACGGCGCTGATGACCCTGCTGATCAACGCGCGGCATCTGTTTTACGGCTTGTCTATGCTGGATGAGTACCGAAAGATCAAAAAGGGGCGGAGCTACCTGATCTTCTCCCTGACGGACGAAACTTTCTCCATCGTGACGGGCGGGTCTCCCAAAGGGCTCGACCCGGAGCGCTATTATCTGGGTGTTTCCGCGCTGAATCAGAGCTATTGGGTAATCGGCTGCCTGCTGGGCGGGCTTGCGGGGAAGGCGCTGCCCTTTGACTTCCGGGGGATCGAGTTTTCGATGACCGCCCTGTTCGTCGTCACCTTTGCGGAGCAATGGAGGACCGCGCGCGACAAGCTGCCTGCCCTGATCGGCCTGGGCAGCGCGCTGCTGTCCCTGATCATCTTCGGGCCGGATCATTTGATCCTGCCGTCGATGGGGCTGATCCTGGCCCTGCTGCTGATTGCCCGCGGGCGCGATGACGGGGCGGCGGAGGGCCTGCGCACATGAGCGGGCAGGAGGTTCTGGTGGTGATGACGGCGGCCTTGGTGACGGCGGCGCTACGCTTTGCGCCCTTCATCCTCTTCCCGCCAGGCAAAAAAACGCCTGCCATCGTGCTCTACCTGGGCCGTGCGCTGCCGGGCGCCGTGGTGGGCATGCTGGTGGTCTACTGCCTGCGCCAAGTGCAGCTCACATCCTTGTCCGGCTGGCTGCCGGAGCTGATTTCGGTGTCGCTGGTCGCCCTCAGCTACCGCTGGCGGCGCAACAGCCTGCTGAGCATCGTGGCGGGCACCGCCTGCTATATGATTCTGCTGCGCACAGTGGTATAATAACAGCAAGAATTTCACAGGAGGTACAGTATTATATGAGCATGCCCCGCGTTACGGTGTGGAATGAGTTTATCCATGAAACAGAGCATGAGAGCGTCCGGGCCATCTACCCGGAGGGTATCCACGGCTGCATCCGCGACTTTCTGAAGGAGGCCGGCCACGAGGTGCAGACCGCCACGCTGGCGCAGTCCGAGCACGGCCTGACGGAGGAAGTACTGGAGAAAACCGATGTGCTGATCTGGTGGGGTCATGTCGCCCACCAGAAGGTGGAGGATGAAGTGGTCGAGCGCGTCTGGCGGCGCGTGATCGCCGGCATGGGCCTGATCGTGCTGCACTCCGGCCACGCCAGCAAGATCTTCCGCAAGGTCTGCGGCACGCCCTCGGGCTTCCTGCGCTGGCGCGAGGCCGGCGAATCCGAGGTGGTCTGGGTGGTGGAGCCTTCGCATCCCATCGCCAAGGGCCTGGGCCCCAACTTCAAGATCCCTCATGAGGAGATGTACGGCGAGCGCTTCAACATCCCCGCGCCCGACGAGCTGGTGTTCCTGGGCTGGTTTGAGGGCGGCGAGGTGTTCCGCTCCGGCTGCACCTGGCGGCGGGGCCGGGGCAAGGTGTTCTACTTCCAGCCCGGGCACGAGACCTTCCCGATCTACCACCAGGCGGAGATCCAGCAGGTGATCAAGAATGCCGCCCTGTGGGCCGCCCCGCAGGATGAGATCCGCGTGGGGACGGAGGAAGTCAGCTACACCCCCGCCGAGCCCGTGATGCCGCTGCGCGATACCGGCTTTGAAGCGCTTGAGGGGCTGCATGAGCTGAAGTAAGATATTTTCCCAGATTCAGATAAAAACTGCCTCTTTGGGGCAGTTAAATGAAGGGGCGACGCAGTATGCGCCGCCCCCCGGATTTTTTCCGGATCATTCTCCGGCCGTTTGCTCCTCCGGCAGGGGATATGCCCCTTTATCAACAATGTCCCTGTAGGCGACCTTATCCGTATCCCCCTCGGTGCTGAACAGAAGGATCACCGAATCCGGCCCAAGGTCCAGGGCCTCACGCGCCTGTATCAGCCCTTCATCTTCCATCAGCCGGCAGAGCAGGCCCAGGGTGGCGGCCCCCGATTCCCCGGATACGATGGCCGGGTCATTCCCGCAGGGATTTGCGTAGCGCCGCATGCCGTGGGCGGCGACATAGTCGGGGCAGGAGAAATAGGCGCTGACCCGGTCGCGCAGCACCGGCCAGGTGATGCCGCAGGGCGTGCCGCAGTTCAGCCCGGCCATGATGGTCTGCGGCTCTCCGCCGACCGCGTGCGCCAGGCCGTCCGCCTGCCCGGCGGAAAGCCAGATGCAGGCTGCCGCCTCGGGCTCCGCGATGCTGGCAGACGGAGGATCATCCGCGTAATGGTTCATCATATAGCCGCAGACGCTGCCCGCCATGGCCCCGACGCCCGCCTGCAAAAAGACATGGCTGGGGCGGATATGCTGCGTATCCAGCTCCTGCACCGCTTCATACGCCATGCTCAGGTAGCCCTGAACGATCCACCCGGGCACCTGCTCATAGCCTTCCCAGGAGGTATCCTGGATCAGCAGCCAGCCCCGCTCCTCGCTCATCCTTTTCGCGTGGGCGACGGCGTCGTCGTAGCTGCCCGGGAGGATCTCGGCCGTAGCCGGGCCGGCATCGCGGATGGCCTGCGCCCGCTCGGGCGAGGAGCCGCCGGGCAGATAGACATAGGCCTTGCAGCCGAACAAGCCGGCTGCCCAGGCTACCCCTTTGCCGTGGTTTCCGTCCGTCGCCGTGACGAAGCTGATATCGGCGCAGGCGCGCCGCAGGCCCTCATCCCTGAAGGCGGAATAATCGGTCGTCATGGGATCAAGGCCCAGCCTTTCGCAGAGCATCCGGAACATGGCCCAGCTGCCGCCGAGCCCCTTAAAGGCATTCAGCCCGAAGCGGGATGACTCGTCCTTGACATAGATACCGCCTACATTCAGCCGGCGGGCCAGGCAGGGGAGGGCATGCAGCCGCGTGGACCGGTAGCCGGGAAGCCCTTGGTGAAAGCGAAGCACCTTCTCCGCATCCGCGTCTCTCAGCCCCGGGACCCCGCCCCGTGTCCTGTCCTCGGAACGGATAATATACTGTATGCTGTGATCGTCTGACATGCCGCACCCTTTCAGTACCCCCAAACGGATGTACAAAAATATAGTATTGCCTGCAGACATCTTATCACAAGTGAGAATATTTAGAAACGCCGGATTAATCGATGGGAATCTGATTGACCCGGCGTAACGATGCGGAAAAGATTTGAATTGGTGTAATTATTTTTTCAGCGTCCTCATGGCGTTGAGCACCGCCAGGATGGTCACGCCCACATCAGCAAATACGGCATACCACAGGTTGCCGATGCCGGCTACGCTCAGCACCATCACCATGATCTTGACGCCGATGGCAAACACGGCGTTCTGCTTGGCGATGCGCAGCGTCTTCCTGGCAATGCGCATCGCCAGAGGGAGCTTCAGGGGATCATCATCCATCAGGACGATGTCGGCGGCCTCGATGGCGGCGTCGGAGCCCAGGGCACCCATGGCTACGCCCACGTCGGCACGGGCCAGGGAGGGCGCGTCGTTGATGCCGTCGCCCACGAAGGCAAGCTTCGCTCCGGGGGAAAGCATGCTGTCCACCAGGCTGACCTTATCCTGCGGCAGCAGGCTGTGGTGCAGTTCCGGGATGCCGAGCTCGCCCGCAACGCCCTCGACCGCGCTCTGGCTGTCGCCCGACAGCACGGCGATGCGCGATACGCCAAGCGCCTTGAGCTGCGCGATGGCCTCCTTGGCCCCGGGCTTCAGCCGGTCGGTGATCTGGATATAGCCGGCGTACCTGCCATCCCGCGCTACGTGAATCAGCGCGCCGGGAAGAGCGGGCTCCTGCGGCTCAACGCCGTTTTCACGCATCCAGGCGGCGTTGCCTATGATGACTTGCCGTCCTTCCACCTGGGCCTGCAGGCCGCGGCCCGCCACTTCCTGTACCTCGGCCACCGAATCCAGCGCGATATCACCGCCATAGGCCGCGCGAAGCGACTGAGCGATGGGGTGGCCGGAGTGGACCTCGGCATAAGCGGCGATCTTTAACAGTTCGTCCCTCTCCATGCCCCGGGGTTCGACCCGGGAGACGCGGAAGCTGCCTTCGGTGAGTGTGCCCGTCTTGTCAAACACCAGGGTCTTCGTCTGCGCCAGGGCCTCCAGATAGTTGCCGCCCTTGACCAGGATGCCCCGGCGGGACGCGCCGCCCAGGCCCCCGAAAAAGCTCAGCGGGATGGAGACGACCAGCGCGCAGGGGCAGCTGACCACCAGGAACTGCAGGGCCTTATAGAGCCACTCCTGGAAATTCTGCCCGAACAGCAGGGGCGGAACGGTGGCCAGCAGCAGGGCCAGCACCACCACCACGGGGGTATAGATCAGGCTGAAGCGCGTGATGAAGTTTTCGGACTGCGATTTGCGGCTGCCCGCATTCTCCACCAGGTCGAGGATGCGGGAGACCGTGGATTCGCCAAAGGGCTTGGTGACCTCCACCGTCAGCGGGCCGGTGAGGTTGACACTGCCGGAGTAGATCAAGTCGCCCGGCGCCACATCGCGCGGCAGGGACTCGCCCGTCAGCATGGCACTGTTGAGGGCGGAATATCCCTCCACTACCTTGCCGTCCAGCGGCACCTTGCCGCCGGGGCGCACCAGGATATGCCTGCCGACCTCCACCGACTCCGGGTCCACGCTGAGCGGCTCGCCGCCCTCAAGCAGCAGGGCCTCATCCGGGCGCAGGTCCATCAATTCGGCAATGGATCTGCGTGACTGATCCACGGCATAGCTTTGGAACAGCTCGCCGATCTGGTAAAACAGCATGACGGCCACGGCCTCCGGGTACTCGCCGATGGCGATCGCGCCGATGGTGGCCAGGGACATTAAAAAGTTTTCGTCAAAAACCTGGCCGCCCGTGATGCCCTGCAGCGCGCGCCACAGCACATCATAGCCGACCAGGACATAGGCGGATAAAATCAGCGCAGCCTTCCATGCAGCGGGCAGGGGCAGGAGCATCCCCAGGGCGAACATCGCAGCCGAGAGGATGATGCGGTACAGCCTTTGTATCATGCCGTGAACACGGCGGAGGGCTCAATGCGCTTGATCACCCTGGCCGCTTCCTTCATGATCTCCTCATGCCTGGCTTCGTCGGTCTCGATATTCAGCTTGCCGGCAAAAAAATTGACCGAACAGGCTTCCACCCCCTTGATACGGGCCAGCTTCCGTTCTATTTTAGCGGCGCATGCCGCGCAATCTACCTTCAGAGAATAGGTTTTCCTTGTCATGGCGCCTTCCTCCGTCCTCTTGTTTTACGGTTGAACAGTCGTTCAACTGTTTAAATTATAGTTGAGCATCTATGCAACTGTCAAGAGGTTTTTGATGTTTTTATCTTGTCTTGCAGGGCCCGGAAAAAGGCAGCAGACAGAGCCTCGCGCATGTGGAGAAAACAATCAAAAAGATGGCCCGCCTGCTGAAAACAGACGGGCTTTGTCGGATAGATTCCGGTTTTATGTCAGCAGAAACATCAGTATCCAAATATCTCACTCAACTCCAGCCGCGCTGCATAAGCCGCGTCCACAGTCTGTGGCCAGGAGATGACCGCGCCCAGCAGCAGCGGCGCGCCGTTTTGATCCGCGGACAGGCCTGTCAGCTCAATCCGCCCGCCGCCGATGTCGGGCAGGCCGGCCGGCAGGACACGGCCAGCATGATCCATCAGCATCAGCCATCCTGCGCCCAGCAGCAAAGACCCTTCCGGATTCAGCCCGCGGCTGCCGACGAGCATGCCCTGGGGTAAGGCCAGCAGATAGTCCGCGCTGCGCTGATCATCCAATATATGATGCCACAGCGGCTCGCTCTGCGCGGAATAGCCGAGTACCGCGCCCAGGCGTGTGCCGGGGCCGTCCTCCTCATAGACCCATCCCCGGGCTGTCAGCACGACACCGCCTGCGGGCGACGCGGCAAGTCCGTCCACATAGGTATCCCACCCCAGGCGGATCTCCTGCGTGGCGCGCAGGTTGCCCCGCTGGTCCAGCCGCAGCAGCAGCCCCGCTCGGGATCCGTCGGGCGATAGCCCTTCGGCGATCGCAAACAAGGCATCCCCGGACAAAACCGCCCGGCTGAAGATCATCCCTTCCCATGCGCCGACGGGCAGCCTGGTCGACCATTTGCGCTCACCCTTCATGTCCAGCCGCGCAACCGTCACCTGCGCGCCGCTGACATCATTTTTGCGAGGATAGTAGGTGCCCATCGCAAACCAGCCGTCCTTGAGGGGAACCAGCCAGCGGGTCTGCGCGGACAGCTTGCGCGTGCGCAGCAGCTTTCCTTCAGCGGAGACAGTGGCCAGCAAGGCCGTATACTCTCCCCCGCCGGTTTCCGGCTCAGGCTCCCGTTTGATCAGGGCCGCAAAGTCCCCGCCGGGCAGTTCGCGCGCGTTGGAGAATATCCCGCCGCCCTCCTCCATCAAGGCCCAGAGCACGCTGCCATCGGCCGCGCTGCGCGCCATCCACGCTTCTTCTGCGTATGCCGATTCACCCAAAAGCAGCAGGCCGCCGTCCGCCAAGGAGAGCGCCTCCGAGATCAGGCCCCTCGTGCGCGGGTCAGGCTTCAGCAGGTTATTCTCCGGGGCGGCCAAAGCACCCGCGGACAGAGGCAGCGCCGCCGCCAACAATGCGGCAAGGGTCAGCAATAATATCTTTTTCACGGAACAAGCCTCCTTTTCAGCTTGTCGGTCATCAAATCCGGCGATGAACCGCCGGGCAAAAAAGTGTCGGATGCCTGCCGCCTCCAAGGACGGCTTCATGTCTGTTCCCGGCTTCACGTTTACGCCGGCAATCGGGCGGAATGAAAGGGCGGGGTTGCTTTGTATCCGCAGTATAACAGGCAGGACACCGCCCGGGCAAGTGCTGCGGAATAAAAAAATTGGAGAAATAAAACAATCTCCATTATTTCGTAACAAATTT
>CAZVUU010000109.1:0-7078 GCA_964630465.1 uncultured Christensenella sp.
TGAGCTCTAGTTCCACTAATGTTTGAGTGGAAAGCAGCTTCGTGCGTAAGCCGTGTGCTACGGGGGCGAATGCTGATGTTCGTGAGCCTGCATCTCATGGGCTGTCCGGCGGCAAGGCCGCATAAAAATACAATATTACTGCTGATTGTGCAAAATAAAACCCCTTGATTTCTCAAGGGGTTTGTGGTGGTCGCAACAGGACTCGAACCTGTGACCCCATCGATGTGAACGATGTGCTCTACCAACTGAGCCATGCGACCCTGACTGCCGGATAACAAGAGTATTTTAACAAGAAGCCCTTGGGCTGTCAAGTTGAAAATGCGCATTTTCCGCGGAAGAGTTCCATAAAACAAATCAGCCTGAAGGCCGGCGCAAAAGCGCGTTGACGGCGGCGGGCGGAGCAGGTAGGATATCGGCAGAATCGGTATTGCCATTATACAGGGGGGAGCAGGGATGAAAGCAAGGGTGTGGTGCGGGCTTGACCGGATCGAGACGGCAGATCATCTGCTGCAGGGCAGGCGGATCGGTCTGATGACAAATCCGACAGGCGTGACGCATGATCTGAAGAGCGCGGTGGATGTGCTGAGAAAGAAGTATAGGCTGACGGCTTTACTGGCCTGTGAGCACGGCATACGCGGCGATATCCAGGCCGGGGCCGAGGTTTTCACCTTTCGCGATGAGGAAACGGGCATCATGGTCTACAGCACCTACGGGGGCGACCACCGCCTGACGGAGGAGATGCTTGACGCCTTTGATGTGCTGGTGTTTGACATGCAGGAGGTGGGCGTGCGCTTTTACACCTACCTGTACTCACTGTCCTTTGCGATGGAGGAGTGCGCCAAGGCAGGCAAGCCCGTCATCGTGCTGGACAGGCTGAACCCCGTGGGCGCCGTTAAAACGGCAGGCACGATCCTGGACCCGCGCTTCACTTCCTTTGTCGGCCGCTATGAGCTGCCCACGCGCCACGGCCTGACCATCGGCGAGTACGCGCTGTATGTGAAGGATTACCTGAAGCTGGATATGGACCTGAGCGTGATCGCGATGGACGGCTACCGGCGGGAGTATTTCCTGGAGGATACGGACACGCCCTGGCCGCCGCCTTCCCCCAACTGCGCCACCGGCCATGCCGTGATGGCTTATATCGGTACCTGCATTTTTGAGGGCAGCAATGTATCCGAAGGACGGGGGACGGCGCTGCCCTTCGAGCTGATCGGCGCGCCCTGGATCGACTCCGCGGCGCTCTTAAACCGGCTGGAGCGGGAAGAGATTCCCGGCATCCGCTTTCGCCGGGCTCACTTTACGCCCGTTTTTTCAAAGCATGCGGGGCAGTTGTGCCGCGGCGTGCAGATGCATGTCACTGATCGGGAGGCGATGGAGCCCTTCACGGGGGCGATCCTCCTGATGGACGCGATACGGGAGCTGCACCCCGATCAGTTCAAGTTTGTTGAGTTCATTGAAACGTTTACGATCGACCGCCTGCTGGGGACGGATGAATACAGAAGAGGCCTGCTGGACGGGCGTGCGCTGACTGAGAAGCACCGTCCGCTGGTCGAACGGTTCGCGCGGGACAGCCGGAATTATCATTTGTATCAATAGCACATTCTGCCAAAGAAAAGAGGGAGGGACAGATGAACTGCCCTCCCTTGATCGATCGGTCTGCTTTCAGCCGCCGCTGATGCCCAGGGCCTCCCACACCGCCCGGCGGATCTGCGGCATGCGCTCCGCTTCAAAGGCGGGGTGGTCGATGAACCATTTGACATTCAGGGGCGAGGGGTGGGGCATCACGTAGGCAGGTTTTCCCCTGAGGGTATTGTCTGAAAAGATCAGCTCCGTATAATCCTGCCCCGGGAAGAGGTATTTGGCGGCCATGCCGCCGATGACGACATAGATGCTGTTCTCGATGAGCTCGATCTCATGGTCCAGCCACATCTTGGCGCAGCAGGCGGGCGGGGCTTTATCGCCGCCCGAAGCCGTCTTGCCGGGGAAACAGTGCGCCAGGGAGGAGATATAAAAGTTGTCTTCATTGTAAAAGGTCTCATCGCTGATCTGGTACCAGCTGCCCCGCAGGCGCTGGCCGCTCAGATCATTGAAGGGCTTGCCCGTGCGGTGGACGGTGGCGGAAGGGGCCTGGCTGATCTGCATGATGCGGGCGCGCAGATGGCCGAAGAAGACCGGGGCGGGCTCAAAGCCGAAGCGCGGCTCGCAGACCCGGCAGGCAAGGATGCCGCTGCGCAGCCGGTCAAACTGCTGCTGCGGGGAATTATTGTCCGTATATTTCATAAAAATAACCAAAGAACTTTCTGGCCAGCAGGCCGACACGGTTTTGGCGGTTTTTGCTGCCTCCGTTTGAAAACAGCACCATGCCAAAGCCGCTGTGTGGTTCGAAGTAAGCGTTGAGGATGGCTCCGTCCGACATGCCCTGGTGGCCGTAGACCGTGATGCCGTCAAGGAAGGTGTCGTTATGCTCCAAAAACAGGCCGTAGGGGCTGGGGCCGGTGACGGATGCCTCCAGGTTCATCTGTTCAAGGCGCATCTCAAGGACGCTTTCCCGGCTGAGGACGCGCGTACCCTCATAGCTGCCGTCCCCGCACAGCAGGATCAGCAGCCTGGCCATGTCCCGCGAGCGCATCCACAGATCGCCGATGGTGATCCGGAAGTGACGCTCCGGGTCGGGTATCGGCTCATAGGCCTTTGCCAGCGCGCCGGAAGCCGCGCGGTTGAGCTTGCCGTCCTTGTATTGGTTGCTGACATCTCCCGGGCTTGACAGCCGCGAGGCGCTGTAGGAGGCATCGATATTAAGCGGATCAAAGACCGCGGCCCGCATATAGTCGTCGATGGTCAGGCCGGTCACGGCTTCCATCAGTGAACCCGTCAGGCCCGCGCCAAAGTTTGAGTAGGCATAGCTGCTGCCGGGCCGGGCCTTTTTGAAGTTGCTCCGCCGGTTGAGGGAAGCGGCCAGCAGATCGGCGACCCGGTTGCTGAGCACGGAGTAGCCGCCCGTATCGGCTATGGAGGAGGTATGGCTCATCAGTTGGCGCAACGTGATGGAGGTGTCGGGATAGTATCCGTTTCGGATCGGGTAGCCGAAGTAGCCGCCGATGTCCTCATCAAGCTTCAGCAGGCCTTGATCGACCAGCCTCATCAGGCCGATGCCCGTGACCAGCTTGGTGAGGGAGGCAGTGCGAAAATAGGTCTGCTCATCCACGGGCGCCTTGGCGCGCAGGTCACGGTGGCCCCAGTCGCGGGCGTAGACGATCTCTCCTCCCTTGATGATGACAAGTGAGCCGCCCACGGTCTTTGCCGCTTTAAACGCGTTGTCGACATAGCTGTCGGTATCGCCCGCCTCCAGGGCGCGGCCGGGCAGGGGGCTCAGCATAAAAAAGAACAGGAGCAGGGCGGTCACGCGGCGGATCATGAAGAGGGCTCGCTTTCAACTGGGATAAAGTCAGTATATAGGATGAAGCGAAATTTGCCAAACGCTTTATTTATCACAGTCAATCTGCTATAATTGTTCCGTTTCAATTCAGACTTTAGCGACCGAAAAACATTGACATATGCGGCCATTGCATGGTATTATCTGTAAGTTGCCTGCCATGCGGGTAACTTTGAGTGGTTTTCGGCGGATAAGCTGCCGAAAACGCGTAAAGACTATATATCTCCGAAGGGTTGCGGGGATTTTATAGGAGGATACTTGTCAAATCAAGGTCCGATCAATTATCAGGGAGGTATTCAATGCCCACGATCAATCAATTGATCCGCAAGGGAAGGCAAAGGGTAACAAACAAATCCGATGCTCCCATCCTGCAAGGATGCCCGCAAAAACGCGGCGTGTGCCTGAGCGTCAAAACCACGACGCCCAAGAAGCCGAACTCGGCTCTGCGTAAAATCGCGAGGATCCGCCTGACCAACCAGATGGAAGGTACTTGCTACATTCCCGGTGAAGGTCATAACCTGCAGGAGCACTCTGTGGTGCTGATCCGCGGCGGACGCGTTCGCGATCTGCCCGGCGTCCGCTACCACATCGTTCGCGGAGCCTTGGATACGGCGGGTGTTGCCAAGCGCAACCAGGGCCGTTCACTCTACGGTGCAAAACGCCCCAAGAAGTAACAGGGGCCGGACCGATTCGCCTTCGCACCTGCTTCATAAGAACGGCCCGTCCCTGGAACCGGACGGCACGGGCTTTTAAAGGAGGGCTTTGGCAGGCGTTATGCTGAAACGCCTTGCGATCAGGCAAACTCAATGCAATTCAAGGAGGGAACCCTATGTCCCGTCGTGGCTTTATACCCAAGCGTGAGGTGCTCCCCGATCCCGTCTATGGGACGGTCACCGTCACCAAGCTCATTAACCAGATCATGCTGGATGGAAAACGCGGCGTAGCGCAGCAGGTGTGCTACCGCGCGTTTGATATTATCAAGGAAAAGACCGGCAAAGAGCCGGGCGATGTCTTCCAGGAAGCGCTCAACAATGTGATGCCGCAGCTGGAAGTCAAGGCCCGCCGTGTCGGCGGCGCCACCTATCAGGTGCCCATTGAGGTCAGGCCCGAGCGCCGACAGACCCTGGGCCTGCGCTGGCTGGTGGACTTCAGCCGCAAGCGCGGCGAGCGCACCATGGCCGAGCGCCTGGCATTCGAACTGATCGACGCGTCCAACTCGGCCGGAAAGGCCTTCGGACGCAGAGAAGAAATGCACAGGATGGCCGAGTCCAACAAGGCCTTCGCGCATTACCGCTGGTAATCGCCGCGAAAGGCCGACCGAGAAACTGACGTTTAACGTTCCCCCGAGGGGGAAAAGGAGAATTATCCCGTATGCAACGAACGCACCCGCTTAACATGATCCGCAACATTGGCATCATGGCTCACATCGACGCCGGCAAGACCACCACGACGGAGCGCATCCTGTTCTACACAGGCCGCGTACACCGCCTCGGTGAGACCCATGAGGGCAGCGCGACGATGGACTGGATGGCCCAGGAGCAGGAACGCGGCATCACGATCACATCGGCTGCCACCACTGCCCGATGGAAGGGTTATACCATTAACATCATCGATACCCCCGGCCACGTCGACTTTACCGTGGAAGTAGAGCGTTCTTTGCGCGTACTGGACGGCGCCGTCGCCGTATTCTGTGCCAAGGGCGGTGTCGAGCCTCAATCCGAAATGGTGTGGAAGCAGGCAAGCAAATACAATGTGCCCCGTATGGCCTACATCAACAAGATGGACATCACGGGCGCTGATTTCTTCCGTGTCGTCGACATGATGAACGACAGGCTGCACGCCAACGGCGTGCCCGTTCAGCTGCCCATCGGCTCGGAGACAGACTTCCGCGGCATTATCGACTTGGTGAAGATGAAGGCCGAAGTCTACTACGATGACGGAGGCAAGGACGTACGCGAAGAAGAAATCCCGGCTCATCTGCAGGAGATGGCCGACGAGTACCGCCTCAAGCTGATCGAAGCCGTCGCCGAACAGGACGACACGCTGATGGAGAAGTACTTCAACGGCGATGAGATCACTCAGGCCGAGATCAACAAGGCGATCCGCGCGGCTGCTCTGGCCTGCGACATGACACCGGTGTTCTGCGGCACAAGCTACCGCAACAAGGGCGTTCAGCCGCTGCTGGACGGCATCTGCGAGTACATGCCGTCGCCGCTCGACATCGAATCCATCCAGGGGACCGACCCCGGCGATCCCGACAAGGTGATCGAACGCCACGCAAGCGACGAGGAGCCTTTCTCCGCGCTCGCCTTCAAGATCGCGGCTGACCCCTTCGTGGGCAAGCTGGCCTTCTTCCGCGTGTATTCCGGCACGGTCGGCGCCAACAGCTACACCTACAACTCCACCAAGGGGAAAAGGGAGCGCTTCAGCCGCATCCTGATGATGCATGCCAACCGGCGCGAGGATGTAACCAGCGTGGCGGCGGGCGATATCGCGGCGGCGGTGGGCCTGAAGTTCACCACCACGGGCGATACGCTGTGCGACGAAAAGCAGCCCATCATCCTGGAAAAAATGGAGTTTCCGGAGCCGGTCATCAACGTGGCCATCGAGCCCAAGACCAAGGCCGGCCAGGAGAAAATGAGCATTGCGCTTCAGCGCCTTGCCGAAGAAGACCCCACTTTCAGGGCCTACACCGACGATCAGACAGGGCAGACCATCATCGCCGGCATGGGCGAGCTGCACCTGGAGATCATCGTTGACCGCATGCTGCGGGAGTTCAAAGTGGAAGCCACCGTCGGCAAGCCCCAGGTGGCCTACAAAGAGACCATCCGCAAAGCCGCGACGGCAGAGGGGCGCTACATCCGCCAGACCGGCGGCCATGGTCAGTACGGCCACTGCGTCATCACCATCGAGCCGACCGAGCCCGGCAGCGGCTACAGCTTCGACAACAAGATCGTGGGCGGCGTGATCCCCAGGGAATTCATCGCGCCCATCGACAACGGCATCCGCGAAGCTTCGGCATCAGGCATTCTGGGCGGCTATGAGGTGGTTGACTTCAAGGTCACGCTGACCGACGGCTCCTATCACGATGTCGACTCCTCCGAACTGGCCTACAAGATTGCCGGCTCCATGGCCTTCAAGGAAGCTCTGAAGAAGGCGGACAGCCGTCTGCTTGAGCCGATGATGAAGGTGGAGGTCGTCGTGCCCGATCAATACATGGGCGACGTCATCGGCGACATCAACTCCCGCCGCGGCCGCATCGAGACGATGGAGGCCAGGGGCGCTGATCAGGTCGTTCACTGCTATGTGCCGCTGAGCGAGATGTTCGGTTACGCGACCGACCTGCGCAGCAAGTCACAGGGGCGCGGCATGTTCACGATGATCTTTGACCACTACGAGGAAGTGCCTAAAAACATCGCCGACAAACAGCTCGGCAAATAATTGAAATCATAATCTTTCTTTAGAGATTGAGGGAGGAATACCTAATGGCAAAGCAAAAATTTGATCGCTCCAAGCCGCACGTCAACATCGGGACGATCGGACACGTAGACCACGGCAAGACCACCTTGACCGCGGCGATCACGATGGTGCTGGCAAGGGCCGGCGGCGCGACGGCGATGAAGTATGACGAGATCGACAAGGCGC
>CAZVUU010000110.1:0-4526 GCA_964630465.1 uncultured Christensenella sp.
GGAGAGGATGACATTGCCTTCGCCGTCGTTGACTTTGACGATTTCAACGTCGATCTCGTCGCCCAGTTCGATATCCACATCGACCAGTTCGGAGCGCTTGATCAGCCCGTCGGACTTGTAGCCAATGTTGACGCAGACCTCGTCGTCCGTGATCTGAACGACTTTACCCGTGACGGTCTGGCCGCTGCGGATACGGGTCATGCTGGCAGCTACCTCATCCATAAAGGAGGGGGCGGGCTTTGCTTCCTCTGCCTGGGGCTCTTCGGCCTGCTCCTGAGCTTCTTCAGGCTGCTCCTGAGCCTCAGCTTCCTGAGCTTCGGGCTCTTCGGCCTGTGCCTGCGGTTCTTCAGGCTGCTCCCGGGGCTCTTCGGGCTGGGCCTCTTCGGCGGCCTGCGCCTGCGGCTCCTCAGCCTCAGGCTGGGGCGCTGCCGCTTCTTCAGCTTCGGGAGCGGGGGCCTCTGCCGTCTCGGGGGCCGGGGTGTTCTGGGTCTCCTGGGCCTCTGTGACGGCGGCGGGTGTTTCCTGCACCTGCTCGGTCTGCGGCTCCATGGTCTGATCCGTGCGTTCCATGTCGTTCATACTGTCGATAACCTCCTTAAGTGACCAATCCGGCGTGGACGCTCCGGCAGTCACTCCTATGCGTTGCTGAGAATTTATCCTTAAGTGCTCGGGAAGCTCCTTTGCACTTTCCACCAAATACGTGTGTTCGCAATGCTGCCGGCAGGTCTCGTACAGTTTCAGCGTATTGGCGCTGTTTCTGCCGCCGACGACTACCATGTAGTCGACCGTGGCTGCCAGTTCCGCCGCCTCTTTCTGGCGTTGGAAGGTCGCGTTGCAGATGGTATTGTTGATCGTAATACCGGGGAAGCGTTCCTTGATCTTTGCGCTGAGGCGCTCAAAGTCCTGCGGGGGAAAGGTCGTCTGGGCGACCAGGAGAGCCTTGTCGGTGTCTTCGGGCAGGCCGTCAATGTCCTCTTCGCGGCTGAGCACGTGGACCTCACCCTTGCACCAGCCGGCCGTCCCGACTACCTCGGGGTGCCCGGGATCGCCGATCAAAACGACGGGCGAGCCGTCCTCGCTGAACTTGCTGACGGCCTTGTGCAGATGGCGCACAAAGGGGCAGGTGCAGTCGACGACGCGGGCGGCATGCTGCCTTGCCTGTTCTTCCAAAGCGGGCGTAACGCCGTGGCTTCGCAGAATCAACAAAGCGCCGCGAGCCTCCTCGGGAGCGCTCACAGCTTTTATACCCCGTTTTTCAAGCCGGGAAACAACCGCGGGATTATGAATCAATTCACCCAGGGTGAAACAATCAAGCGCCGACTCTGCGGCATCGTTCGCGGCCTGCATGGTACGGTCAACAGCTTTTTGGACCCCCATGCAGAAACCGGCGTGTTTTGCGACAATGATGGGCAAACAAAACCTCCAATCCCATGGATAATTATCTTAATTCGACGAACATCCCGTATTTCCTGCCTGAAGCCGTAAATAAATACACTTTTATTTGCTCAGCTCTCTGCGGGCGTTTTCCCGCGCGCCCTGCATCGCATCCACAAAGCGCCGGGTCAGCTCGTCCACCGAATCCTTGCCCATGCCCTGCTCGATCAGGTCGTCGTAGGGGATGGGGGGCAGAAAGTAGACGTGGCTGCGCCTGAACAGCCGGATGCGCTCATGGATATAGGCGGGTACGACCGGCACTTTGTTGCGCAGGGCGATCATGCTCAGCCCGTTTTCAACGCCCTTCATGAAGTCCTCGGGCTTATTGCGGGTGCCTTCGGGAAACAGGCCCAGGACATCCCCGTTTTTGAGCACCTCGTTGCAGGCGCGGATGGCCGCCATGTCCGTCGCGTGGCGGGAGACGGAGATCATATTGAGGCTTCTGAAAAGCAGCTTGAGCAGCCCGCCCATGTTGAGCTCTGTTTTGCCCAGGAAGTGGATCTGGTAGCGCTTGAGCGGTATGGCCAGCGCGATGGGGTCGAGCATGCTGGTGTGATTGGCCACCAGCATGAAGGGGGCGTCAGGCTGCAGCAGGTGCTCCGTGTTGTAAAAACGCAAGGGGAAAAACAGAGGGCTGAGGATGATAAACAGCCGCCTGGCGAAGGTATAAAAAGCGGTACGCCGCTTGTAAGGTTTGTTATTTGATGTCATATGCCTCACGTACGATGGCCAGAATGGCCTCGACAGATTGTTCGAATGTCAGCTCGCTCGTATCCAGGGCGATGGCGTCCTCTGCCTTTCGCAGCGGATCGGCGGCGCGCTCCCTGTCCTGTTTATCGCGGGCGATGAGTTCTTTGAGCACCTCGCCAAAGCTGAGCGTGCTGCCTTTTTCAAGCAGCTGGAGATGGCGCCGGCGGGCGCGAACCTCAGCGGAGGCAGCCAGAAATATTTTGACCCTGGCCCGGGGCAGCACGACGGTGCCGATGTCACGGCCGTCGACGATCATGCTCATGCTGTGCGCAAGCTGCTGCTGGAAAGCGACCAGATGCTTTCGGACCGCAGGGTAACGCGATACCGCGGAGGCGGCGCTGCCGACCTCCTGCGCGCGGATCTGCTCATCCACGGGCTCGCCGTCCAGCAGGGTCTGCTGGCGGCCGTTCACAAAGCGGACATCGACCGGGGCTTCGCCCCTGGCCAGCATGTCGCATACAGGCTCTTCCTGCCGGGGGTCAAGGCCGCGGCGAAGCGCCGCCAGGCCGATCGCACGGTACATGGCGCCCGTGTCCAGGTGCAGGATATCCAGGCGGGCCGCCACTTCGTCCGCCAGGCTGGATTTGCCGGCGCTCACCGGCCCATCCAGCGCGATCAGGATCGGTTCATTGGTCAAGAGCGCTTCCTCACTTGCTCATGGAGCGGGTCAGATCCCAGCCGGCGAGAATGGCCTGCTGGTGAGATACCGCGTAGGGCCCGACCGCCTCGGCCGCCGCCATGGAGCGCGGGAAGTGGATGCAGATATGGCCCGTCAGGCCGTTGTTGGGGTTATGGTCGACCTCATGCCCGTGGCTGTGGGTCGAAGCCATGTAGACGCGGCCGTCTGAAAAGATGATCCATACGGGGCGGGGGGTCCAGTTGTTGGCGCCCAGGGCCCTTTCCATGATCTGGGTATCGCCCTTTGTGGGCGGCTCGCCGTCAGCGTGCTTGCCCATGCTGAAGACGGTGATGTTGTAGTGCGCGCCCGACATGAAATCATAGACGATCACATTGGGCATGGTGCGCAGGCGCGCGCGCACCTCGTTTTCCCAGTTGCCCAGGCGCACTTCGGAGGCGCGCGGGGCGGTGAATGTGGGGGTGGGGGGAATGATGGGCTTGGGATCCGACAGGCCGGAGGCGCCCACGGCCTTGGGATCGGCCAGCTTGGCCAGGGTCAGGCGGCCGGCGATGCCGTCCGACTGCAGCTTGTTATTGGTCTGGAAGGCCTGCAGGGCCAGGAAGGTCTTGGGCCCGAAGATGCCGTCGGCGCCGCCCGTCAGGTATTTCAGTTCGATCAGGCGCTGCTGCATGCTCTTCACGCCGCTGCCCGTATCGCCGATCCGGATAGAGGTGGACTGGGGATTTTTGTCTTCTTCCTTGCCGGGGTCGACCGTGCCGGGCTGATTGGCCTGGGGGTTGGAGCCATAGAGCTTGGCCAGGGTCTGGGGGCCGGCGATGCCGTCCGCCTTGAGGTTGTTTTTGCTCTGGAAGGCCGTCACCGCCTGCGCGGTCTGCGTGCCGAAGATACCGTCCGCGCTTCCCTTCAGGTACTTGAGGGCGGCCAGGCGGCTTTGCAGGGTGACCACCCCGCTGCCGACGGAACCTATCCTCAGCGTCTCCTGCAGCCCGCCGGGGCCGGGCAGCGCGGAGCTCGTATCGGCCGATACGGCATTTGCCGCGTACAAGGCCTGCTGGGTCGCGTAGTCGGCGATGCCGTTGACTAAAAGCTGGTTGCGCATCTGGAAGGCCTTGACCGCGGCTTCGGTCTTGGCGCCGTATATGCCGTCGGGCACGGACTGGTCGTAGCCCAAGGAGACCAGGCGGGTCTGCAGCTGGGTGACGGCCACGCCGCGCGTGCCGTTTTTAAGCGTGACAAAGCTTGGCGGAGGCGTCGCCTCATCCTGGGTGCCGCCGGGCTGAGGGGTGGGCTGCGTCGTTATGCCCAGCGCCAGGTTGATGGACAGCTGGGTCAGCTCATCCGCTTTGCCCGACTGCTTGATGTTATGGGCCTTCTGATAGGCCTTGACGGCGTTGGTGGTCTTTGCCGTATATTCGTTTGAGGCAGTGCCCGTCAGGTGCCCCAGCTCAATCAGGCTGCGGTTTAGCTGAAGCACGGCATCGCCCACATCGCCCTGCTGCATGGGATAGCCTGGAATGGGAGGCAGCAGCTTCAGGGAGACCAGCTTGTTGCCGGCATTGCGCGGGCGCTTTTCATAGATCAGCTGCTGGATCTCGGGGGAGGCTACACCGGTCGCCCGCAGGCTGTTCTTCTCCTGAAAGGCCTTCATGGCAGACAGCGTGCCCGCGGCGAAAACGCCGTCGACAGTGCTTTTGTAGTATCC
>CAZVUU010000110.1:4536-7034 GCA_964630465.1 uncultured Christensenella sp.
GAGTCGCGTCAGAGTCTTGTTCAAGTCAGCTTTGAGCTTTGCCATTTTATCCTGGAAAGCCTTCATGGCGGAGAGGGTGCCGGCGGCAAACACGCCGTCGATGGCCCCCTTGTAATAGCCCAGCTCCGTCAGGGCCTGCTGCAGGGTGCGCACCTTATTGCCGGAAGAGCCGATGCCCAGGGTCTCATAGTTTTGACGCGCCAGGGAATCGATCGGCAGGGTCTTGCCGGAGAGGTATTGCTCGGGCACGCTGATATAATCGCTCATGGCGTAGCCGGTATATTTGCCGTAAGTCACCTTCAGGAAACTGCCCTTGGTCTCCAGCACCGTGATGGACGCGTTCGCGGGAATGGTCAGCATGCGGGCGGCGTTGATGTCCGCCCCCTTGCGCATATTGACCGAGGCTGTGGCGATGGTCTGATAGGGATAGGTGGCTTCGCCCAGCGGCTGGTTCTGGAAGGGGGGCATGGCGGTCACTTCGGGCGCGGGCGGGGCCGTGGGCAGCGTCTGATCGGGGCCGTTCAGGGCCTGCATGGTGGCGCTGCCCGCCTTGCCGTCTACCTTCAGCTTGTTTTGCGCCTGGAAGGCGCGCACGGCGTCCTCGGTCCCTTTGCCGTAGATGCCGTCCACGCTGCCCTTGTAAAAGCCTTTGTTCTTCAAGGCCTGCTGCAGCTCGGCGATGGCGTCGCCCCGGTCCCCGGGCCTGAGGATCAGGCCCTCGATGGCGGGCAGGGTGCGCACCTGGGTCGCCTTGCCCGAGGCATCAAGGGGCTTGCCTTCAAAGAGTTTTTCCTGGCTGACCGGGTCGGCGATGCCGGTGGCGGACAGCTTGTTCTTCTCTTGATAGGCCCTCACGGAGCTTTCCGTGGTCCGGCCGTATTTGCTGTCGATGGCGCCCTTGTGAAAGCGAAGCTCTTCCAGCGCCTGCTGGAGAGCCTTGACAGCCGGCCCCTCGCTGCCCAGCGAGAGGGGCGGATACTTTGCGATTTGCGCCTGTGTGGCGGTGCTTGAAGCGGTGACGGCGCCGCCGGCCGACTGGCCGGGCGGGGTCGTGGTGATCGCCCGCTTTTCAATATAGCCTGAAAGTTTTTGGTATTCCACAATATAATAGCTGCCGTCAGCCCCCATCACGGCCACGACGTCATTGGCAGGGATGGTCAGCAGTGTCCCGGACGAGGCCGAGGGGCTTTCGCGCAGCAGCTGGCTTTGCGTGGTATAGCCGATAAAAGGGAAGGTCTCCGTGGCCGAAGCCGGCAGGGCGGCCAGCAAGAGCGCGGCGCAGATGATCCACGCGCCCAGGCGCCTTATTTTATTATTTTCCATGCAAAAACCTCCGCCTTGTGAATTCGTATAGTTCATTCTATGCGCAAATACTGAAGGTGTCAAGAAAATCAAGGCATTTTGTAACAATTTCATCCGATATTTCGTAACAATTAAAGCCGCACGGTATCCCGGGTGATCCGGATCAGCCGGGGCCTGGCTTTGACGGCCTTTCCGAAGGCGTCCAGGCCCTTCTCGTCCAGCCCCCGATAGATCAGAATCGTGTGCTTTCCCTCGTAGGCGATGTCAAAGGTACCGGTTTGAAGCACCGGGTCATTGTTTCTTTCTTTGAATGCCTGCCGGACAAATTCCGTCAGCTGCCTGTCTTCCCTGCCCCAGGGAAAGGGGCCGCGGTTATAGGGATCGTTGGCACCCTCCATGCCGGCCTCGTCGCCGTAGTACAGCGAGGGCATGCCGGGCAGCGCGCAGACCAGCTGCAGCATCTTTTTAAAGCGCTCAACGGCCAGCTGCTTGAGCTCGGGGGCCAGCACCTGCCTGCCCCGCTCCTCGGGGGGCATGTCGGCGTATTCCTGCAGGGCCAGTATATTCAATATGCGCACCCGGTCGTGGCTGCCCATCAGATTCATCAAAGAGTAAAAGAAAGGTAGGGGATAGTTTTCCTGCAGGCTGCGGACCAGGCGGACCACCTGCTCCGCATCCGCCCGGTGGGTGAAAAAGCGGATCATCACATCGCGCAGGGGATAGTTCATCACCGAGTCCAGCGTATCACCCAGACAATAGCTGCGCATGCGCCCGTAGGCCAGCTTGTTGCTGGCGTCCTCCCAGACCTCGCCCAAAAGAGCGGCTTCCCGGCGCTCCGCCTTTACCTGGCGGCGCATTTGCCGCAGAAAGCTCATGGGCAGCTCGTCGACGACATCCAGCCGCCAGCCGCAGGCCCCCTTGCCGACCCACCTGCGTACGATGCCCCGGTCGCCCAGGATGAACTCGCGGTAGCTGGGTATGTCCTTGTTGACCTCGGGCAGGGTGTCGATGTTCCACCAGCAGGCGTACTTGTCGGGGTAGTCCGTAAAGCGGTACCAGGAATAATAGGGGCTCTGCTTGCTCTGGTATGCCCCTTTGCCGGGGTAGCGGCCGTAGCGGTTGAAGTAGATGCTGTCATCGCCCGTGTGGCTGAACACGCCGTCAAGCATGACGCGGATGCCCATCTCCCGGGCTTC
>CAZVUU010000111.1:0-6945 GCA_964630465.1 uncultured Christensenella sp.
TGCCCTCGCTGCCATGCCCTAAGAAAGCGATGTTACGGATATCCTTTGGTTGATAGTCAGCCATGTTTTAAATCCCCCTTGAATGGTATTGTGAAAAAACTTAGGTTTCTACATAACGGATATTATTCTACCACAACACACCCTGTGTAACAAGCGGATTTGCTTCATTCTATTTTTATCGGAACGCCAACAGAATGTTTAAGCCAGGGAACCATCACAAAGGGGTCAAAAAAAGGGATCATGATGCCCTGTCATGTTCAGATCTTATTAAAGCACTTTGAAAAGACGATACGATCAGAAAAAGGGCAAGAAGGACAAACCTGGTTCACCCGCCCATTTTAAATCGAGGTTTTCCGACATCGCTGAATCAGACGATTTTTTGCTGGCTGCAACGAACAATGATCTGTTCACCATGGCGCGCCATTTGTTTCCAACTCATTACAGAAAGATTGCAAAACGGCCGATGCCTCGGTATAATGCCTAAGCACGGCCATCTGTCTGGCCGGCAGGAAGGAAGCCTATGACCACAGATCCACGCAGCCTGATTTACGCCCTGCTGCAAAACGTGCGCCGGGTGATCGTCGGCAAGGATGAGGCCATTGAGCTGGCCCTGATCGCCCTGCTTTGCCGGGGGCATGTCCTCATTGAGGATGTTCCGGGCGTGGGCAAGACCACGCTGGCGGGCGCCCTGGCGCGCTCGCTCAACTGCTCGTTCAAGCGCATACAGTTCACGCCGGACGTCATGCCCTCGGACATCACGGGCTTTACCATGGTCAACATGAGCACGGGCGAGATGGAATTCAAACCCGGCGCCGTGGACACCCAGATCTTGCTGGCCGACGAGATCAACCGCACCTCGCCCAAGACCCAGTCAAGCCTGCTGGAAGTGATGGAGGAAGGGCAGTCCACTGTGGACGGCGTCACCCGCCAGCTGCCGCGGCCTTTTATGGTGCTGGCCACGCAAAACCCTATCGACTTCGTGGGCACCTATCCCCTGCCGGAGGCGCAGATGGACCGCTTCTTCCTGCGCATCGCCATCGGCTATCCTTCCATTGAGGAGGAGCTGGATGTGCTGGACCGCTACTCGGGCCAGGAATCGCCGCTGAAATCATTGACGCCTGTATGCAGCGCCGAGGAGGTGCTGCATATGCAGGACATGGTCGGCACCGTTTACTGCAGCCGCGAGGTGCGCGTCTATGTGGCCACTATCGCCGCCGCCACCCGGCAGAACGCCGCCCTGCAGCTGGGCGTGTCCCCCCGCGGGTCCATCGCCCTGGTGCGCGCGGCGCAGGCCTGCGCCGTCCTTGCCGGGCGCGATTATATATTGCCCGATGATGTGCGCCGCATGGCCTTGCCCGTGCTCAGCCACAGGCTGATCCTGACGCCGGAGGCCCGCATGCGCGGCATGACGGCCGAGGGCATCCTGCGCCAGCTGCTCGATACCCTGGCGGTGCCCGGCAAACAGGCATGACCTCTCGCTTTTTCATCGCCCTGTGCGCGCTGATCGTGTCGGCGCTGTGCGCCCTGTCGCTGGGCGGCCGTATCTTTTACCTGACCTCCTGGGCGCTGGCGCTGATGATACTCTACAGTCTGATCAGCCTGCTGCTGTCCTCTCGTCTTCTGGAGGTCGATCAATCCCTTGAGGACCAAAAGGCCGAGCGTGGAGCCCGGACCAGGCTGTCCATCAGCCTGGTCAACCGCAGCTTCCTGCCCATCGCCGCGCCCGAAATGATCCTGGCCCTGCCGGAAGGGAAAAGCGCGCTCAGCTTTGAACCCGGCTTCACCCGCCGCAAGACGGCGGGTTTTCCTGTCTTTCTCCCGCATGTCGGCGTTGAGGAGGCGGGCATCCGCACCATGTACCTGAGAGACATCTTTCACTTGTTCCGCTTTAAAAAGCGCGTCGGGCAAAAGCCGCCCCGGGTCGTCGTGCTGCCGCGCCCCTTTGACGTGGATAAGCTGCAAAGCGCCCAGCGGGATGACGGCCGGGCACTGCCCAACCAGACCACGGAAGACATCACCGCTCCGGATGACGTACGTGCCTTCCGCCAGGGCGACCCCATGAAGCGCATCCACTGGAAGCTGTCCAGCCGTAAGCGGGAGCTGCTGGTGCGCCGCTTTGAGCTGCCCGCGCCGCCCGACACCCTGGTGCTGATGGACTGCGCGGACCCCGTAGGCTATGAAGGCGTGCCCGACGGCCTGAGCCGCCTGAAGGACACCCTGACCGAGACCGCCCTGGCCGTCGCCAAAATGCAGATGGAGGGCGGCAACCCCGTGCGATTGCCGCTCTATGGCGCGCGGGCGGGCGAATTCAAAGCGGACAGGGAAGGCTCGCTTGCCCTCCTGCAGGAGGAGCTGGCCTACCAGATCTTCCGCGGGGGTGAGCCCTTTGACAAGGTACTGAATGTCGAGCTGCGGCGCATGCGCCGCACGGGGGCCACCATCATGATCACCACCCGGCTGGATGCCGATATCGTCGAGGGGGTCAAGCATATCCGCCGCTCCGGCCCCAGCGCGCGGCTCTACTTGGTGACCTTTGAGCCTGAAAACCCGCAGTATGAGCAATACATTACCCAGCTGCAGCGGCATCTGGTGGAGGTGTGCTATGTTACGCCCGCCTGAGGCGCTCAAGCGCCGCCTGACGGACGCCGGGATGCTGGCGCTGTGCACCTGGGCCCTGGCCGGCCCGGTGCTGCATCTGTTCGGGCTGGAGCGGGAGAGCGGCTACGCCCTGCTGTTTACCGGCCTGCTGTCGCTGGTGTTTTCATCGATCGCGGCCATCGGGCGACGCTGGCTGCGGGCGGCGCTGAGGTTAGCAGTCATCGCCCTGGGGCTCTGGTTCGTCTTTACCTCTCCGATCCCCGGGGCCGGCAAGGCCCTGATCGAGGCCTCTGCGGCCTTTCGCCCGGCGCAGCATATCGTGCTGCTGTATTCAGACCTGCTGATCCCTCTGTTCATTGCCCTTTTGATGCCCTATATCCGCCTGCTGATGCAAGGGGAGCCGAGCTTTTCTGCCCCGCTGCTGCTGGTCAGCGTGCTGATGGTGTGGTTTTCGGGTGCGCGGCAGTCGATCACAGCCTATCTGCCCGCGATGGCCGCCGTGCCCCTTTTATATGCCTACGCCGCGCAGACGCAGGCGCCCGGCATGAACGCGGGCAAAGCGCGCCGAAGCTTTCTCAAGGCCGTACCCGTTGCCCTGGCCATCGCCCTGGCAGCCTTTGCCTTCACCCCGCCCTACCGCAGTACGGTGCCGGCGCTTGAAAAAAAGGCGGATGAACTGCGCCAATTGATCAAGGATTACTTCTTTTTCACCGAGTCGCGCGAAAACTTCAGCCTGGCTTCGGAAGGCTATCAGCCCATGGGCGACAAGGGCCTGGGCGGCAAGCCCGCCATTTCAAACACACCCGTCATGCAGGTGGAAACGGGCAGGCGGGTCTACCTGCGCGGCGGCATTCTGAACCTCTATAACGGACGGGCCTGGCATGACACCATATCAAACGAGCGCTATGGCTATACCACGATACGCTTTTCCGCGCTGCGCGACGCTCTGCTTGACGCGGGGCTGCCGCGGCAGGACCTGCGCGCGCAGGCTTTGACCGTCAATGTCAGCATGCTGAGCCCCATGCCCTCCACCCTGTTCGTGCCCCAGCGCCTGCGCAGCCTCAGCGCACAGGAGGGCATGGTGCCCTATATCAACGCGTCCAGCGAGATGTTCATCACCAGAAATCTCCTGCCGGGTGACGGCTATGCCCTCAGCTACGAGCCTTATATCGCCGGCACACAGCAGACAGACAGCCTGGCGGCCAAGCTGTCCGGCGCCACGGATGAGCACTTTGAAGAGATGAAGGCCGACTATCTCCAGCTGCCCTCCCACCTGCTGCCCGATGGGCAGGTGGCGGGGCTCGCCCGGTCCATCGTCGGCGGGGAAGATGACCCCTACCGCATGGCCCTTTTGATACGCGACTATCTGAAGAGCGACTTCAGCTATACGCTGGATGTTGCCGACGCGCCGCAGGATATGGACTTTGTGGCTCACTTCATTCAAACCCGGCAGGGTTACTGCACCTACTTCGCCAGCGCCATGACCGTGCTGAGCCGCTCCGTCGGCCTGCCCGCCCGCTACATCGAAGGATTTGTCGCCACCCCGGGGAAGGATGACGCGCCCGCGCTGATCACCGGCCAGCACGCGCACGCCTGGACAGAGATCTACATCCCGGCCCTGGGCTGGGTCACCTTCGACGCGACGGCCGCCACCGGCGAGCTGCCCCCGCAGCCCGATGAACCCCCGGGCGGCGACGAGCCGGATGATCCCTCTGCCGATGATGACCCGCAGCAGCAGGAGCAGGAGGGCCCGGAAGGAGGCGAGGAAGACAGGCCACAGGAGGATGAGCCCGAACCCAGCCCAAGCCCCGAACCCTCGCAGCCGCCAGAGGAAGAACAGCAGCAGGACCGGGACGACCCTGCGCCCGCCGCCCATCCGGGGACCCGTCTGTGGTGGCTGTGGCTGCTTGTGCTTGCGGCCCTTACCGCGCTGTGCGTATGGCGCGTCCGCGCGCTTGATCCCGCGCGGCAGGCCGATCGCTCCCCTGATAACAGCGCAAAGCTGCTGATCTACTGGGATGCCTTGTGCGCGGCCCTCGCCCGTCAGGGCAAGGGGCAGCTGCCGCAGGAGACCCTGCGCGGCTACGCGCAGCGGATCGCTCCGCAGGACCGGGGGCTTTTGAAGCTGGCCGAGGACGTATCGGCTGTGCTCTACGGAAAACATGCGGCGGATAATCAACAGGTGATGACGGCAAGGCTTTACTGGCAGAGCGCCTATGCCGCCTTGAGCCGGATGAAGCGAATGGCGCTGATCGCAGGCAGGCTGCGGACAGATGTCGTCAACAGAGCAGCAAAGGCCTTTGAAGCCCTGACATCGGCAGCAAAAAAGGCGCTTTCGCGCCCCGGAAAAACAAAAAACAAAAAAGACAGATAAAGGAAGGTTCAAGAGAACTTATCTTTTATACAGCACGGACGGCGGGGGAGAAAGCCAAAGGCGCCTTCTTCCCGCCGTCCGTTTTGCCTTGCTCTCTTAAGGCGCGATCATCCCGATGCCCCGCATGAGGGTCTCGGCGTCGATGGCTGATTGCGCGCCCGCGATCAGGTAGCCCTCGGCATCGATGAAATAGGTGGTGGGGATGGACATCACGCCGTAGGTAATGGCCGTCTGCTGATCGATATCGAAGTATACCGGGAAGGTATAGCCCTCGTCCTCGATGTACTTGGCGCCCTTTTCCCTGGTCTCTCGCTGGCCGTCCACCATGTCGACCATCATAAAGACCACATCCTCGCCAAGCTCCTGATAGACCTGTTCAAACTCGGGCATCTCATACTTGCAGGGCGGGCACCAGCTGGCCCAGAAATTGACCACCACGGGCCTGCCGCGCATGTCGGACAGCTTGACTTCATTGCCCTCCATATCCTGCACCGTAAACTCGGGGGCCATCATCGGCTGGCGCTCCGGCGCCTGGGTGGGGGCAGGCTCCGGAGTAGGCTCTGGGGTCGCGGCCTCCTCCGCCCGGGCCGCGGCTATGCCGCCGAAGACAACAAGGGAGTCCGCCGGCTTTGTCTGATCGCTCAGGCGGTTATACGCGAAGACGGCCAGGGCGATGAACAGGGCAAAGCCCACCAGGGAAAGGATGGTTTTCATCTTTTTATTCATATATCATTCCTCCTCAGAAACTCAGCATCGCAAGCCAGTAGCCCATATAGCCCGTCGCCATGAGAATGCCGACGATGACCAGGATGGCCCCGGATACCAGGTTGATCACACGGTAGTGTTTTTTGATGAAGTCAAAGGCTCCCTTGAGCCGGTCGATCAGCAGGGCACTGGCCACGAAGGGGATGCCGATGCCCAGGGAGAAGGCCAGCAGCATCGCGATACCCTGCAGCAAAGAGCCTCCGTGCGAGGCCATCATCAGGGCTGAGCCCAGGAAGGCCCCGACGCAGGGCGTCCAGCCGATGGAGAACACGATGCCAAAGAGCATGGAGGATCCGAAGGTCAGGTCCTTCACCCTGGCGTCCTTCTGGGCTGTGCGGTTGAGAAAACCGATGTTGACAACACCCAGGAAGTTAAGGCCGAAGAGGATGACGACCGCGCCGGTCACGATGTTCAGGATGGTCTGGTACTCGCGCACCAGCTTGCCCAGCACGCCCATGAAGGCCCCCATCGCCACAAATACGATGGTAAAGCCCAGCACAAAGCCCAGCGCGTTGCGCAGCGTCCGCCGCCTGTCCGTATCGCCTGCCGCGAAAAACGACAGGTAGATCGGCAGCATCGGCAGCAAACAGGGAGAGATGAAGGTGATCACGCCCTCCAGAAACAGCAGCAGGTATTGCACAGAAACACTCCTTATCACTCAGCGATGCGGTCATGGACCGCATGCATTGATCATACCCATTCAGCCCCAGCCGGCTCGATTGTACCGTCGATGGCCTCTCCCGGGCAGTAGGATTCACCCAGCACCTCCATAACACGCTCAACGCGGCGGTCGGCGATGCGGTAGGTGACGGTCTGCCCGGCCCTCCTGTCGGACAGGATGCCGTGGGCCTTCATCATCGCCAGGTGCTGGGAGAGCGCCGGCTGGCTGATCCCCGGCACCTTCTTCAGCAGGCTGCTGACGTTTTGAGGGCCCCGCATCAAAGCGCAGAGGATGACCAGCCGGTTCTCATTGGCCAGTACCTTCAGCAACTCCGCGATCCGCTTGGCATGGCGCTCCATCGCAGCCTCCTTCCCTGATACGCTTTGATAAATAAGTTGTTGCTAATATACTTATATTTATCAGAATTGTCAATCGCCCGATGCTTGCAAACATGACCCCAATCGGCTATTATATCTATGCCGCATGTGGTATCGGGTCCTGTGCGATTTCATGGTGTGAACCCTGTCAGGTCCGGAAGGAAGCAGCA
>CAZVUU010000112.1:0-6370 GCA_964630465.1 uncultured Christensenella sp.
GTGGTCGAGAAGGATTTCTGGGTGTGCTTCATGCTAGACTATCTGTTTCATCGATGCCCCTGGAAGGGTGCGCTCGCCTTCAAAGGAGGAACAAGTCTCTCGAAAGCTTATGGGCTCATCGCGCGATTCTCCGAAGATATTGACCTGATTCTGGATTGGCGCGTGCTTGGATATGGGATAGAGGAGCCCTGGCTGGAGCGAAGCGTCACCAAACAAGACCGATTCAACAAAGAGGCAGATGAACGCGCCGCCCAATTCTTAGCCCATCAATTCCTGCCCGCGTTGATTGAAGCACTGACAGACGAATTGCTTCAACCCATCCACTGCCATATAGAGCCGACGGACGGACAGACCATACGATTCAGCTATCCCAGCAGTTTCTCTGATCAGGCAATCCTGCGTGAGATACGCTTGGAGATAGGTGCACTGGCTGCATGGACGCCAGCCAAAAACAGTAAAATCAGGAGCTATGCGGCAGAAGCCTATCCTTTCGCATTCGAAAAGCCCAGCACATCAATTCGGACGGTTCTTCCTGAAAGGACTTTCTGGGAAAAGGCAACCATTTTGCACCGAGAAGCATTTCGACCAGAGAATACAGAGATGCCAGGACGATATTCCCGTCACTACTATGATCTGTATGAGATGGCAAAGACAGACGCGAAAGATAATGCGCTGAGGGATATGGCGCTGCTGGCCAAGGTGGTGGCGTTCAAGGACAAGTTCTATCACTGCTCCTGGGCACGCTACGATTTGGCGGTTCCAGGTTCCTTGCGGTTGATGCCACCAGAAGCCCGGCTGAAAGCCCTCAAAGAAGACTACGACCATATGCAGAATATGCTGTTCGGTGATAAGCCTGGTTTTGAAGCGTTGCTGTCTGGCATTGCAAAACTGGAAGAAGAGATAAACCAATGCACTTGACTAGACCAAGGGAATAAACAATCGCATACAAGTCATAATCAGGGAAAGCGGTTCGCAAGAGCCGCTTCTTCATTTGGAGATGATGATGTCACGGAACAATACCATGATGAGTACTTACTGGCTCCCAACGCCAAGAACAAGCAAGATATCGAAATGGCGCTGTCCCTTCGGTTCATGCCGCGGCCCGCCCAGGTATTTGATAGCTATGAGATCAAGGTGGCTGACAATCATACACCTGAAGAAAGCGACAGCGAACCGGATGTGCCCCCTGACGATGAACCAAACGACAACATCTAAGCGAATTCCTCCCTATCCCCTCACCTGCTAATCCATCGCCATCCCCAAACAACCATATAGAGGAGATATCACATGGCATTTTTCAACAGCGCAGTTGGTGTTTTGCAAACCCTGGTTATCGCCCTGGGCGCAGGCCTTGGCATCTGGGGTGCTATCAACCTGCTGGAAGGCTACGGCAATGACAACCCCGGTGCCAAGAGCCAGGGCATGAAGCAGCTCATGGCAGGCGGTGGTGTGGCCCTCATCGGCATCACCCTGGTGCCCCTGCTCTCTGGTCTTTTCGGTTAAGCCGGAAGCCGTACCGACACTACGCGCCCTCCTCATGGTGGGGAGGGCGCAGAAAGGAGGGGAAGCTTGATTGAACTTCATCAAGGATGCGCTGGAACAATGGCTCAAGGAAATCCTGGTGGGCGGCATCATTTCCAACCTGACAGGCCTCTTTGACAACGTCAACACCCGTGTGGGTGAGATCGCCTCCCAGGTAGGCATGACACCCCAGGGCTGGAATGCCGGGGTGTACAGCATGATCCGCAACCTGTCCACCACCGTCATCATCCCCATTGCGGGGCTCATCTTGGCCTTTGTCATGACCTATGAACTCATCAACATGATCATCGAGAAGAACAACCTGCATGGGGATGTGGACACTTTCATGTTCTTCAAGTGGATGTTCAAAACTGCAGGGGCCATCCTCATCCTCACCAACACCTGGACCATCGTGATGGGCATCTTTGAGGCCGCTCAGAGCGTGGTGAACAACGCCGCAGGGGTTATCGTGTCAGATGCCAACCTCAACATCGAGAACATCGTGGGCAACCTGGAAGCCCGGCTGATGGACATGAACCTGGGCAAGCTGTTCAGCATGTGGCTGGAAACCTCCCTGGTGGGCATCACCATCTGGGCGCTGAACATCTGCATCTTCATCATCGTGTATGGCCGCATGATAGAAATCTATCTCATCACCTCGGTAGCCCCCATCCCCATGGCCACCATGATGAGCCACGAGTCCGGCAACATGGGCCAGAACTATCTGCGTTCCCTGTTCGCCCTGGCCTTCCAGGCCTTCCTGATTCTGGTCTGCGTGGCCATCTATGCGGTGCTCATCGGCAGCATCGGCACCATGGAGGACATCTCAGCCGCCATCTGGACCTGCGTGGGCTATACGGTGCTGCTATGCTTCACCCTGTTTAAGACCAGTTCCCTGGCCAAGAGCGTGTTCAATGCCCACTAAGACCGGTATGGAAAGGAGAATATTGCCATGGCCTATGTGCCCGTGCCCAAGGACTTGACCAAGGTGAAGACCAAGGTGTTCTTTGGCCTGACCAAGCGCCAACTCATCTGCTTTGGCGCAGGCGCCCTGATGGGCGTTCCGCTGTTTTTTCTGCTGAAGGACTTTGCCGGCACCAGCGTAGCCGCCTTTGTCATGGTGCTCATCATGCTGCCCGCCTTTCTGCTGGCCATGTACGAAAAGAACGGACAGCCCCTGGAGGTCATCCTGCGAAACATGCTGTCGGTGTTCTTCTTAAAGCCCAAGCAGCGCAGGTATCAGACGCAGAACTTCTATGTGCTGCTGGAGAGACAGCACCAACTGGATAAGGAGGTAAGTCGGATTGTCCGCCAAGCAAAAGGCAAGGGCACAAAAGCGTAACGCGCCTGCCCGCAAGCTCAGCCGGGCAGAGCGCAAGCAAATTGCCATCGCCCTGGCCAGAGCCAAACCCCAGGGCAAAAAGAGCATCAGCGCCCAGGACAGCATCCCCTATTTGAGGATGCTGCCGGACGGCATCTGTCAGGTGCGCTCCAACTACTTCACCAAGAGCCTGAGCTTTCAGGACATCAACTACCAGCTGTCCCAGAACGATGACAAGACCGCCATCTTTGACGGCTGGTGCGACTTTCTCAACTATTTTGACAGTTCCATCTGCTTTCAGCTGTCCTTCCTGAACATCTCGGCCAATGGAGAGAACAGCCAGGCTGTCATCCGCATCGAGCGGCAGCAGGACGCCTATGACAGCATCCGGGAGGAGTACGCCCAGATGCTGAGGGATCAGCTGGCCAAGGGCAACAACGGCCTGGTCAAGACCAAATACCTGACCTTTGGCATTGAAGCGGACGGCCTCAAAACCGCCAAGCCCCGGCTGGAGCGCATCGAAAACGACCTGCTGAATAACTTCAAGCGCCTGGGAGTGGCAGCGGAAGGACTAAGCGGCAAGCAGCGCCTGGAGGTGATGCACAGCCTCTTCCACATGGACGAGCAGCAGCGCTTCCAGTTTTCCTGGGACTGGCTGGCACCCTCGGGACTGTCCACCAAGGATTTCATTGCGCCCTCTGGCTTTGAGTTTCGCCATGGCCGCATGTTCCGCATGGGCAGAAAGCACGGAGCAGTGTCCTTCATCCAGATTCTGGCTCCCGAACTCAATGACCGGATGCTGGCAGACTTCCTGGACATGGAATCCAGCCTCATCGTCTCCCTGCACATCCGTTCCATCGACCAGATGAATGCCATCAAGACCATCAAGCGGAAAATCACCGACCTGGACAAAATGAAGATTGAGGAGCAGAAGAAAGCCATCCGCAGCGGTTATGACATGGACATCATCCCCTCCGACCTGGCCACCTATGGCGCGGAAGCCAAGAAGTTGCTGCAGGATCTACAAAGCCGAAACGAGCGCATGTTCCTGGTGACCTTCCTGGTCTTGAACACGGCAGAATCCAGACAGCAGCTGGACAACAATGTGTTCCAGGCCTCAAGCATTGCCCAGAAGTACAACTGCGCGCTGACGAGGCTGGACTACCAACAGGAGGAAGGCCTCATGAGCAATTTGCCCCTGGGGCAGAACCTCATCTCCATCCACCGGGGGCTGACCACCTCCAGTACCGCCATCTTTGTGCCCTTCACCACCCAGGAGCTGTTCCAGGCGGGCAAGGAAGCCTTGTATTGTGGCCTCAACGCCCTGTCCAACAACCTCATCATGGTGGACAGGAAACTCCTGAAGAACCCCAACGGGCTGATTCTGGGCACACCAGGTGCGGGCAAGTCCTTCTCTGCCAAGCGGGAGATTACCAATGTGTTCTTCGTCACCAGCGATGACATCATCATCTGTGACCCGGAGGCCGAGTACTACCCCCTGGTGGAGCGCCTGGACGGGCAGGTGATCCGCATCTCGCCCACTTCGGACAACTACATCAACCCCATGGACTTGAACCTCAACTACTCGGATGATGAAAACCCGCTGTCCTTAAAGAGCGACTTCATCCTGTCGCTGTGCGAACTCATCGTGGGCGGCAAGGATGGCTTAAAGCCTGTGGAAAAGACCATCATCGACCGCTGTGTCCGCACGGTGTACAACCAGTACCTGGCAGACCCCGTCCCCGAAAACATGCCCATCCTGGAGGATCTGTACAATGCCCTGCGTAGACAGGAAGAGAAGGAAGCCCAGTACATCGCCACCGCCCTTGAAATCTATGTCACGGGCTCCTTGAATGTCTTTAACCACCGCACCAATGTGAACATCGACAACCGCATTGTGTGCTATGACATCAAGGAATTGGGCAAGCAGCTCAAAAAGCTGGGCATGCTGGTGGTGCAGGATCAGGTATGGAACCGGGTGACCGTGAACCGGGCAGAAAAGAAGGCCACCCGCTACTACATCGACGAATTCCACCTGCTCTTGAAGGAGGAGCAGACGGCAGCCTACTCGGTGGAAATCTGGAAGCGCTTCCGCAAATGGGGCGGCATTCCCACGGGCATCACCCAGAACGTCAAAGACCTGCTGTCTTCCAGAGAGGTCGAGAACATCTTTGAAAACTCCGATTATATCTACATGCTCAACCAGGCGACGGGCGACCGTCAGATACTGGCCAAGCAGCTGAACATCTCGCCCCACCAGCTGTCCTATGTGACCCACTCCGGGGAAGGCGAGGGCCTGCTGTTCTATGGGCATGTCATCCTGCCCTTTGTGGATCGCTTCCCCAAGGACACCGAGCTGTACCGCATCATGACCACCAAGCTGCAAGAGACCAGCGCATAGACGGCCAAGGAGGTGATACCACATGGGCAAACAGCCCTCCCGACTGAGCTTTAGCAAGGAGGAACTGGAGGCTGAAGGGCAAAAGTCCCTCAAGGAACAGCCACCTCAGCCCCAGGGCAGGGCAAACAAAGCCAACAGGGGCAAAGCCCCGCCGAACAAGGCAGAAGAGCAAACAGGGAAGGCACAAACGCCCAAGGACAAGGCGCAGCGTCAAAAGGCGCAGCGCCTTTTCTTTGAGGAAGTGCAGCCCAAACCTACACCGAAGACTCCCAATAAGCCCAGCGCCATGCCGCTGTCCCTGAAGGCAGCAGGTCTGGGCGTTCATACTGCCCTTGACAGACAGGAGGAGGAAAATACAGGTCTTGAGGCTGCGCACAGCACCCAGAAGGCGACCAGCAGCACGGTGCGTTCCCTGCGCCGTGGTCAGCGAAGCAGGCAGCTGAAGGATGGTCGAAGCAGTGGGGCAAGTCCCCAGCAGACGGAGGGCAGGAAGAAGCAGCAGCCAATAACTGCCAATGGCGAGAGGGTGGATGAGGCTCCGCATCTTTCCAGCAACCCCTACTCCCGCTGGCAGCAGAAAAGGAGCATTCGCAAGCAGTACGCTGCCGCTCGAAAGGGGGGCAGCCAGCCGGCCAAGGCAGGGGCCACGCTGGTGGACAAGGTAAAGTCCCGATTCAAGGGCGGTCAGACCTTCCTGCGCAGAAGAAAACGCGGTGCACTGCTGGTGGGCGGGCTGTTTGCCTTGCTTCTGCTGGTGATGAACAGCCTGTCCTCTTGCTCGGTGCTGCTGGAAACCACCCTGACCTCGGTGGCCTCGGCCACCTATCCCTCCCAGGACAGCGACATGCGGGCGGCTGAGGCCATGTACAGGCAGATGGAAGAAGAGCTGCAGTACGAGCTGGACAACTACCTGGCCCTGCACCCGGAGGTTGACGCTGTCACCATTGAGGCTGACAAGCTGGAACATGACCCCTATGTGCTCATCTCCATGCTCACTGCTCTCAAGAATGCCAAAGCCTGGACAATCGACGAGGTGGCAGGACTGCTGCGCACCCTCTTTGACAAGCAGTACATCCGCACAGAGACCGTGACCACCGAAACCCGCTACCGCACCGAGTGGCAGACGG
>CAZVUU010000112.1:6380-6694 GCA_964630465.1 uncultured Christensenella sp.
GGACCCCCGCACCGGGCAGTTGCGACCGGAATACTACCAGTACGAAGCCTCGGTGCCCTATCTGTTCCGCACGGCGCATGTGGAGATTGAGAACTTCAATCTTTCCCACCTGCCCGTCTACATGATGAGCCATCGGCAGATGGGCCTGTACGCCATGTACATGTCCCAGTTGGGCAACCGTCCTGACCTGTTTCCTGGCTCTCCCTACATCCATAAATACCTGGTGGAAGAGTATCCCAAGTATGAACCGCCCCCGGAAGACCTGCAGGACCCGACCTTTGCTGCCATCTTTGAGGAGGCAAGCAAGTACCTGG
>CAZVUU010000113.1:0-6421 GCA_964630465.1 uncultured Christensenella sp.
ACCAGGCTGAGAACAGCCGCCGAGCTGAGTACCTATGACCGCATCAGCGCCATGCGCGAACTGGGACAGTATGTGTCTTCCGGCAGCCTGCTGCAGTCTATCTATGTATTCAACGAAAAAGTGCAGAAGGTCTTTTCAACTGATGAGCTCTTTTTTTCCTCTTCTTTTGACAGTTTCGGCGATCGTCAAGCCTTTGATCTCTATGCAAAGCGTACAGCCGATGACAGGATGAGGCTGCAATACCGCTTGCTTGAAAACCGGCAGCTTCTGCCCTATCCGCGCGCCTCCTATGCCTACTTCGTTTTTGAGCGAGACAATGAGGGCAGCCCCCGTCCGGGCGCTGTGATGCTCAACCTGGACCCGGCCTGGTTTCGTGAGCATCTTCTTCAGTTCCCGGGCGACAGCTATATCATCCTCAACCGGCAGGGACATGTGATCGCCTCTCAGGCGGAAGAGCTGGAAAGCAAAGCTGCGCTTTTTCTGCCCCGAATCCGCAGGCAAATGGAAGAAGCCCAGTCCGCCGGCTATCTGACAGAATCCATCGATGACAGGCGCTATCTGTGCTTTTTTGCGGCCGCCGGTGAAGATGGATGGCTCAGCCTGAGAATCACACCTTATGAGAATACCCTGCCCGGCCTCAGCCGGATACGAGACAGCGCTTTTTTGATCATTACGCTGACTGCCATCCTCTTTTTAGGAGCCTTATCCTATACCTTTGTTCGCATCTACACGCCCTTTTCCCATATTCGCAAGCGCCTGGAGCCTTTACCGGATGAGAAGGGCAATACAACCGCACATCCTAAGCAGGCTGTTGACCGGGTGGACATGCTTATCGCCTCATCCCGTCTGCAATCACAAAAGGACGCTCTGCGGGCGGCGCTGGCCGGACAGGTCAGCGGCGGCAGCTATCTCCCTGCACCTCCACTGTATCTGATCCTGTTCGAACACCCCGTCGACCGTATCCTTGCAGACTTCTTGTCTCAGGAAACCAACGAAGTATTGACGTTGAACCATCAGGGGTTGAGTGTATTGTGCGGACAGGCAGCCAAGACCGACTACGCACTTGAACTGTGCGAGCGCCTGACAACCGTGCTGGAAAAACGCTGTTATTACTGCCCGAATATTCAATCTATTGCTCAGCTGCCCGGATGCCTGGCCCAGATGAATGAACTGCGCCGCCTGAGCTTCCTCTACCCAGGCCAACTGATCATTTGTCAGACTCTGCTGTCATCCCATCGAAAGGAAGAGCGCTATCCCGACGAGGAGGAAGCCAGGCTGCTTTCTTCCCTTAAATCAGGCGATGTAAAAAAAGCTCGGCAAGGCTTCTTTGGTTTTGTGGAAGCTGTGTCCGGTAGTTCCTATGCTTATATTCTTTATGCGCTTAAGCACCTGGTGCAAAAAATTGAATCCCTTTCCCCGGAACCTGAGCAGTCAAGAGAGTTCCGGCCGATGGAAGAGTTGCTTGAGGCTGCTGATGATGTTCAGACATTGTATAATCGGCTTGCTCCCGCTTTTGAGGCTGCTTGTGCTCACCAGCTGTCCAAGAAACAAAAGAAAGTATCTATCCTGGCTGAGCGGGTCAGCCAGCGGCTGGAACGCGGCTGGCGCGACCCGTCACTTTCGGCACAAAAGATTGCTGACGAAATGGGCATCTCCGCCGCTTATCTTCGCAAGCAGTTTTACGAGGCCGAAGGTCTCAGCGTCAGCGAAGCGCTCAACCGGGTACGCATCGAAAAAGCAGCAGAGTTCCTATTATCGACGGATATGACGGTGGAAGAGATTGCCCTTGAAATCGGCTTTGAAAACACTAAGTACATGTTTGTGCTGTTCAAGCGCATGAAGGGCATGACGCCGGGGCAGTACAGGGCGCAGGCCGTGGGCAGGATCACGCCATCATAGAAAAAGCCGCAGCGTCTGCGCGCCGCGGCCCCTCATCTGTAGAAGTCAAAATAGCTTACTTAATAACCCCGCCGAAATCCTCAATCGGGTCCGTCTTCTCGCCTTCCGCGGCGGCCTTCGCCGGCGCCAGGCCCAGCCTGGCCAACCGCCTGCGCCGCCGTTCGCGGGCTTCGATGCGCTCGCCCAGGTCTCTGGCGCCCACGCCGTAGACCAGGTAGAGGATGAGGCCGGAGACGATCATGATGAACACCGTGGAGGCGTTTCTTCGCCCGGTCGCGTTGACATTGTAGCCGTAGAGGCCTTCTTCCCGCGTCATACTCTGGATGACCATGGCATAGGAGGTGCCGTAGCTGCTGGCGAAGGTGGCGGACATGTCATATTCCGTGAACAGGGCATTGAAATTGAGCGCGAACACCGCCAGTACGCTTGGCAGGATGATCGGCAGCTTCACCCGCAGGAAGGTAACGAGGCTGGATGCCCCCATGCTCTTGGCTGCTTCCTCCAGCTCGGTGTCAATGGCGTAGAAGCTGGCCTTGATCATGCGCAGCGAGAAGGGCAGACGCACCACCGCGTAGGCGATGACGATCAGCAGGCGCACATTGTCCATATAATAGAGGTTGCTGAAGCCCGTATACCAGATTTCGTTGCTGTTGAAATAGATGCGGTAGGAGTAGCAGATCAGGATGGTCGGCAGCAGCCATGGAAACAGCAGGCTGTATTCCAGCGCCACGCCCGACTTGCGCAGCTTGCCTTTTTTGGTGCGCTTGAAAATATAGTTGCAGGCGACGACCACGACCACGCAGGCGATGGCCGCCGCGATCGCAGACAGTATGAAACTGGTGCGGATGCCGCCCAGGGTGGCCTCGTTGGCAAACAGTCCGCTGATGGCCCCCTCGCGCACGCGGTAGGTGCCCCGTGAGGTCATATAGCTGTAATCCTGCTGTCCGAAGTAGTTGACGGCCGTCCAGCCCTTGAGGTCCAGCGTCTTCATCTGAATGGCGCCGTGCGTCTGGAAAGAGAAGATGACGATCATGACTACCGGGGTCATGTAGATCAAAAACAGCACATAGGCATAGATATGCGCCAGTACATTGGCGACGGGGTTGTTGATCTTCTGCTTGACCAGCTTGGCCTTGGTCTTTGAGACGGAGAGGTAGTGCCCCTTCTTCTCATAGCTGTTGAGGATGGTCAGCAGCACGATGGTGAAAATCGCCAGAATGATCGACAACAGCGCCGCGCGCGCCTGCGGGAAGGCCTCGTCGGCGATGGAGGAGCCGGCCAGGCGGACGATCTCCGGGTTGATGCTGTCAAAGCCCAGCAGCACCGGGGCCGACATGGCGCACAGGCCGGTGATGAAGGTCATGACGGTCAGCGAGAACAGCGTGGGGATCAGGGTGGGCAGCACCACCTTCCACAGCACTTTGAAGGGCCTGGCGCCCAGATTGCGCGCCGCCTCCACCGTATTGTAGTCGATGCCCCGGATGGCGTTTCGCAAAAACAGCATATGGTTGCTGGTGCAGGCAAAGGTCATCGTAAACATCACCGCCCCGAAGCCCGAAAACCAGTTGGGGTTCATCCCCGGGAAGGCGTTTTGCAGCAGGGCCGTGATGATGCCGTTGTTGTCATATAAAAACAGATAGCCGGTGCCAAGAGCGATGCCGCCGTAGATCAGCGTGGTCATATAGCCCATGCGCAGCACCCCGGCGCCCTTGATGTCGAAGTACTCCGTCAGCAGCACGATACTGATGCCCACCACGTTCACCGTGATCACCAGCAGCACGGCCAGCTTGACCGAGTTCCACAGGAACTTGGACATATTGCCCGCCAGGAAAAAGCGGATGACGGCCCAGGGGTCCGTCTGCCCGGTCGCCGGGTTTTTCGCGGTGAAGATCTGGGTCAGGGTATTGAGCGTGGGCAGCAGCATGAAGCCGAAAAACAGGTAGATGAAAAAGCCGATACCGAACAGCTTGAATAAAAACTCCGGCCGCAGCTTTCTTTCAACGGGCTGCGTGTTCATCATTGATTGCTCACCGCCTTTCCTTCAGGGTCATAGCTCATCAGGTCCGCCCCCTTGATGCCCAGGGGCAGCTCCTCCCCTTCTTCGTGGATGTGGATGCCGTCGTTCTTTTCAACGGCGCGGATGGTCTGACTGCCGATACCAATGGTGTACTTGATGAACAGGCCGTAGTATTCCCGGCTGACCACCTTCCCCTTGAGGACCAGATCGGCCCCTTGAGCCGCGTCATCCAGCTGCACCCTTTCCAAGCGTATATAGTGATGGTAAGCCGGATCAAGCACCAATCCCGACGCAATGAGCCGGTCGACCGTCTCATCCGACAGCCTGTTGATATCGCCGATAAAGTTGCACACAAACTCGGTGGCCGAGCGGTTGTATACCTCATGTGGGGTGCCGATCTGCTCTATGACGCCCTTGTTGAACACGGCGATGCGGTCGGACAGCGTCAGCGCCTCCTCCTGATCGTGCGTGACATAGATGGAGGTGATGCCGAAGCTCCGCTGCATCTGCTTGAGCTCGTTTCTCAGCTGCACGCGCAGCTTGGCGTCAAGGTTTGACAGCGGCTCGTCCATGCAGATGATGGCCGGGTCATTCACCAGGGCCCTGGCGATGGCCACGCGCTGCTGCTGGCCACCCGATAGCTGGGACACCGCCTTGTGCAGCTGCTCATCCGCCAGATCAAGCTTGTCGGCGATGGCGCGCACCTTGAGGTCGATCTCATCCTTCTTGAGCCTCTTGATCTTCAGGCCGAAGGCGATGTTGTCGTATACCGTCATCGTCGGGAACAGGGCATAGCTCTGAAAGACGATCGCGATGCGCCTGTCCTCGATCGGCACGCGGGTGATATCCCTGCCCGCCATGGACACCGTGCCCTCTGCAGGCTCCGCAAAGCCCGTGATGGCGCGCAGCGTTGTGGTTTTCCCGCAGCCGGAGGGGCCTAAAAATGTAAAAAACTCCCCTTCGTTCACATGCACGTTGATGCCGTGCAGGGCAGTGAAATCACCGAATTTTACGACAATATCTTTTAAATCAATCATGGCAGAGCACTCCAGTAGCTTATTAAAAAAATAGGGGAGGAGGCAGCGTTTTGTCTGCCCCCTCCCGGCGTTTACATATTAGTTCGCGGCCTGAACCAGGGTCGCCCAGTCAAGCGCGTCCCAGTTGGGCTCCTGAGGAGCGTCGTTCATGTCCGCCCAGAAGAAGCCCAGGTTGGTCATGATGTTGGTCCACTGGCTGGAATAGGCGCCTACGTACTCAGCGTAGTTCATGTCGGTGCCTTCCACCTTGTTCAGAGCAAAGTTCGGGATCTGGTAGATCGGGGGCACGGTGTCGGGATACAGCAGGGCGACGGCTTCCTCGTTGCAGGGATAGCTGTCGAACTCCTCGCCCCAGTAAGCCTGAAGCTCACCGCTGCCGAACCACTCGGCAAAGGCACGGACAGCCTCTGTCTCCAGCTCGCTGCGGCCTTCGCGGTCCAGGATGCCGATGTACTCGGCGATGTAGTAGGTGCCGTCCTTGATGTCGACCAGGCTCCAGTTTTCAGGCTCCATGGTGCCACGAAGAGGATTGGCGCTGCTCTCAGCCGCCGCGTCCACCTTGCCGTACAAAGACGAGGAGTAGAAGGTAGATACCTGCACCTCGCCGCGGTTCAGGGCGTCAAAGCCGTAGCTGTCGCCGTTGAACAGGCCCCTGGCGCAGTACTCCCACAGCATCTTCCAGCCGTCAATGCTGACGCCGCCGGCAGGGCTGGCAGGATCCGCGTAGGGATACAGCAGCGAGCTGTTGATGTTGGCGTTGGTGGTGCCGCCGACCTTGCCCTGGCGGTACCAGCTGTAGTCGGAGTTGACCAGATCGGCCCAGTGCTCAAAGTGCAGCTCCTCGCCATTGGTGCCCAGCTCGTCGTTGCGGTAGAGCATCAGGATGTTCTGGATGACCAGGCCGTAGGCCAGTCCGTCATACTTATAGTCGCCGACCTTGTCCGCCCAGGTGGGGGTCCAGTCGACCAGCTTGAGGTTTTCGTAGGTGCCGCCGACAACCTGACCCCAGCGGGTTTCGTTGAGGCCGAAGAGGATGTCCCCGTCCTTTTTCTCATTGGCAGCCTGGATGGCGGCCGTGTCACCGGAGATGACCGAGTTGTCGTCCATCGAGATGGTGAAACCTGCCGCCTTGGCTTCGTTTTTCAGCCAGGTCGCGCGCTCGGTGGAGTTGGAGTTGGAATAGATGCGGATGGTCACGGCGGAATAATCCTTGCCCTCGGCCATCACGCCGCCCAGCAAAGACAAGCTCAGGCATAGTGCCAGTGAGAAGGCCAATAGTTTTTTCATAAGTAAAACCCCTTTCCAAATACGATGAAATTATACCGTGGTAATTGTAACACGTGTAGAGAGAATTGTAAAGAATATGCAGCTGCGCCCACGGCTTACGCACGAAGCTGCTTTCCACTCAAACATTAGTGGAACTAGAGCTCATATCACATATTCATCAGTACTTGCTCCAGATAAGGAG
>CAZVUU010000114.1:0-6390 GCA_964630465.1 uncultured Christensenella sp.
CCGAAAAGTCGCCCGTGTCGCCCGGGAGGGCATGAAGGAGACAGATGAAGTGATCCTGGAGGAAATGCTCAGGCGGCGGTGACAGACATATTGTTTCGATTACTTCTTGACAGAGAGCTTCATAAAATGAAGTTCTTTTTTATATCATATCCTTTCCCGCATGAGTGCAGCCTCAGCTGACTTCAGACAGACGCCCGGGCCTTCAGGCGATTTGACAACCATGCCCTCCATCCGTGATAATACGGGCAAAGGATCACACATGGAAAGTGTGGATTGAGGCTTATGAAGGCCGGATTGTGGATTAAAAGACTGGTTTTGCTGCTGTTGCCGGCCGGGATGTTGCTTGGCGGCCTGTGGTTTTTTTACCTGCGCCCTCAGGCGGAGATAAGATCTGATGAAGGGCAAAAGCCCATCATCCTGGGCTTTGCCCAGCTGGGCAGCGAGAGCGGCTGGCGCATCGGCAATACGCGTTCGGTGATCAAGGCGGCAGAGGATGCCGGTATCCGGCTGATGGAGCGCAACGCCGAGCAAAAGCAGGAAAATCAGATCAAGGCCCTGCGTTCCTTCATTGCTTATCAGGTGGATGTGATCGCCTTTTCCCCGATCGTCGAAGACGGCTGGGACAATGTGCTGCGTGAGGCCAAGGAGGCGGGCATCCCCGTGATCTGCTCGGACCGGGCGGTGAAGGTGGAGGATGATTCCCTGATCGCCTGTTTTGTGGGCTCCGATTTTTACGCAGAGGGCGAGCGGGCGGCGCAGTTTTTGCTGCGCAAGATGGAGGATGTTCCGGGGAGGATCAGGGTCGCCGAAATATCGGGCACACCCGACTCCACCCCCATGCGTGACCGGGCAAGGGGCTTCAGGGACGTGATCGCGGTTGATCCGCGCTTTGAGATCGTCTACAGCCGCTCGGGCGATTTCCTGCGCTCGGTCGGCAAGGAAGTCATGCAGGATATCCTGGCTTTCGAGGAGATCGACGTGCTCTACACCCACAATGACGCCATGATGCTGGGCGCGGTCGAAGCCATTGAAGCCTATGGGCTTGAGCCCGGGCAGGATATCGTGATCATCAGCGTGGATGGCGAACAGGGGGCCATCGACCTGCTCAAGCAGGGCAAGATCAACTGCGTGGTGGAGTGCACGCCGATGCTGGGCGATATCATCATGGATCTGGCGAAGAAGCTTGCGGCGGGGGAGGAGGTTCCCCGGCTGATCTACTCGGAGGAAACGGTGTTCAGCGAGTATGACGAGCATCTGATGAGCATCCCGCCCAGGGGCTACTGACATGGCTGATCGTCCGAGGCTTTTATGGGGCATCCCCCTGCGCGGGCCGCTCAGCCATCGCTTGAGCGTGTCCTTTCGCACCATCATGATCATGATGGTGGTGCCTGCCATCATTTCGATGGCGATGATGATGGGGTTTTCACAACTCTACTACAGCTTTTTAAATCGAGCTGAACGCATCAACAGCCTGACCTCCGTTGTAGTCGATACGCTTCCGGGCGAGCTGTTCAGCATCGTGGCGGGGCGGGGCAGCTTTGAAGAAGGTCCGCAGGCTGAGCTGCTGAAGCGCGTCAACAGCACGCTGGACAGCCTGATTGAGGAAGGCGCCGCCAGCAGCCTGGAGCTGACGGTCGCCAGGCGCACCGGCAACACTCTGGGCAATTATATCGAACTGCTCGGTGAACAGATGCTCGCGGAGGCGCCGGTGGAGGAAAACTTTGCCGTGCACGAAGAGATCCGCAATGTGTCCCTTTTGATGGCCGATATGTTCCGCGACGCTGTGTCCACCGAGATACAGGCTGCCACCAAAGCCAGCCGCCAGCTGCGCGCGGTGCTTGCTGTGACCATGGTGCTTGAAGCGACGCTTGTCGCCTTCGCGATGGCCTTTGTCAAATCCTCCCAGAAGGTGCTCTCATCGGCTGTCGCCGAGCCCATCGGGGCGCTGCAGGCCTTCGCCGGGCGGATCGCCGACGGTCACCTGAGCGAACGCACGCCCGAGCCGGATGTGGATGAGCTGCGCGCGCTGTCGGGCAGCCTCAACGCCATGGCAGGCAGGCTGAATGACCTGATGGAGGAAAATCGGCTGGAGCAGGAGAGCCTCAAGAAAAGCGAGCTGCGCGTGCTGCAGGCCCAGGTGACGCCGCATTTCCTGTACAACACCCTGGATGCCATCGTCTGGCTGGCGGAAGCCAAGAAGACGGAGGAGGTCATCTCCATCACGCGCGCATTGTCCGATTTTTACAGGATATCGCTGTCCGACGGCCACGATTGGATCACGCTGGCTCAGGAGGAGGAGCACCTGCGCGGCTACCTCACCATTCAGAAGATCCGATACCGCGATATACTGGACTATGAGATCGACATAGGTCCTGAGCTTCGCACCGAGATGATTTTAAAGCTGTCCATCCAGCCGCTGGTCGAAAACGCCATCTATCACGGCATCAGAAACCGCCGCGGAGGCGGTCTGATTACGGTAAAAGTCCGGAAGGATGCCGATCGGCTGTATGTCAGCGTCAGCGACAACGGGGCGGGCATGACTAAGGAACGGCTGGAGGAGCTGCGGCGGATGATGTCCGGCTGCCATGAGGGCGACCTGTCGGGCTTTGGCTTGTTCAACGTGGATCAGCGCATCAAGCTCTATTACGGTCAGGCGCAGGGCCTGCGCATCGAAAGCGAACAGGACAGCGGCAGCAGCATCTCATTTCATGTGCCTTTGATCGGGAAGGGGGGGGTAGACGGTGTATAAAGTGTTTTTGGCCGACGACGAGGTCGTCATCCGGGAGGGCATCCGCAGTTCCTTCCCGTGGGAAAAGTCTGACTTCATCCTGTCGGGCGAGGCGCCGGACGGTGAGATCGCTCTGTCGCTTCTGCGGGAGATCAAGCCCGATATTCTGATCACCGATATCCGCATGCCCTTTATGGACGGGCTGGAGCTGTGCCGTCAGGCCCGCGATCAGCTCCCCTGGATGAAGGCCATTATTTTAACGGGCTATGATGAGTTTACTTATGCCAAGGAAGCCCTGGCGTTGGGTGTGAAGGAATACCTGCTCAAACCCGTCAGCGCGCAGGAGCTGGACGCAACATTGAAGCGCGTTGCCGCGCTGATCGATGAGGAACGCCTGAGGGATCGCGATATTCGTCTGGCAAGAAGCCAGCTGAGCCAGTCAAGCGGGCTGATCCGGGACCAGTTTTTGTCGGAAGTCATCCGGGGCGTTTTGCCCGAGGTGAAGCGTTCGGAACTGTTTGTTCACGCCAGGGAGATGAACATTGATTTGCTGGCCCGTCACTACCGTGTGATGCTGGTGTCCTGCTCCCAGCCCGGGCCGGAGCAGCTGCCGGCGCTGCGCGCTCTGCTTGAGCGGCTGACGGAAGGCCGGCAGGGTATGGTCTGCCTTAACTGTCAGTTTGAGGGGCTGATTTTGCTGCTTCTCAAAGCAGAAACAGAAGAAGAGCTGGATGAGGGTGCTTTCTGGCTGGCCCAGACACTGAAGCATGAGGCGGCGATGCCGCTTCGCATCGCCATCGGTACTGTGGTGGGGCATGTCTTCGCGCTGAATGACTCCTATCAGGGCGCATTGCGCACCCTTCAGGCGATGAACGCCCACTATGCGCATGAGGATACCCGGATTATGGACAGCGCTGATCTTCAGCTGAAAGTGGGCGAGGTGCTCACTCTGGCGGAAAACACGGGGCTGTATGAGCAGCTGCGTTTTGCGCCGATCGGCGATGTCGGGCAGATTATAAGCGACCATTTTTCAAAGGCCGGAGACGGGCAATCGATCATCATGCTTAACTATTTGCTGGTGGAAAGCATTTTGACCGCCGCGCGCATTGTGCAGGAGCTCGGGCTCGACCCCCAGGCTGAGCTGCCTGAATCAAGGCAGATGGACAGTTCTATTTCCATGCTGTCAAAGTATGAGGAAATGTTTGAGACAGCCCACGCGGTCACCCTGCGCGCTCTGGGCTTGCGGGACAGGCAATCGCTGTCGAGGTATCATGAGGTGATCACAAAGGCCTGCGCTTTCATCAACAGTCAGTATACAGACCCCAACCTGACATTGTCTGACGCGGCAAAGCATGTGCATCTTTCAGTCAATCACTTCTGCACTGTCTTTTCACAGGAGACGGATACTACTTTCATCGAATATCTGACCCATAAGCGCATGGAGAAGGCCCGGGAGCTTCTGCTGACGACCAATCTGCGCTCAAGTGACATTGCACGGCAGGTAGGCTATCGGGACGCGCACTATTTCGGCTACCTGTTTAAAAAGAACTTTTCGATGAGCCCGAGGGACTACCGGGCGGCGAATAAAGAATCCTCATCATAAAATAATCACCTTTTTCAGGAAAATAAAGACTTTTTGATAGAGAAAAGTAAAGGTTCATAAAATATTTCCTCAGTTTCAGAAATCTCTCCATTGTTCTTTTCGGATAATGTTATAACATCTGACATATAAACTGCCGGAGAAACAACCGGCAAATATGAATGGAGGGAACCCAATGAAAAAACTTTTGACCATGGCGATCGCCCTATGCCTGTTGATCGGCGTCGCAAGCGCGGAAGTCACCATCGCTTTCTCACAGATCGGCCAGGAGTCCGACTGGAGAACGGCCAACACCGACAGTGTCAAGAACGCCATCGAGGGCGAAGGCTGGAACTACGTCTATGACGACGCACAGCAAAAACAGGAAAACCAGGTGAAGGCTCTGCGCAACTTCATCAGCCAGAATGTGGACTACATCCTCTTCACCGGCGTCGTCTCCACCGGCTGGGAAGAAGTGCTCAAAGAAGTCAATGAGTCCGAGATTCCGCTGGTTCTGCTGGACCGCATGCCCGACAACATGGCCGATATCGAGTATGCCGCTGCTTTCGGTGGCGACTTCGTCGAGGAAGGCCGCCGCATGGCCATCTGGACCAAGAACTATGTTGAGAAGCTGGGCCGTTCGGGCGAAGAGCTCAATGTGGTCATCCTGGAAGGCACCACCGGTGCCGATGCCGCCACCGGCCGCCAGAACGGCATCATGGAGATCTTGGCCGACACGCCCAACCTCAAAGTGGTCGCCACTCAAACGGGTAACTTCACCCGCGCCGAGGGCCAGGCGGTCATGGAAAGCTTCCTGAAGGCTCACGACAAGATCGACATCCTGCTGGCGCATAACGACGATATGGCCCTGGGTGCCATCGAATCCATCAAGGCCGCCGGTAAGGTGCCCGGCAAGGACATCATCATCGTCGGCTGCGATGCCCCCAAGACTGCCTTTGACGCCGTCATCGCAGGCGAAATGAATGCCACCATCGAGTGCACGCCTCTGTACGGGCCCTTCGTGGTCGATGCCATCAAGCGCCTAATCGCCGGTGAAGATCTGGGGCGTGAGCTGATCCACCCCGCGGAGAGCTGCTTTGACGCCGAGGGCGGTATTGTCTTCAGCCTGGACGGCAAACTGTCCGAAAAAGCTGCCGACAAGATCGGCGAGCGCCTGTATTAATCAATGAACTGTCCGGCTGATCCGATAAACGGATAAGCCAAGCCCGGGCGGATGAGGGCCGGGCCCTCATCCGCCCTTGTGCTAATAAGGGGTGATAGGCTTGAGCAGTGAACATTTGCTGGAAATGAGGGGGATGGAGATCGAATTTCCCGGTGTCAAGGCGCTTGACGGTGTCGACTTTACGCTGTGCCGGGGAGAGATCCATGCCCTGCTCGGTGAAAACGGCGCGGGCAAATCCACGCTGATCAAATGCCTGACGGGCGTGCACCGCATGGACGCGGGCAGCATCGTGCTGGACGGGCAGCCGATCCACCCTGCTTCCACGCAGGAGGCTCAGAGGCTGGGGATATCGACCGTCTACCAGGAGGTCAACCTCTGCCCCAACCTGACCGTAGCCGAGAACATATTCATCGGCCGCCAGCCCATGAAGCGCGGCCGGATCGACTGGAAGGCCATTAACGCCCGCTCCCGGGAGCTGATGCGCCGCATGGGCACCGACATCGACGTCACCCTGCCGCTGACCAGCTTTTCCATCGCCATTCAGCAGATGGTATCCATCGCCCGCGCGGTGGATATCAACGCCAAGGTGCTGATCCTCGACGAGCCGACCTCCTCCCTGGATGACCAGGAGGTGCAGCGGCTGTTTGATGTCATGAAGGACCTGAAATCAAGGGGTATGGGTATCATTTTCATCACCCACTTCCTCAACCAGGTGTTTGAGGTATCCGACCGCATCACGGTGCTGCGCAATGGCAGGCTGGTCGGCGAATATCAGGCGGATCAAATATCCAGACTGGATCTGGTCACCAGCATGATCGGCAAAGATATGAACGTCATCTACAACCTCAAAAAAGCTGAACAAAAGGACGGCGCAGCCATGGTATTGCAGGCTTCGGGCAT
>CAZVUU010000115.1:0-6352 GCA_964630465.1 uncultured Christensenella sp.
CAGCCTGGTGGATGAACCTATGTAAAACAACTGCGTGCCCAAAGTGCGAACAAGTGACTCCATGGAGTCAGAGATGGTTGTGCTGTGTTGGGCAAACTCGGCGTAGTTTTTCAGCGCGGCTTGCAGGGAGATGCTCTCGAAAGCATGAAACATCAGCAGGAAAAGGCTCAGGATCAACACAGTGATTCCAAGCCAAAAGAATATGGTTTTAATACGAAGCTTTTTCAGGAGCGTCATCTGCCTTCAGCGTCCTTTCTGCTGTGTCGGGCTTATTGTGGGTGAAAGAATCTCTTATGTCAAGGAGGTTTAAAATTGTGCATTTTTTGTGGTTCAATACTTTCGAACTTGAACGCATATGGGGTAATTGGTAATATTCGGGCAACTAAGCACAGGCTGTGCTCTAATATGAAGGAGGTATTGACCCCATGAAACGCATTCTTTTGTCTGCCCTGGCCCTTCTCCTGGTCCTGTCCCTGATGCCCGCGGCGTTCGCAGAGCCCACCGGCACCGTCATGCTGTATTCCTCATTGAAGGAAAAGCAGCTGGCTGCCATCAAGGAAGCCTTTGAAGGCAAGTACCCCGGCATTGTCATGGACTACTATCAGGCCGGGACCGGCAAGATCAAGACCAAGATCGCGACTGAACAGCAGGCGGGCCAAGTGGCCGCCGATCTCCTGTGGGTAGGCGATTCATCCGACTATCTGACGTTTAAAGAGCAGGGCATCCTCGAGGCCTATGAGTCTCCCGAAGCCGCTACCATTGCCGATGCCTATAAAGATCCGGATCATCTGTATACAGGCGCTCGCTTGGTGGTCATGGGACTGGCCTACAATACTGCCAAGGTGACGGGAGATGAGATCCCCACCAAGTGGACTGATCTGCTCAATGAGCACTTCCGTGACATGATCGTCATGACTGACCCGACCGAGTCAGGCACTACCGCCTACCTGGTCGGCGCCTTAGTCAACCATGAGAAATACGGCTGGGATTTCTTTGAGAAACTGGCCGATATGGGAACTGAGCTTGACAGCGGCACCTCCGGTACGCATAACAACGTAGCAGCCGGCGGCTATAAGGTGTGCATCGCCGTGGACTATGTCACCCAGACCCTTCAGGGGCAGGGTTCACCCATCCAGTTTGTCTATCCCTCCGAGGACACCATTGCCATCGCCAGCCCCATCGGCCTGGTGAAGGGCAGCGCCAATCAGGAAAACGGCAAGCTGCTGTATGATTTCCTCCTTTCTGAGGAAGGCCAGAAGGTGCTGGTTGCCAACGAGTGCACCCCCGTGCGCGATGAAGTGACCGTTGGAGGCGCCTTGACCGCTTCCGAAATCTCCAGAGTAGCCCTGACACCTGATGAGGCCAAACTGGCTGCCGAGAAGCTGGATACGCTGGATAAGTTCGATCAGCTGTTCAAATAATCTTCTGTGAACCACTGAAAGTCTGTCGGGAGCGCCGCTCCCGGCAGACTTTGGAAAAAGGAGGCAAAACATGGCAAGTGTTCGTTTTGAGCACGTCAGCATCAGCTACGGGCCCAAAAGAATCATAGAAGATCTTAATCTGAGCATTGACGATGCTGAGATCATGGGCATCATCGGCCCTTCCGGCTGCGGCAAGACCACCATTATCCGCGCCTTGTGCGGCTTTATCAAGCCTGACTCGGGCAACATCTATATCGGAGATCAATTGGTCTTCAGTGCCGACAAGCGTGTCAACATCCCGCCGGAGCGGCGGGGCATAGGCGTTGTCTTCCAGGATTACGCGGTATGGCCTCACCTGTCGGTGTGGGACAATGTCTGTTACCCGATGAAAAAGCGCAAGGTGGCCAAGGGCGAGATCGTCAGGCGCGCTGCCTATGCATTGGAACAGGTGCGAATGACGGGCTATGAAAAGCATATGCCGGCTCAGCTGTCCGGCGGCCAGCAACAGCGCGTGGCCATTGCTCGGGCACTGGTATCGTCAAGTTCACTGATTGTGCTGGATGAGCCAATCACCAACCTGGATGCCAAGCTGCGCGAAGAGATGATCGTTGAGATCCGAATGATCCAAAAAAGCATCGGTACGACCATTATTTATATTACTCATGACCAGGAAGCATCTCTGCAGTTGTGTGACCGCATCGCGATCATGAGGGAAAACGGGGATATCGCTCAGGTGGGTACGGATGAACAGATCATTAAAAATCCGGTTGATCGCTATGTATACTCCTTTATCGGTGTTTCCAATTTTATTCCGGTCACGTCCCGGGCGGAAGGTCTGGCGCTTGATCTGGATGAAGCGGTGCCCTTGCCGGACATGTCCGCGCAAAGCCACGGCAGGCAGGTGATGGGAGTCAGGCCGATGAACATCGTGTTTGACGAAAACAGTCCCATCCGCGCAACAATTTTGCGCGCAGTATTCCTTGGCAACCAGTATGATTATTTCATTTCCCTTGGCGGCATGGAGCTGCGTGTGGAGCGCAACGCCCTGGACGCGCTGGAAGACATGCGTACTTACAGCGAAGGAGACGTGGTGGGCATCAACTTCCTTAACCCCGTTTTTTATGAGGAGGAGGCGCAGATATGACCATTCATTCCAAAGTCAACAAAGACATGGCGCGCCTGGACGGCAAGCGCTTCAGCATGGATAAGATCCTGACACTGCTCTCCTTTTTGATCCTGATCGTCGTGGTCGTGATTCCCATGATCATGATCGTTTACAATACCTTCTTTGTAGAGGGACGCTTTGATCTCACCCTTTTTACGGAGATCATTCTTGATCCGGCCAATGTAGGCGCCATGTGGAACACCATCAAGATCGCCCTGATGGTGACGGTTCTGGGCGTCCTGGTCGGCCTCTTTTTTGCCTGGCTGCTTGGGCGCAGCGACATCCCCCTGAAGGGGCTGATGCGCTCAATGTTTACCATCCCCTATATGTTCCCCCCCTTCTTCGGAGCCATGGCCTGGGAACTGCTGCTGTCGCCGCGCTCGGGCTATCTCAATAACTGGCTGATGACGACTTTTAATCTTTCGAGCGCTCCTTTCAACATCAACAGCATCGGTGGCATTGTCTTTGTCGAGTTGAGCTATTATTTTCCCTTCGTGTTCATGCAGGTTGTTTCGGCCCTTGAGCGAATGGACCCGACGCTGGAAGAATCCGCCCGCATTGCCGGGGCCAAGCAATGGTATGTGATCCGCAGAATCACCATGCCTCTGGTGCTGCCGGCCACCAGCGCCGGCGCGCTGCTGATCCTGACCAGTTCACTGTCCCACTTCGGCGTGCCGGCCATTCTGGGTTTCAGCAAAAAGATTTACACTCTGCCGACGCGCATCTATCAGCTGATCTCCAGAGCCTCAGGCTCCTTTCAAGGGATCCGGGAAGGTGCCGCACTGTCGATCCTGCTGGTCATCGTTGTCATGCTGGCCCTGTGGCTGCAGAGGATCGTGCTTAAAAGCGGCAGCTATGATATTATCAAGGGCAAATCCATGCGCCCCATGCTGATCAAGCTGCGCGGCGCCAAGTACCCGCTGCTGATCCTATCCTTTGTTTCTTTGATCATTATCGTGGTTGTGCCGCTGGTTATGATCATTCTGGTGGGTTTCCTGCGCGCCTACGGTCTGCCGCTGACCTTCGAAAACTTTACTCTTAACAACTACCGTAGCCTCTTTAATTCGAAGATGGTATCGGATTCCGTCATGAACTCGCTCTACCTGGCCTTTGGCGCGGGCATCATTGCGATGTTCCTGGGCGTCATGATCGCCTATGTCATCAACAAGATCAGGCCTAGGGGAAGGGTAGCGCTGGAAATCATATCAATCCTGCCCTATTCCATCCCCGGTATCGTGCTGGCCATCGGCGTCATCCTCGCGTGGAGCGGTAATCTGGGGCTGAATCTCTATAACACCATCTGGATCATCCTGGTAGCTTATATCGCGAGGTATGTGGCTTTCTCGATGAAATCGGCTTCAGCCAGCCTCCAGCAGGTGCACTATTCCTTGGAAGAGGCGGCCAGATCCTGCGGCGCGACGCACTTTGAGTCACTCCGGGATGTTACGCTGCCACTGATCCGCCCGGCTATGATCTCCGGTTTTTTCCTGATTTTCCTGCCGGCCATGCGGGAACTGACTACTTCAGTGCTGCTCTACGGACCCTATACCCGTACTCTGGGCGTCGCCATCTACTCTTTGCGCTCGGATGGCTATATCGTTGATGCATCGGCGCTGGCCACCATAACCATCTTGCTGATTATCGTCGTCAATGCCATTGTCAATGCCATTGTTAAAGACAGGAAGAAGGTGTAAGCATGGAACAGATCGTGCTTCAAAATGTCACCAAGACCTTTACGACCAAAACATTGGGCGAGGTAACGGCTGTCGACCGATTGAACCTGACGGTTCATGAAGGGGAGTGCTTCTCCTTCCTGGGTCCTTCCGGCTGCGGCAAAACCACCACCCTGCGGATGATCGCCGGCTTTGAAGACCTAAGCGAAGGGGAGATCCATCTGTGCGGGCGTCCCGTATCTGTCAAGAAAAAGAACCTTTATGTGCCGCCGGAAGAACGGGGTTTGGGCATGGTGTTTCAGTCCTTTGCCGTGTGGCCGCATCTCAATATTTTTGAAAACGTGGCGCTGCCGCTGCGCGTGCGCAAGGTGAACAAGACGGAGATGGTGGAACAGGTCAAGCGCGCACTCAGGCACACCAGCCTGGAAGGTATGGAAAAAGTCTTTCCGGGTTCGCTCTCGGGCGGCCAGCAGCAGCGCATCGCGCTGGCTCGGGCCATTGTGACCAACCCTCAGGTGATGCTGCTGGATGAACCGCTTTCAAATCTCGACCCCAAGCTGCGTGAATCCATGCGCTTTGAGATCAAAGAATTGCAAAGGAAATTTAATTTCACCATCATCTTCGTTACCCACGACCAGTCCGAAGCCATGGCCATCTCCGACCGCATGATGGTGATGGACATGGGCAAGGTCATTCAGGTAGGCACCCCGACGGAGCTTTATAATAAACCCGTCAACCAGTTCGTGCACAAGTTCTTGGGACAGTCCACCTTCACCTGGGTGAATATCAAAGACGGCAAGGCCTATCCCGAGGGGGATGTCAGGAACGCCCTGCCCGTTGCGGTGCCCACAGGTGTCGAAAGCAAGATGATGATGGCAACGCGCCCCAACCAGATCGATATGAACCGAATTGCCGGCTATCCTTCCAAGGTGGAGAAGCGCAGCTTCCTCACCAATCACATGGAATACTTGGTCAGTGTGGGCGACAATGTGATCAAGATTCAGACGCCACACCGCAATGAGTTTGAGGAAGGGGAGACCTGTTATCTCAGATTCCCCGGCGCGATGTGGTATGACGCAGGGTCTGAACTGGCTGCAGATGCTGAGAGAAACAGGAGACAGCTGGTGTAATGCCGGGATAAGCCCAAGGAGATCTCAAACAGGAGATCTCCTTATTTAATTGATTGTGACAGCCCTTCTCTTTCTGGTACAATGTATCCACTCAACAGAGGAAAGGGGGACGGATGACATGGCTTCGATCGTCAGCACCATTCTGCGCGGGCAGATCAGGCTGCTCAACCCGATCATCTCCGGTGCGACGCTGGAGCAGTCCAGGCGCGGGCAGGATGCCCTGGGGCGCATCGGCAGCCGGGCCATGGAAGACAGCGTGCATTTTCATGACATGCGTTTCTCCGACTTTGACGCGGCCTGGGCCGTGCCCTTGAAAGGACAGGTCAGGCAGGCCATCCTCTACCTGCACGGCGGGGCCTACTCCGCGGGCGGGCTGCCCTATGCCAAAGTGTTCGGCGGCCATCTGGCGGAGAAAACGGGCCGGGCGGCGCTGTGCGTGGGCTATCGTCTGGCGCCGGAAGACCCCTTTCCGGCAGCGCTCGAAGACGCCCTGGCCGCCTATAAGGAAACACTGACACGCTATGCGCCGGAGGACATTGTCTTCATCGGCGAATCCGCGGGCGGGGGCCTGTGCTACGCCCTGGCCCTGTACGTCAAGCAGCTGGGACTGCCCCAGCCGGAGCAGATCATCGCCATTTCACCTTGGACAGACCTGGTGATGGCGCGCGATGTCAGCCGGCTGCAGACGCTCGACCCTCTGATCGACCGGGACAACCTGCTGATCAACGCGGAATACTACGCGGGGGAGAGAGACCGGCATGATCCCTTGATCTCGCCCCTGTACGGGGATCTGGCGGGGCTGCCGCCTTCCTATATCATCGTCGGCAGCCACGAGATCCTGCTGGATGACAGCCGCCTGATGTATAAGGCTCTTATACGTGCGGGCTGTAAGTGCGAGCTTCATATCGAAGAAGGGCTGTGGCATGTGTATGTGCTTTATGGGGTACCGGAAGCCCGGGAGGC
>CAZVUU010000116.1:0-6293 GCA_964630465.1 uncultured Christensenella sp.
TGCCCGCGCCGGAGCGCGATTCATTACGCATTACGCATTTCGCATTCCGCATTACAAAACTACATCTGTTGCTTCTTCCGCCGTTTGCCGGATGCTGTTCCGCGGCTCAGGCTGGCTGAGCTGCCGGAGCCGGCGCTGTAGTACTGGGAGTAGTAGCCCTGGTTGTAGTAGTAGCGGCGGTTGGCGTAGTTGTCCATGGGGACTTCGTTGAGCACGGCGCCCAGGACGGGGCAGCCGGCGCGCTCGATCTGCTGTTTGGCGTCGGCAAGTTCGCGGCGGCCTACGGTGTTGTAGTTGATCACCAGCACCGTGCCGTCGCAGGATTTGGCGATCTCCGCGGCGTCGATGATGACGCCGATGGGGGGTGTATCCACCAGCACGATGTCGAACATGCCGGCCAGGTAGTCGAGCAGGGCGGGCAGGCGCGGGGTGCTGAGCAGGGAGAGCGAGTTGGATACATCGCGGCCCACGGGCACCAGGTAGGCGCCGGGGATGTTGGTCTGGTAGACGACCTCCGCGGCGCCGGCCATGCCAGCCAGGTAGTGGGTGATGCCGACGTTATCCTCGCTTTCAAAGCGGATGCCGTAGGTCTGCACGATGGGCGAGCGGCGCAGGTCGCCGCTGACGTAGACCACCGTTTTGCCCAGGGCGGCAAAGGTGCGCATCATGTTCATGGTGGTGATGGTCTTGCCTTCGGCGGCGCGGCTGGAGGTGATCATGATCTTTTTGATGCCGGCGCCGGAAAAGGTGAGGTTAGCGCACAGGGTGTTGATGGCCTCGTTGGCCGCGTAATCCAGCTGCGCGAATTTGGTGATCAGTACTTGTTTCATTTGCGCCCCCTTGTCTGGCCCACGGGCATGCTCTGCCCTTTTGCGGCGGTGCCCGGCGGCTTTGCTGCCCGGTCAAGCATCATGGAGGGGATGACGGCCAGGGTGACCAGGCCCGAGTATTTGGCGATGTCATCGGGCGTTTTGACCTTGTCATCCATAATAAAGCGCACAACAAAGAGGCCGGCCATCAGCAGCCCGCCCAATATAAAGCCCAGCATCACCGTGCGGCTCTTGTTGGGGCTGACCGGTACGGTCGGCTGCAAGGCGACGGATAGTATGTTGGGCTCTTCTGTCGACATGATGTCGAATATGTATTTCTTCGCGACAGCCGCGTATTCGTTGGCCAGAATGCTGGCCTCCGACGGGCTGGGCGACTTGATGGTGATGTGCAGGATGCGGGTATCCTTGGGGTTGCTGACGGACAGCTTGCTCTGCAGCTGTTTGTAGGTGTAGTTGAGCCCCAGGTTGCGCACGACCATCTCATGGACTTCCCAGGTGCTGAACACCTCCTGGTAGTCTTTGGTGAGGTAGGTGCCTATCTGCAGGTCGGACAGGTTGATGGCCGAATCCCGCGTATTGGTGACGTAGAGCTTGGCCGTGGCCTCGTACATGGGTGTCTGTACAAAAAATGTGTACACGCCCGCCAGCACGGCGCCCAGCAGCGCCACCAGGATGATCCAGCGCAGCTTGGCCAGTAAAAAGTAAAACAATTCGACCAGGTCGATCTCCGCCTCGTCCTGAGCCGTATCGTCGTAAGGCCTGATCGCCCCCGCGGACTGCGCCTGATGATACAACCTGGTCTCTCTTTCCGTTGAAGGCATCCGTTCCTCCTGAGCACGCGCAACGCGCGGTTTGTATTTATTATCGGTCAATTTCTCTGATTTGTCCAATCAGATTATTGCCATAAAAGCAGGTCAGACCTGCATCGGATTTCCTGTGAAAATTATTCTACTTCCCTGTAGAATAATTCAAGCGTCACCGCCTCGAGCGAGGCCCGGTCGACCTCAAACCGCGCGGTGCCATCGGTACCGGGCAGGCTCTTCCCCTGCAGCGCGGCGGCCTTGCGCGTGTAGTCGCGCGCGGCGTATATCTCAACCACGATACGTCCCAGGCCCGTGTTGGTGCGGATCAGGGGTTTGAGCGTGTTGAGCAGCGTATCGGCATAGCCCGGGCTTTCAAGCAGCCTGGCCGCCAGTGCCCGTCCCGCGGCATTCAAAAATATTTTTTGCCTTGCCGTGCGGGTGTCGACGGTGCCTTCTATGGCGGCTGTTTTGGCCTTTACATAGTATTCGGCCTGCTTGCCGCTGAGCCTGAGGACACTGCCGGCAGTCATGGCCGGGTCATACGCGGTGAGGTCATCCTCCACCCGCACTTCCAGGCCGCCCAGGGCATCATTCAGCGCCGCCATGGCGCCCGATTCCATCAATACATAGATATCGACGGAGACGCCGCCAAACAGCCTGCCCACTGCCTGCGCCGACAGGGTCATGCCGCGCGGCTGACTGCCGCCGTAGCCGTACTGCCGGCCGATCTGCGCGCGCTGAATGCCCGGCACAAAGCTGAAATCGCCCGTCGCGGTGATCTCGGCCACGGTGTCCGGGTCAATGTGGATGGACGTGACCGTCCTGTCCTGGGGGTCGATCACAAGCAGTACCATGAGGTCGGCCTGCGTGCCGTCATGCTCGTCATGAGCCGCCTGCTCTTCCCCCGGGCCCTCTTCAAGGCCCATCAGCAGAATGGTGGTGAGCCGCTGCTTTTGCTCGTAAACTTTGCCGCCGTACTCGACGCGCGGCGGATCGTCAAAGCGCCCTTCCAGGCTGCCTTTGGGCTCATCCCCGCCAAGCGAATCGCGCTCAAGCTTCTGAGCCACCAGGTACAGCCCTGCCAGTACAGCCGCCGCCAGTGATACGGCCAGGGCGATGAGCACCCATTGCCGGCGGCGGGAGAAGGAGGCGAAACGGGCGCCCGGTGTCTGTCGCACGGGTCGATCCTCCTTTCAGACGTTGTGGGGATAGTGCGCTGCGCGCGGGAAGCGGCTACTATGCAGCCGGGAAGCAATGGGGGCTTTGAGGCCGGCAACTGCGGAATGGCGCGCTGCGGCGCGGTTAGGGTTACGGCTCACACAGAGTACACAGAGGCACAGAGACGCTTCGCTTTTCACAGAGATACCAGTGAACACCATGGCTTTCAAATGCGAAATGCAGGATGGTGCGCAGCGGCGCGGGAAACAGTTGGAGAACGAAGTGAGCCTGATGCTCCGATGCCTTCCCCGTTAATTCCGCATTTCGCATTTAGCATTACGCATTCATTTAAGGAATAAGCTGTACTTCCGTGTACTCAAACGCCAGCCAGAACTGTTTGGTGTGGCCGTCGAATGTTACCTCAATCAGGCCGTTGCGGCCGCGGCGGTCAATCTTGATGATGTTTCCCTCCATCTCTTTGAGAGGGCCGGACAGCATACGCACCTTGTCGCCTGCCTTGTAGGCGCGGGACAGGCCGATGATCCCCCGGTTGTTGATGACCCAGCGGGCAAATCTTTCGTCACTGCCCCATAAGGGCCAGTGCCCCTCGCTGTCGGTCAGCAGACGGTATACATCGGGAAGGCGGGCGCAGTTGTACAGGTTGATCCCGCTATCATCCCGGGGAACGGATATGAATACATACCCCGGCAGCAGCATATGCTCCTTCAATGTTTTTACACCTTTGACGCTTTGGTGCTTCACCTGCCGGACAGGCTGCGCGTAAAGGGCCGGATACAGGCGCATGATGGCCCGGGCAACACTCTGCTCACTTCCGGTTTTGCAAAAAATACAGGCGCACTGAAAGTCTTCAGTGCTTCCCGGCAAAGTCTCCATAGCTTCGCCCCTTTCGAATCATCAAATCGAGCAGCCCGCTCAGACGATTTTTCGAAATATTCTGTGTTACTTTCTTCCCGCATTGCGCTTTTCCTGAAACTCAAGGAATGCGCGCCGCGTTGCTTGTCAGCACGCACCCGGCACTGATATACCTAAATGCAGGCTCATCATATCATATGTCAAGGAGTAAAGACAATACCTTTAGCTTTTTTCGTAGATTTGCTTACTCTTTTACCGGCAGTGGTACAATACACCATACCACTGAAAACAGAGGAGGCAGCTTATGATTTCCATCAACCGGGAGGCCCTCGCGCGCTACCGCGAGCAGGCAAAATCAAACCGGGCAGCAGCGCTGGCCATGAACGCCGTGACGGCAAACGGCATCGACAAGGCGTCGATCGACATTGAAGCCTTGAAGAAAAATGTGCACGAATTTTCCCTGCAGCTGGATACGGGTGAGATCACCTCGCAGAACCAGTCCGGCCGCTGCTGGATGTTCGCCGCGCTCAACGCCATGCGCTTTGGCCTGATCAAAAAATACAATCTGGACACATTCGAGTTTTCCCAGGCCTATCCCCTGTTCTGGGACAAGCTGGAGAAGGCCAACTATTTTTTGGAGAATATTCTGGCCACTGTGGAGGAAGAGACGGGCAGCCGCATCATCAGCTTCCTGCTGGCGGCGCCGCTCAATGACGGCGGGCAGTTTGATATGTTCGCGGGGCTGGTTGAAAAGTACGGCGTGGTGCCCAAGTCGGCGATGCCGGAGACCGTATGCTCCTCCGCCACGGCGGAGATGGACAAGTACCTGACGCTGAAGCTGCGCGAGTATGCCTGCAAACTGCGCGGGGACTGGCGGCGCGGGGAGAGCGCGGACAGCCTTCGGACGCAGAAGGAGGAGATGCTTGGCACCATCTACAGGATGCTGACCATCTGCCTGGGCTATCCGCCGGAGAAGGTGGACATGCTGGCGCGGGATAAGGACGGCAAGCTGATCCGCGACGAGGGGCTGAGCCCGCAGGAGTTCTACCATAAGTACGTGGGCTGGGATCTGTCTGACTATGTCAGCCTGATCAATGCCCCGACCAAGGACAAGCCCTACGGCCGGGCCTACACGGTGCGCTTTCTGGGTTCGGTGCACGAAGCGCGGCCCGTGCGCTACCTGAACCTGCCGATCGAAGATCTGAAAAAGGCCGCCATCCGCCAGATGCAGGACAATGAACCCGTGTGGTTCGGCTGCGATGTGGGCCAGCGCCATGTGCGCGACCTGGGCATCATGGATACAAACAGCATCGCCGTGGATAAGCTGTTTGGTACAGACTTTCCCATGACAAAGGAAGAGCGGCTTGACTACGGGGAGAGCCTGATGACCCACGCAATGGTGCTGCAGGGCGTGCACCTGGATAAAGATGGCCGACCGCAGCGCTGGCGCGTTGAGAACAGCTGGGGTAAGGACAGGGGCAAGGACGGCTACTACCTGATGAGCGACGACTGGTTTGATGAATATACCTACCAGGTGGTCGTGCACAAGAAGTACCTGAGCCCGGAACAGCTGAAGCAGTACGAGGGCGAAGTAACCGTGCTGGAACCATGGGACCCGATGGGATCGCTGGCGCTGTGAGGCTGCGCATGCGGCCTGTTGGCCGCGGGAAGTGGCTGCGAAGCAGCCGGGAAGGGTAGCCTTTGGCTACGGGAAGCATGGCCGCAGGCCATGGGAAGTACGCTGCGGCGCGGGGTGGAGTTACGGCTCGCACAGAAGCATAGAGGATACACAGAGAATTTAGCAAGGGAGACAGGGGCATCTTTTCCGTGCCCGTCGTGTTTTCTGTGGTTCGTTTCTATTCAGCCCAATACCGCCTTCTCATCAGGTTTGTATGCCGCAGCAGCAGGGTTGACCAACCACGGAATAAACGGAATACTTTTGGTGCCTATGTGCCTTCTATGCGAACCGTAGCCTACCGCATCAAAACAAGACGAGTCAGCTTGAGGTGTCAAGAGACGGTTGGTTCCAGCCTGCCCGCCGTTGTAGCGCTAACATGAAAATACTGCCGCGCCAATTGGCGCGGCAGTTGTGGTTCCTATTCTGTTGTCGGGCGCTGTCGGCACCGGGCTGTTCATCTTCCGATCTCTATATTCAAGATATCTTTCCGATATCATCATCAGAAATCGTCGGGCCGCGCGATATGATCAGGTCCAGGATTTCCAAATCCGGTCAGGTTCCAATTCATCCGAGTGATAGCTTACGCTTTGCGCAGCCCGACCCGTTTGGTTGGTTTGCCAGGTTACCAGAAAAGTCCTTCGAGATCCATGAAAACATCGTCAAGTTCCTGCGGAAGACCCTGTCAGCCGGCCGATGGCCCGAACCCATGTGTTACTTCGCTGCCCCCGCAATCTGCATCCCAAGCGGGATGATGCGTGGGGTGTTCCCGTCAAGGCCTCACAGCTTGCCCGTGAACCAGCCTATCGGAGGATACTGAGACCCTTAAAGTGATTCTACCAAGCGGGGGCGCAGTAAGCAGATGGGTTCCAATAAAGATTCACTATTCAGCAAACCGCCCTCCTTCGAACCGTGTACTTTGTCTCTGTCTGGTTCACATGTATCGTAACACCG
>CAZVUU010000117.1:0-6152 GCA_964630465.1 uncultured Christensenella sp.
GGAAAGATCATTTACCGCCGTCAAGGATAATCCCTACCATGTGACCCGCAGCTGGTCCCTTGACTACACGCCGCTGGATCTGGATCTGCCCGAATTCAAGTTCATCCTGACACCGCAGGGTGACGTAATTAAATTTCAGGGAGATGTCAACACAGACGAGCTTGATCCGCTTGAGCGGGCGCGCTACATCCGCAGCCGTCATAGCAGGTTGGCCTATGAATTATACAAAACAGACGATTGGCCGCAAGAGGTCTGGCAGGCGGCGCATTTGGCACTGAAAGACATCCTCCGTGCTGAAGATATCCCCAAAGAAGACCGCGATGACAGCCTCTATTATCTTATCCGACAGAGCTATGCGCCTTTCAATGACCGTGCGATCAGCCGTGAGATGGCCATCGAAATCGCGGCAGAAGCTGTCAGTGCCAAGTTCCATATCGAAAAAGATAAGCTGATGATCGCGCCGGATGACTATATCAGCAAGCGTGCTTTCATCTATGCCATCGGCCTTAACGGTGATAGCCGCCCTGTATGGAAAATCTCTTTCAGCAGTGACTATTTAGCCGAGGTAGACGCCATAACAGGGGATTTGATTACCGTCGATCAATATTCACCCGGCAACACGTATAACAGGCGTTATGTGCTGGATGAACTGCTTCCTAAAGAAGAACGAGCCTTTGCTACCAAAATCCCCGTCTTACCCACCCCTTCTCCCCAGGAATGGGCTGAGATGGAAAACATACCTTATTTCAAACGTAATGAGAGCATTGGGAATGATACTTATTGGGAAGCAATCCTTGGACTGAACTATACCGCTGCCACAGCAACAAGGATCTGGGGTGAGGTCACGCGTGATTATGGAAGGGATGTCCGATTCTGGCCGATTCTGATGCAAGCTTTCAACGATCTGTATAACCATGAGTACCGGTCTGGCCTCGGCTACGCAGGCATTCCCCTTGATGGAGACCTCTCCCAAGAAGATGCGATCTCCCTTGCCTTTCAGGCCATCGGTGAAAAAAACGCTGGGTATCTGGACAAAGAAATTCTGGATGCGTTGAAACCTGCCGTCAGTTTCCGCTACGACAGCGTGGAACCGGGGAGTCGCTTATGGAACATCTCCCTCATGGATATCAGTACTGCTGACGCGACTGAGATCGCATCAGCCACCATCGATGCTGCCAGTGGCGAAGTAGAGTCATTGTTCATCAGAGGGCAGCAATCCATACATATATCTTTAGGTTCAGATGGACGACCCTTGATCTGGCAGCACCCAAGCCTTCCCGATTACTACTGGGAATTTATGGAAGCACACTATCCAAGCATCGAATCCGCTCGGGACTATGTAAGCAACATGAAAGGAGAGCCTCGCGACTGGCCGCCGGAAGCCGCCGCTGTCTATGCCCTGTGGTTCACTGAACATGATTTCAATAAACAAAAATCCTTTATTATTCCGGGAATTCCAGGACCAGAGGATATCACGCAGGAAGCAGCTTTGAAAAAGGCCTGGGAAGTATTCCGGAAGGAAGCAACGCCCCTCTACGGCGAAGAAAGTATAAACAAAGCCAAGCCATTCATTTCCTTTATTTTCAGCGATCTGTATCCAGGCGGAACCATATGGCAAGTCGAGTTTACGGACGAGGACCAAGGCGGCCTTGGCCTCAGCCTAATCAGGCTGGACTCTAAAACAGGTGAACCCATAGACATCGATACCAGCCTCTCTCACGGATAACACTTCTTCTTTACTAAAAAACCTACGCAAAGAAACACCGTTCACTTGCCGCGAGGCAGGTGAACGGCGTTTGCTGTTTTATCTGATTCTGTTGTTTATTTGCCCAGCGCGTAGGCCGCGGCGCTTTCGCCGGCCAGCTTGCCCCAGACCAGGCTGCCCGAGTTGCCTACACCGCCGATGGTGGTGCGGCCGAAGGCATTGGCCATGCCGACGATCTCACCCGCCTGATAGAGGCCGGGGATGGGGGCTCCCTCTGCATTGACCACTTCGCCCTTGTCCGTCATGGCGGGACCGCCGGCGGTGATCATGATATAGGGGGTAGTCTCAAAGATATAATAGGGCCCGCCGGTAAACTCGGTCATCAGACGGGTACGGCCAAAGTCCTCATCCAGGCCGTTTTTTGCAAAGCCATTGTAGCGCTCGATGGTCTCAGCCAGGTTTTCTCCGTTGATACCGGCCTTCCCCGCCGCTTCCTCGATGGTCTTCCCGCTGAAAAGGACATTGCCCTTTTCAAGCTGGTCGTCGAAATTCTTCCATTCCCTGTCCCCGGAAATAATGGGGAAGTTCGCCGCCTTCAGCGCATCCACCATGCCCTGGTCGAGCATGATATAGACCTTGTTGTCGCCCTGCTTCCACCAGGAGGTGATCTCATCGTAGCTTGAGCCGTCTTCGCGTCCCAGCTCATCGACAAAGCGCTTGCCGTCCCGGTTGACAAAGATGATATGAGGGAAATCCTTCACACGGATGGACATGGTGCGCGTCAGACCGCCCTCGGGCGTCTTGAGCCCGCCGGCGTAGACGGTCAGAAAGTCCATGTTGGTCAGTACACCGCCTGCCTGCTCAGCCATCAGGAAGCCGTCGCCCGTCGTAAACCAGGATGAGGTGGTTGTGAAGTTTTTAAGGTTGAAGCGTTTGACCAGCTCCTCCGAATAACCGTAGCCGCCCGTAGCCAGGATGGTGGACTTCGCGTAAAAGTCACCGGCCTCGGTTTTCGCGCCCACTACAGTCTCTCCGTCCATGATCAGCTCAGTTGCCGGGGTATTGAATACGATACCGGCCTGGCCTGCGTCGATGTAGGTCTGCAGTTCGTTCATCACGACATCGGTGATGGAGGCTCGATTGGCGACTGAGATCCGTGCCACGCTCAGCGGCTCATACAGCGTAGGCTGCGAGGGTTCACGCGCGGTGAATTCAACGCCCAGCTCCGTCACCAGGTCGAGCTCTTCCCCGCAATGGTGGGCAAAATACTCACCCAGGGATTTATTCCATTCATAGCTCTGACCCGGGTTTCTGTCCAGGTATCCCCGGTTGAGGCGCTCAAAGTCGCCGATCAGGAGCTGGGGGTCATCCTCAATGCCGGCTTCCTTCTGAACGATGCTGTTGACGCCGATCAGAGTGCCACCACCCATGGTACCGCCCACATTGCCTGTCTTTTCAAGGATCAGTACCTTCGCACCGCCCTTGGCAGCCTCTAGCGCGGCCCGCAGGCCCGCGACACCCGCGCCGATAATCAATACATCGGGATCTTCAATGGCCGCGGTCACATCCGCCGCCTCAATGCCTGCGGCCCGGTCCAGGGCATCCTGCACAGCATCCAGAATGCCGTTTGAGCTCATGGTCGCCCCGGCAACAGTATCCGTCCGTGTGCCGCCGGACGCCACGATGGCATCGGGTACCTGCTTAAAAGCCGGGTCGGAAATGCCCATGGTCTCGTTGTGGCTGAGCACCTCAACAGCCGTGATTTTTCCGCCATCGATGGTGACGGCTACCGTCATGTCGCCGCCAAACCCTTGCCCGACGCCTTCAAATACGCCGTCTTCCGGCTCCGAAGCCAGGGCCGGCATCACAGCGGTCCCCGCCATCAGGCAGAGAGTCAGCAGCATTGCCAGAAATCTTTTAGCTTTCATAAAACATCCTCCTCATAATAAAAAAACTCACTACACGTGTATATTATCACGTCATCATGATAATTTATGTTCAAATCTTGCTTGATTTCATGCACGGATTGCTATATAGTATATTTATAACAACTTATGGGAAGGATTTATCAAATGTTAGAAACCAAGCATCTCTCCGTTCAACGCCTTCAGCTGCGCCCCGGCGAGAGCTTCAAGCTGAGTTTCAATGGACGCTTTGGATTGCTTTATCTCCTCGAGGGAACTCTTTTATTACATATTAATGATAAAAATATAACGGTAAATGAAAAAGAATATCTTCTGTTCCGCGATACGGACAAGGGCACGCTTTTTGTTTCGGACTCATGGGATGAGCCCTGCAGCTTCTTGCTGGCCTATATCAACCCCGGCTATCTCACCCAGCACGACTGCTCTGAAGAAGACCTGTACGCATGCTTCCGTCACCCGCTCCTGCCCGATCACCGGCTGATCGACAGCCGCCACAACACCAACCTGCTTGTCAGAGACCTGCTGATCCGCCTGTCAAAGCCCGAGACCGGCCTGTTTGCCGTGGACAGCTACCACTACAGCATCAGCGTGATGGTCATCGTGCTGGTCAGCCGCGCCTATTTGTCACACTTCAGCGCGGAATTATCAAGGAAAGAACAAAAGCTCTCTATCAATGACATATTCTACTATATCAAGGACAATCTCCATGAGGACCTCTCTCTGGATCATCTGGCTGATCAGTTGTTCTTCAATAAATACTACATCGCTCATACCTTTAAAAAGCACACGGGCATTCCGCTGCGCCGCTACATCCTTCAAAAAAAGCTGGAACAGGCCCGAAAACTGGTGCTGGACGGCCTTCCGATCATCGATGTATACAAGCAATGCGGCTTCGGCGACTACTCCAACTTCATCCGCGCCTACAAAAAAGAGTACGGCATCTCCCCGCGCCGGCACTACCTCAACCATAAAAAGCACAGTGAGGCTTTCCGGGAAAAGACAGGCTGAAGGCCTTTCCCGATGTTCCCCTTATGGGCGCAAAAAGCCTGCTGCCGCAGCCGCGAAGAATAGCCTTTGGCCGCGCGAAAACATCGAAGGGGCTACCGGGGAGTGATCCCCGGCAGGCCCTTCGCGAGGGCGACGGTCGGCTCTTCACGCGGCTTGTCCGGTTTCAGGACATAGGTAAGTGTAAAGTGTCAGGACATCGGTAAGGGAAGGTGTCAGGACATAGGTAAGCCTTGAATGATAAGCTGTGATCAGAAGGTGGTGATCGCAGTGGCATGGAAGGAGACCTGTGTCGTGGAACAAAGAGAACAATTCATTCAAGAAATGCTGAGAAGCGAAAAGTCTTTTCGTGGTCTTTGCGCTGAGTACGGCATTTCAGAGAAAACAGGCTACAAGTGGAAAAAGCGGTTTGAGGAAAACGGAAAGGCCGGGCTTGTCGACCACAGTCGCGCGCCGCTGACTTCGCCAAAGGGTCTTCCGGAGGATACCGTCATCGGACTCTTAAGGCTGAAAAGAGCTCATCCGCATTGGGGGCCTAAAAAGATCCTGGCTATTTACGCAAAGAGCCATACCAATCCACCATCACTTAGCAGTGTAAACCGCGTCTTTCGCAAAGCAGGGCTTGTAAAAAAGAGAAAGGTACACAAGGCGAGTGCTGACAAACATCGTGTCCGACCCTTGATTGAGCCGACACAGCCCAACGACGTTTGGGCGATCGACTTCAAGGGTTGGTGGAAGTCGGCGGGCGAAGTCTGCGAGCCTTTGACAGTCCGTGATCTCTGTTCCCGCATGCTGCTTGAAACGCGTCTCATGCGTTCCAAGGATACTGAGGCTGTCAGAGCTGTTATGACCGAGATCTTTCAAAGGTATGGTCTGCCCAAAGCCATACGCTCAGATAATGGAACGCCTTTTGCCGCCCCCAACGGCCTCCTTTCTCTTACCAGGCTGTCTGCCTGGTGGATGACCTTGGGAATAATCCCTGATCGCATAGACAAAGGAAAGCCCGGACAAAACGGTTCTTTGGAACGAGTGCACGCCGACATAGCGCGGGAAGTTCAAGGGGCTTTTAAGGGAGGTTTCCGGGAAAATCAGCTTGCTTTGGACTTCTGGCGGGAAGAGTACAACACAGTCAGACCAAATGAGGCCATTGGCATGCTTACACCCGCGGAACTTTACAAGCCTTCAGAGCGCCGATATACGGGTGATTACGATGATATAGAATATCCACCCGGATATCTGCCCAGAAAAGTCTACCCTTCGGGAGAAATCTCCGTGTTCAACCAGCGGATCACGATAGGCTTCTCGCTGCGCGGCCTGCGCCTCGGGCTTCGGCCGAGCAGCGAGAACAGCTTCGATGTTTTCCTTGCTGACTTCCTCCTTGGAACCATTGACATGGATTCCTGTTGTTTTATACCTGTAGATTATTTACAATAATCTTGACCCTCAGGCTTACCAACGATTTCAACCGTCTCACCCATGTCTTGACACTAATCCCTTACCTATGTCTTGGTTGTTCA
>CAZVUU010000118.1:0-6018 GCA_964630465.1 uncultured Christensenella sp.
ATGAACTACCTCGGCGCACCGACATTCAGCTATTCCATAGGCGATTATACCATCGATAAAAACGGCACTGTCGGCGGGGAATTTAACCTCAGGCTGTTTGCAGCCTTAGAACAAAAAGGCTTTACCTACGAAATTCCGAGAACATACCACCTCATCACACCGCGCGGCACACTTCTCATCCGCGACCATTTTGAAACAGCGCAGGAAGCCCGCGCTGCCGGATATGGGGTATACTTTCACCACGACGGACGCGATGTATATATCAAACCTAACGGCGAAAGCGAACATGGCAAACACTTTGCGGTGGTCGGCGCACCCTTTGAGCCGGAAGATTCGAAAGACGAAGAACCCCAGTCAGACCGGCTTGCTATTGAAATGCCGCTTGACGGTTTTACCCCGGACAGCATTGAAAATCTTTGTAAAATGGTCAAGGCGAAAGAAAATCTGCTGATGGCGGCGCTTGGCACGGATGACCTGTCCATTCAGGTTTTGGAGGACAGAATTTGCTTCCCATGGTTTCCTCTGACGGATGACTCGGAGCGCACCAAAGCCTACGCCGGGCTTATCGCCGCCCTTTGCACGACGGCAAAAGAGAAAAAGCACGTCACCGCAAAAGCGCAGGATGGCTTCGAGAATGAGAAATTCGCCATGCGGGTGTGGCTTATCGGGCTTGGCTGCGTAGGTGCGGAGTACAAATATCTGCGCAAAATTATGGGTGAGTTTTTAGGCGGCAACAGTGCGTGGCGGCACGGCAAGCCGGAGAAAGAGATTCCGGCAGAGGACGCTTCTGCCGCCACAGAAAGCGAGGTGCAGGGCGATGAATAGCTTTCCCTCCCATTCCGAAGTGCTGCGCCTGCGGGCGCAATACCCGCCCGGTACGCGCGTTGAGTTGATCGCCCCGATGCAAGATCCCTACGCCAAGCAGAACGCCGGAGACCGGGCGACGGTGCGCGGCGTGGACGATGCCGGGCATATCCTGTGCCGGTGGGATGCGGGTTCAAGTTTGAATTTGATTCCGGGTGTCGACCAATTCAAAATCGTCGGTGTGTTCACAGAAGAAATCAAATTGCAGATCTTGGAGATACGCGCCGAGGGGAAAACGAATATGTTCGACATTACGACCGTCCAACGGTTTGCCTATGAAAAAGGATTCTTCGCTTTGGTAAATTTCATCGAGGATGACCGCGCTGCTTACGTTCACTTTATCCTGTGCGGCGAATAGCCTCGAAATCAGCAACAAAACACGATGGACAATTTCTATAAACCCATTTTCAGTCATATATTTGTGAGTGAGTCTGCCGGGAGTTCAGATGGACTCCCGGCTTTGCTGTCGGAGGTGACTATGTGGAAGAATTACGCAGTCTAAAAAATTACAAGCCCAGCCGCTTTAAGGCTCCGGGCTGCATATATAAATCACGTTTTGCCGATTCGGCTGTGTTTTTCGTCAATCAGCTGCGCCACACCAAAGGAAAATGGCACGGAATGCCTTTTGAACTCATCGGCTGGCAGGAGCAGATTATCCGTGATCTGTTCGGTATCGTGCGCCGCTATGATGAATGCCGTCAATTTCGAAGAGCGTACATAGAATTGCCCAAGAAAAACGGCAAGTCCGAGCTTGCAGCGGCTGTAGCTCTGCTGCTTACTTGCACCGATTTGGAACATGGCGGTGAGGTTTACGGCTGTGCCACCGACCGTCAGCAAGCCAGCATTGTATTTGACGTCGCCGTTTCGATGGTAGATCAATTCCCGGAACTCAAGCGATATATAAAACTAAATCCCAGCCAAAAACGCATAACATTCCTGCCGCTGAACAGCTTTTATCAGGTGCTGTCGGCAGAAGCCTATACAAAAGACGGACTGAACGCCCATGGTGTTATTTTTGATGAACTTCACGCCCAGAAAGACCGTCGGCTCTTTGACGTTATGACTTCCGGCTCTGGTATGGCAAGAGAACAACCTCTTACTTTTATCATCACCACTGCGGGTTTTGACCGCAATTCAATTTGCTGGGAGCAACACCAGAAAGCCGAGGATGTTCTGCGCGGGAAAATATATGACCCAACGTTTTATCCTGTAATCTACTCTGCTGATGAAAGTGATGATTGGACTGATCCGGAAGTTTGGAAGCGGGTAAACCCATCCTATGGTATTACGGTAAGCCCCGACGCATTTCGCGCTGAATTTGAAAATGCCAAGCTGAATCCTGCCAATGAAAACACATTTCGTCGGCTGAATCTGAATCAATGGGTAAAACAATCCACCCGCTGGATGCCGATGGAACTTTGGGATAAATGCGATTTCCCTTTGGATACAGGTTTTTTACAAGGTAAGAAATGTTATGCTGGTCTGGATTTATCCAAAACACAGGATTTGACGGCATTTGTGCTGGTATTCCCACCCGATGATCCCACCGACGAAGAGGATAAATACCGTATACTTCCGTTTTTCTGGATTCCTGAAGAATCCTTACAGCGGCGCGTTCTGAAAGATCATGTGCCGTATGACCAGTGGCTGGCACAGGGGCTGATAGAAACCACCGACGGTGCGGTTATCAACTACAATTTTGTACAGCGCAAAATTGAGGAGCTTGCTCAGATTTATGACATTAAGGAGATTGCCTTTGACCGCTGGGGCGCTACAATGCTGACACAAAATCTGCGCGATGCTGGACTTACCATCGTGGATTTCGGGCAGGGATACAAATCCATGTCCCCGCCGATGGAAGAATTGATGCGTCTTGTGCTTTCGGAACGTATCGCACACGGCGGCAACAAGGTTTTGCGCTGGAATTTTGACAATATCGTCGTCATGCAGGATGAAGCCGGAAATATCAAGCCGGACAAAAAGCGGGCGACTGAAAAAATTGACGGTGCGGTTGCAATGATTATGGCGCTCGACCGTGCAATTGTTCATGAGGATCACGAGAGCGTGTACGATAAGCGCGGAATGCTGGTTGTCGATCTCAATCACCCGGACGGGTATTATTACAGTAACGAGTGAGGAGGCTGAAATGGGACTATTCTCAAAGAAAAAACCGAAAATTACCGATAGCCTCAGCACCTCGCGGAGCATATTCTGGGGCGGTTCAACCTCCGGCGCATATGTAAATGAAACCACTGCCATGCAAACGGCAGCGGTTTATTCCTGTGTACGGGTGATTTCGGAGGCAGTTGCCTGTCTGCCCCTCCATGTATACCGTTATGAGCAAAACGGCTCACGGATTACCCCGGAGCATCATCTGTATAACATTCTGCACAACGCGCCGAATACTGAAATGACCAGTTTCGTATTCCGGGAAACACTCATGAGCCATCTGCTTTTGTGGGGTAACGCCTACGCACAGATCATCCGGGACGGCGGCGGTCGGGTGCGGGCGCTCTATCCGCTGCTGCCGAGCAAAATGGATGTCAGCCGGAACGAAAACGGACAGATTTATTATACCTACTGGCGCGATAAGGACGAAAGCCGCCCGCATGAGAAAAGCGGCGGCGTGGTACTTTCCAAAGAGGATGTCCTGCACATTCCGGGACTGAGTTATGACGGGCTGGTGGGATATTCGCCCATCGCCCTCGCCAGAAACGCGGTGGGCATGGCGATAGCCACTGAGGATTACGGAGCCAGCTTCTTTGCCAACGGGGCAAATCCCGGAGGCATTTTGGAACATCCCGGTACGATTAAAAATCCGGGAGGCATCCGGGACTCTTGGGAAGCGCTGTATAAAGGGGCGAAGAATTCTGGCAAGGTAGCTGTGCTGGAGGACGGACTGAAATTCCATCAAGTGAGTATCCCGCCCGAACAGGCGCAGTTTTTGGAAACACGCAAGTTTCAGCTGAATGAAATCGCCCGGATTTTCCGCATCCCGCCGCACATGATCGGCGATCTGGAAAAATCATCGTTCAGCAACATTGAACAGCAATCCTTGGAATTTGTGAAATACACCCTCGATCCTTGGGTAGTGCGCTGGGAGCAGTCTATGCACCAAGCCCTTATCCTGCCTTCCGAGAAAGACGCGGTGTTCCTCAAATTCAATCTGGACGGTCTGCTCCGGGGCGATTACGAAACCCGCATGAAGGGCTACGCCATCGGTATTCAGAACGGTTTTATGAGTCCCAACGATGTGCGGCGGCTTGAGAACTTCAATGAAATCCCCGATGAGGAGGGCGGTAACAACTACATGGTCAACGGTAACATGGTAAAACTTGCCGATGTCGGTGCGGCATACGGTAAAAATGGAGGTGATAAAAAATGAGGAAATTCTGGAACTTTTCCCAGACGGATAGCGAGGGGCGCACTTTGTTCCTCGACGGTGCAATCTCAGATGAAACATGGTGGGGCGATGAAATCACGCCGAAGCTGTTCCGGGATGAACTGGAATCCGGCAGCGGCGATATCACGGTCTGGATCAACTCGCCCGGCGGGGATGTGTTCGCCGCCGCACAGATCTACAATATGCTCAAGGAATACGCCGGGAAGGTCACCGTGAAAATTGACGGTATCGCCGCCTCCGCCGCTTCCGTGGTTGCCATGTCCGGCGATGAGGTGTATATGTCCCCGGTTGCCAATATGATGATCCATAATCCCGCCACCATCGCCATCGGTGACAGTGAGGAAATGCTCCGCGCCAAACGGATGCTGGATGAGGTCAAGGAATCCATCATCAACGCATATGAAATCAAGACCAAACAGTCCCGCGATTCCCTGTCCGAAATGATGAACACGGAATTTTGGATGGACGCGAACAAGGCGGTGGAGCTGGGCTTTGCGGATGGCATTCTGTATGAGGATGCCGAGACGAGAAAGAACCGAAAAGGACGCGAGGGTTATGCCTTTTCCCGCATGGCGGTGATGAACTCCCTGCTGGCGAAATTCACGACTCACCCGCCGGAATCGCCGGGCGTCGTACCCTACGCTGTATTAAATACCCGTATTCAATCAATCAAAAAAATGGGAGGATTTGATGACCATGAGCAAAATCATTGAACTGCGCGACAAGAGAGCCAAGGCATGGGAGGCAGCAAAAGCGTTTCTGGACAGCAAGCGCGGCGCGAACGATATGCTGACCGCCGAGGATGCCGCCGTCTACGACAAAATGGAAGCGGAGGTTGTGGATTTAGGCAAGGAGATCGAACGGCTGGAGCGTGGGCAGGCGATTGACCGGGAACTTGCCATGCCTACCTCACAGCCGCTGACAAACAGCCCCGGAAAGTCCGGCAAAGCCTCGGATGAGTACAAAACCGCGTTCTGGAACGCCATGCGCGGTCGCAAGATTTCGGGCGCCCTTCAGATCGGTGAGGATTCCGAGGGCGGTTATCTCGTCCCGGACGAATTTGAGCGCACCCTTATCGAAGCGCTGGAGGAACAGAACATTTTCCGTCAGATTGCCCGCATCATTCAGACGAGCAGCGGCGAACGCAAAATCCCTGTGGTGGCTACCAAAGGCACTGCCAGCTGGGTGGACGAAGGCGGCGAAATCACCGACAGCGACGACAGCTTCACACAGGTGACTCTGGGTGCGTTCAAACTTGCCACCATGATGAAGGTCAGCGACGAACTGATGAACGATTCCGCATTTGATCTTGAAAGCTACATCGCCCGCGAATTTGCCCGCCGTATCGGCGTGAAGGAAGAAGAAGCCTTCCTAACCGGCGATGGCTCTGGCAAACCCACCGGCATTCTCAAGGCGACAGGCGGCGCACCCGTAGGCGTGACAGCGGCATCCGATACCGCTATCACGATGGATGAAATGATCGATTTGTACCACAGCCTGAAATCCCCCTACCGCAACAAATCGGTGTTTATCACCGGCGATACCACGGTCAAAACGCTTCGCAAGCTGAAAGACGGTCAGGGACAATATCTCTGGCAGCCCTCCGTTCGGGAAGGAGCGCCGGATACCCTGCTCGGCAAACCGCTGTATACCTCCGCATTCATGCCCACTATCGCGGCAAGCGCCAAAACCGTCGCGTTCGGCGATTTTTCCTACTACTGGATTGCCGACCGTCAGGGGCGGATTTTCAA
>CAZVUU010000119.1:0-5952 GCA_964630465.1 uncultured Christensenella sp.
TGCCCAGGATGCGCTTGTTTTCATCCAGCAGCAGCTTCACCAGGCCGTTATCGCCGTCATCGTCCTCATAGCCCATGGCCATGCCCGCGGCGATATAGCTGTAGCGGTAGCGCCCCACATGGTAGCGGATGCCGGCCTTGCGCACCTGCTCCTCCGTCATGCCGACGTGGCCGATCTGGGGCATGGTGAAGATAGCCCAGGGGATGGCCCTGTAATCGGCCGCGCGCTTGGGCGCGTCGGGGTGAAACCAGTTGTTGATCAGGATATCGGCCTCGTAGTTGGCCTTGTGCCGGAAAAGATCCCCGCCCAGGATATCTCCGAGGGCGTAGATATGGGGCCGGCTGGTCTGCAGATATTCATCGGCAATGATCCAGCCGTCAGCGTCCGTCTTGACGCCCGCCTTGTCTACATGCAGCGACGGCGTGGCCGGCACGACGCCGGAGGCGATCAGCAGCTCTTCGCCAATGGCGGTGACCTCTTCACCCGTCTGGCGGCTGCGAGCGGTCACCAGCTTGCCCTCGGGCGTGGTTTCCACCGCCACCACCTCATAGCCCGTGTGCAGCGTAACGCCGGACTCCTTCATCTGCCAGCGCAGCAGGTCGGATATCTCAGGCTCTTCCTGGGGCAGCAGGCGCGGGTTGCGCCCCATCACCGTCACCTTGGTGCCAAAGGCCGCGAAGATGTGGGCAAACTCCATCGCGATGGTGCCGCTGCCCGAAATGATCAGGCTTTTCCAGGGCTTTTCGGGGAAGCTGTCACCAAAGAAGCTCTCGCTGGTGATATAGCCCGCCTCCTCCAGCCCCTTGACGGGCGGCACGCGGGTATAGGCGCCCGCTGCGATCAGAAACTTTTTGCCCTTCAGCTCGGCCTCGCCGCCCGCGTTGAGGCGCACGCGCATGGTATGCTCGTCCGTAAAAAAGCCTTCACCCTTAAAACAGACCACGTTGGGAATGTTGGAGAAGGTCTCTTCGATGTCCTGAGATACATTGATCCTGTCCCACATCCTGCGGGAGATCAGCCCCCAGTCGACCCGGGGCTTATCGTAAGTCAGGCCCACCTTGTGGGCCCTCTCGGCTTCTCTGATCATGTCCGCCGGGTAAACCAGCATTTTCGATGGGATGCAGCCCCGCGTCAGGCAGGTGCCGCCGAACTTTCCTTTTTCTACAATGGCTACCTCCAGCCCCTGTTTCGCCGCGGCCTCCGCGACAGTCAATCCGGCCCCGGTGCCGATCACTACCAGGTCAAACATCCTAGTTACTCCGCCTTTCATCCTTTCGATGCAAAATCATTATACCCAGTTTACGCGGCTGTTGCCGCGCGCGAATCAATGGGAGGGTGCAGCCTTCGGCTGCGGGAAGTACAGCCTGCGGCTGCGGGAAGCGGTTGCCGCGCAACCGGGAAGCAATGAGGAAGTACAGTCTGTGGCTGCGGAAAAGGTTGGGTGCATGGCGGGGGCAGTCGGCACCCGCCGCTCCCAGCGGCTAAAGGCAACATTTCTCATATCTTGACACTGATCCCTTACCTATGTCTTGACACTCATCCCTTACCTATGTCTTGACACTCATCCCTTACCTATGTCTTGGTTGTTCACGCGCCGCCTCGTCATTCCGCATTACGCATTCCAAGTGCTCCCTCCGTGTAAACGGCTGTGAAGCAGCCGCCTCCGAAACCTCCGCCCCGCCACAGCGGCCGCAGAGAATCAAGCAGGATACACAAAACATCCCATTTATAAAAAAATCTCTGTGAAAAATCGACCTTAAGCCGCCGCCTCTGTGCCTCTGCGGACTCTGTGTGAGCCGTAACCCCACCCCATCCCGCGCAGCAGCGCGCTTCCCATGGCCGCAGGCCATACTTCCCCACCTCGCGCCGCCTCGTCATTCCGCATTACGCATTCCGAATTCCGCATTTGCCCCCGTCCTCCCCGTTCCCCCATCGCTTCCCGCAGCCGCAGGCTGCACTTCCCGGCTGCAAAGCAGCCGCTTCCCATGGCCGCAGGCCATACTTCCCCACCCCGCCGCGCCGCTCCCTTGCCATCCCCCGCCTGTGATGGTACACTTTCATCCATAGCAAGGGGGGCAGTGATGAAGCGCGATCTGTGCGTACTGTGGGAGCTGGACTCTGTCAGCCGCTCGAAGCTGGCCGAGTTGTCGCGCGCCGCGACGGGCAGCCTCTTTTTATGCGCGGGCTTTTACCCCCACATCACCCTGGGCTGCTATGAGAGCATCGACGATCATCGGCTGAGCGGCTATGTGCGGCAGTTCGCGGCGAAGATGCGGCCGTTTCCCGTCCATTTTGAGGCGTTGGGCCTGCTCAACCCCGAGCTGCCCGTCTGCTTTCCCGCCTTTCGCGGCGGGCTGAGGGAATACTACTACGACTTTCACCGCCGCTACGACGACTACGCCGACCGCTGGACCTCACTGGCGCAGGGGCTCTATACCCCCCATGTATCGCTGCACAGCCACGCCGGGCCGCTGGACCTCGCGGCCCAGATACGCCTGACAAAGGTGTTCCGCCCCTTTGAGGGCAGGGTGGAGGGCATGAGCCTGTCGTGGATACGCGGCGAGGGTGATTACGAGATCATCGCGGCGCACCCCTTTTAGCCGAGGCGAGGCCCGGGTCCAAAGCCTCATACGGGCGGATTAATACAAGAAAAAGCCAATAATAGCTCGCAAACTGCCGCCATTGCCGATACAATTGATGGCAGCATTTTTCTTTAGGAGGACAGCATGTCATTTGAACGGGTGAAGGCATATCTGGCGTCACGGGGCATCACGGACAGGGCGCAGGAGTTTGACATCTCCAGCGCGACGGTGCCGCTGGCGGCCCTGGCCGTCGGCGTAGAGGAAGCGCGCATCGCAAAGACCCTCTCCTTTCGCGCGCCCGAAGGCGGGGCCATGCTGATCGTCGCCGCGGGCGATGCCCGCGTGAACAACCCGGCCTTCAAGGCCCGCTTCGGCGTCAAGGCCAGGATGCTCACCGCCGAGGAGGTGGAGGCACAGACCGGCCACGCCGTCGGCGGTGTCTGCCCCTTTGATCTCAAGCCCGGCGTGCAGGTCTACCTGGATGAATCGCTGCGGCGCTTTGACACCCTCTACCCCGCCTGCGGCAGCGCCAACAGCGCCGTGCGCCTCAGCCCCGACGAGCTGCAGGAGATCAGCGGCGGCCAGTGGGTGGCCGTGTGCAGGATACCGGAGTAAGTATTCAGTCTCAATCATCCCCCATCGCCCTGCCAAGCGCTTTGAAGGGACCCCGGTTTTCCGTCAATATCAATCAGGCCGCCCGGCCGGTGCCGCCCCGGGGGGGGCGGCTTCTTTTTTTAAACCTGCAGGCTTTATGATCGGCATAATGCCATACAAGCTCTTCCCGGGCACGGTGAATGCTTGATCTCTTCATAGAACAATAAGTTAAATTATAATCATATATCGTTAAAATTTATATGATATATTGACTATATTATAACAATATGCTATGATGCCTCCTGTTCATTATTATTCTTAATGTGCAAGGAGGAACCCCATGATGACCATCCGACGCCTGCTGTGCCTGACCCTCAGTCTGTGCATGGCGCTCTCCCTGACAGCCTTTGCCGCCCCCGAGGTCTTTGAGGGCGAAGCCAAGGGCTTTAACGACGGCCTGAAGGTTGCCGTCACCGTCACCGACGGCGTGATCGAAAACGTTGAAGTGACAGAACACAATGAAACTGCCCCCGGGCAGCCCGCGCTTGAAAAAGTGCCGCAGATGATCGTTGACCATCAGAGCATCAGCATCGATACCATCGCCGGCGCCACCCGCACCTCCGAAGGCATCCTGGATGCCGTGGAAGATGCCCTGACCCGTGCCGGCATCGACACGGCCCCCTACAGCAAGGCCCCCGAACCCGTCGAAAAGGCCGCCGTGGATTATTTCCCGGTGATGGGCTCCTTTGATGTGCCCGCCCTGTGGGACGAAAGCTATGATGTGGTCGTCGTCGGCGGCGGCTTTGCCGGCCTGGCGGCTGCCTACGCCTCCGCCACCAACGGCGCCAGCACCCTGCTGATCGAAAAACTCTCCACCACGGGCGGCAACAGCGCCATCAACGGCGGCCAGTACGCCGCCTTTGTCTCCAAGCGCGCCGAGCAGCTGCAAAAAGAGTTCAACCTGGTGCCCGATACCGCCGAAAAGCATATTGAAGACACCATCGTCGGCGGTGACGACATGGGCATGCCCAAGCTGGTCAAAAACATGGTGTACGCCAGCCCCTTCTACCTGAACCTGCTGCTGGATAACGGCCTGGTCATCAGAAACGTGCTGGCACGCCCCGGCGGCCACTACGGCTACCGCACCTATGTCACCGAAAACCAGGTGGGCTCGGACATCACCGACCTGCAGCTGAAGATGCTGAAGGAAACGGACGCCGTAATCATGCTGGAGACCAAGATGGTCGAAGTGTACCGTACCCGTGACGAAGAAAACCGCGTAGTCGGCATCCGCGTCGCCACCGAGGACGGCTACAAGACCATCGGCGCGGCCAAGGGCGTGATCCTGGCGACAGGCGGCTTCGGCGCCAACATCGCCATGCGCGAGACCCAGGTGCCCTACCTGTCCAAAGAGATCCCCACGACCAACAACCCCGCCGCCTCCACGGGCGAAGGCATCTACCTGGCGCAGGCCGTCGGCGCGGGCACCACGCAGATGTCCAACATCCAGCGCTATCCCTTTGCCGACGCCAACAACGGCGTGCTGGATAAGTTTGCGGTGTGGCCCTTTACCGGCCCCTCCTTCGGCATCGTGTATGTTGACTATCAGGGCAACCGCTACGTCAACGAGGGCGAGCGCCGCGACGTGTGCGCCAATGCCGCCGCCAACTCAGGCTTTATCTCCACCTATTCCATCTTTAACTGGGACCTGATCAAGGGCTTTGCCAAGGAAGAGGAGCTGCAGGAAGGCCTGGCCTCCGGCCGCGTTTTGATGGGCGAGACACTGGCCGAGCTGGCCGAAGCGATCAACGCCTATCCCATCCAGGGCCAGTTCCCGCAGGTCAGCGCGGACAATCTCAGCGCCACCATCGACAAGCATAACAGCTATATCGACTCAGGCACCGACCCCGACTTTGGCAAGGTGATGAGCGATACCATGGTCAAGCTGGACAGCGGCCCCTTCTACGCCGTCAGCCAGTTCCCCTCCGTGCACCATACCATGGGCGGCCTGGTGATCGACGAGTTTACCCAGGTGAAGGACATCTACGGCCAGACCATCTCCGGCCTGTACGCAGCGGGTGAGGTGACCGGCGGCATCCACGGCACCAACCGCCTGGGCTCCAACGCCGACGCGGATGCCTGCGGCCTGGGCTATGTCTCCGGCTACTTTGTGGCCACCGGCGAAATGCCTGACTTTATCCCGGCAGACTAAGACATATTTATTTAAAAAAAGAGCGGGGCAGAGCCCCCGCTCTTTTTTTGTGCCGTAAAAGTCGCTTATATGCTATACTGCCAAGTATGAATCCAATGTTTAATCATGCACCGAAAGGCTCGGGCCGTCCGGCCCTTTCCGGCAAAACACGGCAGCTTGGGGGTGCGGCATGACCGAGATCCTGATCCCCGGCTTTGACATCGCCCTGACCGCCGACAGCGGGCAGTGCTTTCGATTCAACCGCGTCGGGGAGGGGCGCTACAGCCTCATCGCCTCGGGCAGGCGGCTTCTTATAGAAGAACTGGGCAGCCACCGCTTCCGGCTGAGCTGTACTGAAGGCGAGTGGCGCGTATTCTGGCAGCATTATTTTGACACGGGCCGCGACTATGCCGCCATTTTGGCCGCGATCCCGCGTGAAGATACCTTCCTTACACAGGCCGCGGCCTTTGCCGGCGGGCTGCGTATCCTCAGGCAGGATCCCTGGGAGACGCTGATCGGCTTTATCATCAGCCAGCGCAAGAACCTGCCCGCCATCAAGGGCTGCATGGAGATGCTGGCGCGCCG
>CAZVUU010000120.1:0-5937 GCA_964630465.1 uncultured Christensenella sp.
CCCCCGAGTATGATGACGAAGCCGGCGATATCACCAACCGGCTGAAGCTGAAAGATGTGCCGGGCAGCAAGACCTGGGACGACCAGGACAACAAGTACGACACCCGTCTGACACCCGAAGCGCTTCGTGACAAGCTGGTGCTGAGCCCAATGCCCGAACTGAAGGACGGTGAGGAGCTTGACTTTGAATGGACGGGATCAGAAGGGAATAACTGGAGCTTCGTGTTCAAAAATCTGCCCGCTGAAGATGCAAAAGGCAAAGAGATCTTCTACACGGTAAGTGAGCAAAAGGTTCCCGGCTATAAGACCGATCCGGGCGAGGAAGCGAACAGCTTTACCAACAGCCTGATCACCGTCAGCATCTCCGGCATGAAGACATGGGAGGATCAAAGCAATAAACACCTGACCCGTCCCGATGAGCTTGAACTGACCCTGTTGGCTGATGATGAGCCAATGGACTCCGGATTGATTTCCCCCGAATGGAATAAGCCCGAGGGGGCCGATGCCTGGACCTACCGGTTCAGCGGCTTGCCCAGGTTCAAGGCTGTAGACGGACAGGAAGTCGACATCATCTACACGGTGAAGGAGACACGCATTGCCGACTATCAGCCCGGTACTGAGGATGCCGTGTCCGGCAATTCCGATGAAAGCGGCAATGTGTCGGGAGCAGACTTTGTCAATACCTTGTACACAATCGACCTCAAGGGCAGCAAGACCTGGGACGATCTGGATGATCAGTACCTGATGCGGCCTGAAAATCTTGAATTGACTCTGCTGTCCGACGGCCAGCCCACAGAGATGAAGCCCGAATGGACAAAGGACGGAAAAGTCTGGCGCTTTAAGTATAAGGGATTGCCCAGGTATAAGAAGGGTACGGCGACACCGGTCGTTTACACCGTGACGGAGGCGCCGGTCGCGGGCTATATGCCCCACGACGATCAGCCGCTTGCCGGCACAGTGGATGCGCAGACCGGCAATGTGACGGCGATCGACTTCACCAACACCTTGAAGCTTATCAGCATCAAGGGCAGCAAGACCTGGGTGGATAACAACGACTCGCGCGGCAGAAGGCCCGCTGATCTGGGCCTGACACTGTATGCAGATGGCAAGGAGATCAAGCTGACTGAAGGCCTGAGTCCGGAGCTGAATTGGAACAAACAGGGCAGCGTATGGACCTTCGAGTACAGCGGACTGCCCCGCTACAGGATTGTGAATGGCAAAGAAGTAGAGATCAGCTACACCGTAAAAGAGACCCTGATGAACCGTTATCGTCCGACGATCACCGGCGCCATCGGCGGCCAGGCAGATCCCGAGACGGGCGATGTGACCGGCATTGACTTTACCAATACCTATGACCCGGACTATGTCGTCCCCCAGACAGGCGACATGATCTGGCTGCCCCTGGGGCTGATGGCATTGAGCGGTATTGCCTTCATCGTTCTGTACAGAAGAAGGAAGCGCGCCTTGGCAGGCTGATAAACGAATAAAAAGAACCAAAGGAGCACAGTGCTCCTTTGGTTCTTTTTTTATGATCGTTGCCTCAGATCCATGCTTTGAAAAACCTCCCCGGCATGTGCTCGGGGAGGCTTAAGGTACTGTGAATATGAATCAGCTTATTCTTCTACCAGGCTGAAGCTGTCCTTATCGGCGCCGCAGACGGGGCACTCGAAGTCATCGGGCAGGTCTTCCCACTTGGTGCCGGCGGCGATGTCCCCGTCCGGATAGCCCTCTGCCTCATCATAGATCCAGCCGCAGATATCGCATACGTACTTCTTCATGTCTGTTCTCCTTTAATGATTTAATATTAAGCCTTCCACAACCCGTGGAGATTGCACCATTCATAGGCCGCAACCACTTCCTCGCCCTCGACGAGGGCAAATACGGCTTGCGGCGCCTGGCCGGGATTGAGCTGTTTGCGCTGACGGCCCAAATTGGTCTCCAGGATGATCCATTCAATGTAATGCTCCGGCAGCATGGGATGCTCGACGCTGCCGACTTTGACGGTGACGGTGCTGCCGCTTTGCTCGATGACGGGGATGTGTTTTTCCTTGGCGGCATCGACGGTATCCGGCACCAGCTCCTTCATCTCCTCACCGCAGCAGACAACTTTGACACCGGAATCCTTCAGGTAGGTGATGATGTTGCCGCAGTGCGCGCAATGGTAGAACTTCATCGTTGATATACCCCCTTTTTTGATAAGCATATCATAGAAGGTCATCCGGAATTAGTCAAGACAAACTAATCCCTTTGCTTATTCTACCCCCGGAATCGAGGAATCAACAGCTTTGCCATCAATAAACACGCGGACAATCTGCGTGCTCACCTCAAAGGGGCAGCCATCCGTGATCACGATGTCCGCGTCCTTGCCTGCTTCAAGCGATCCGACACGGTCCTCGATGCCGATATGGCGAGCCGGGTTGATGGTGATGGCCTGCAGGGCCTTGAATTTATCCATCCCGGCCTTGACGGCCATGCCCGCGCACAGCGGGAGATGCTGCTGAGGGATGACAGGAGCGTCGGTGATGATGCTGACCCGGCAGCCGGCCCTGTCCAGGACGCCCGGCGTGAGCCAGGATTTGTTGCGCAGCTCAAACTTGGTGGCGTGGGTCAGCGTCGGGCCGATCGCCAGCGGGATATTTTCGCGCGCCAGATCTTCCGCGATCAGATGCCCCTCTGTGACATGCTCCAGCGTCAGGAGCAGGTCAAATTCGCGGGCGATGCGGATGGCGGTGAAGATATCCTCCGTCGCGTGGGCATGGGCCTTGAGGGGGATCTCCCGCCTCAGCACGGGCAGCAGCGCCTCCATCTTCATGTCATAGGCGGGCAGCTTGGATGCGTCATCACCCGCAGCGTCTTTTTTATGCATGTACTCCTTTGCCTTCATCAGCGCCTCGCGCAGCTTGGCCGCGGTGGTCATGCGGGATGAGATGCCCTTGTCGCGGTAGACGCGCTTGGGATTTTCACCGAAGGCACACTTCATGGCCACGTCCTGCCGGATCACCATGTCATCTGCCCGGTGACCGATGGTCTTGACAGCCATGAAGGTACCGCCCAGCACATTGGCGCTGCCGGGGCCTGTGGATACGCAGGTGACACCGCCCTGAGCTGCCTCCAGCAGAGAAGGCTGCATGGGTTTGAAGCCGTCGATGGCCCGCAGATGCGGAGCGGACAGGTCGTTCATCTCATTATAATCGGCGCCCTCATAGCCGATGCCCCAGCCATCCATGCCCAGGTGGCTGTGCGCGTCAATGAAGCCGGGGAAGCAATAGAGCCCCTCGGCGTCAAACACCTCATCCGCTTTATCCCGGATGGATTTGCCGATCTTTTTGATTTTGCCTGATGCCACCAGGATATCGCCCTGATAGGATTCGGGGTTGACGGCATCGAAGATGGTCGCGTTTTTGATCAGTAGTGTCATGGATCCTCCTCAGAATATAATGATAGGGGAGGCGACAGGAAAGGAACGGAAAATGCTGAAGTACCCGTGCTCCCCCGCGCTCCAATGGCTTCGCTTTACCGTCGCCTTATAAAACGATTTCTCGCTTTGCCTCACTCGAATCGTAGATGGCCTGCATCATCAGCGCGGTGGGGAGCACCGTATCGATGTGACTGGGCAGCTTTTCGCCTGTTTTGATGCAGCGGATGAAGTCATCGATCTCCCGCTGGAACATATCGCCCATCTCAAACTCGGGCTGATATGTGACCAGAGCGCCGTCCTCTGCCGTATACAGGGTGAAGCCTTCGCCATACTGCAGGCGGATACCGGCCTTGTCGCCCATGAAGTCGATGTAGCGTTCTTCCACGCCGATGTTCTGGGCCCAGGCGCCGTGCACGCTGATGACGGGCCCCTCGGTGCGGATGAGCGCGGTGACTGAATCATCCACATCATAGATGCCTCCCTCCGTGCGGGGCCCGGCCCACATGGAGGTGCAGGTATAGCCCTCGATGTCGCGGCCCAGGCGGGAGAAGGCCTCGCCCGATACGGTCAAAGGCAGCGGGTCGCCGCAGCAATACATCACGATGTCCAGGTAGTGTACACCCCAGTCGATCAGGGCGCCGCCGCCCGCAATGGCCTTGGTGGTGAACGCGCCGCCAAGCCCGGGAATGCTGCGATGGGCGCGGAAGGAGACATAGACATGGTAGATGTCGCCCAAACGGCCTTCGTCGATCATTTTCTTGACACGGCGCACGCTGTCGTTGAAACGGTTGACCACGCCGATGTTCAGCGTTTTGCCCGTTTCATGCTGCGCCTTTTGCATCTCAAGCGCTTCGGGGTAGGTGCGGGCGATGGGCTTTTCACACAGCACGTGTTTGCCCGCCCGCAGGCAGTCGATGCTGATGGGCGCGTGCAGATGGTTGGGCACGCAGACCGATACGGCCTCGACCTCCGTGTCCTTGAGGATCTCGCGATAATCGCTCACGGCAGTGCCGCAGCCGTACTTTTCCACGGCTTCTTGAGCCCGTTCGGGGATAATGTCACAGTAGTATTTGATCTGAGCGTCCTTATTTTTCAGGTAGGATGGGATGTGCGCGGCGTGGGCGATGGTGCCGCAACCGATAACAGCGACCTTCATGCTGAAACAATCCTCCGTCTCTTTCTTATTGGGTTCATTATAACATGGATGTAGGACGGGGGCTACGATTTCGCACAGAGCACACAAAGGCACGGAGGCGGCGGGACGAGCCCGCCTTTTCACAGAGAAAGATATTCTGTTTTCTACTATGACGGCAGATAGCCATTTTTGACTCGCTTAATGCCGTCGCTCAATTTGACAGCGTTGAAGTTCATCAGAAGACCACAAGGTTTTTTTGAAAGCCTGAGGTATGTTGTTAATTGCTTCAGATGAACCGGGACAATTTCAGAGACTGATTTTATTTCTATGATAAGGACATCGTCGACTAGAAGGTCCAGACGATAACCGTCCTCTTCGACCTGATGATTACGGAAAATGATCGGTAAAGGCACTTCGGACCGCACTTGATATCCTGCATCTTCAAGCGCGATACGCAGGCAGGATCGATACACTTTTTCCAACAACCCAGGCCCCAATTCCCTGTGGACACCGATCGCGACATTGATGACGCTGTAAGTCAAATCATTAAGCTCTTGTTCGGTCATCATGGTCTGCCTTTCATGAAAGAACTCTGTGAAAAGGCGGGTTTTACCCCGCCGTCTCTGTTGCTCTGTGAACTCTGTGCGAGACGTATCCCTATTCCTCTCGCTTATCTCCGAAGAAGAACAGCGCGACGGTGCCCGGGCCGGTATGGGCACCGATGGTGGTGCCGATGTCGTAGATTTCCACCTTGCCCATCAGCTTTTTAAAGTTCTCTTCCACCAGGTCCGCTACCCGGCGGGCATCATCGTAGCAGGCGGAGTGGCAGATGTAGCACTTGCCGGCGTAGTCGAGCCGGCCCTGCGCGTATTTTTCCATTTTGGCGACGATTTCGCGGCTGACCCTGGCCTTGCCGCGGACCTTGAAGCGCGGGCGCAGGTGGCCGGTATCATCCATATTGAGCAGAGGGCATATCTTCAGCGCTGTGCCGAACCATCCTGCTGCCTTGGAAATGCGGCCGCCTTTGACATAGAAGGTCAGGTCGGTGGAAAAAAACCAGTGGTGCAGGTTGAGCCGGTGGTCGATTGCCCAGCGACGCAGCGCGTCGATGCTCATGCCGCCGTCGCGCAGATCGGCCAGGGTATCCATCAGCAGGCCATAGCCCGATGACGCGCCCAGAGAATCTACGATGTAGATCTTTCGTTCGGGGTATTTCTCAGACAGTATGCCGGCGGCGGTCTGCGCGGAGTTGAGCACACCCGAAATGCCGCTTGACAATGTCAGGTGCAGGATATCAAGGCCCTGCGTCAGGAAGGGTTCAAAGTGTTCAATGAACTCTTCCACATTGACCTGTGAGGTCTTGGTGTCGGCCCCTTTTTCCATCG
>CAZVUU010000121.1:0-5909 GCA_964630465.1 uncultured Christensenella sp.
ATGGTGCGGTTGATCACATCCAGCTGCTGCTTGCGCGTCAGCTTGATGAAGTTGACGGCATAGCCGGAGACGCGGATGGTCAGCTGCGGGTACTTCTCGGGATGATCCATGGCATCCAGCAAGAGGTCACGGTCAAACACGTTCACGTTCATGTGGTGCGCCATCTGGCCAAAGTAGCCGTCCAGCATGGCCGCCAGGTTCTTTGATCTCTCCTCCGGCTGCTTGCCCAAAGCCCGCGGCACGATGGAGAAGGTATAGGAGATGCCGTCCTGCGCATATTTGTAGGGCAGCTTGGCGATGGAGTTCAGCGTGGCCAGGGCGCCGTTGGTATCGCGCCCGTGCATCGGGTTGGCGCCGGGGGCGAAGGGGTCGCCGTGCTTACGCCCGTCGGGCGTGTTGCCGGTCTTTTCGCCGTAGACGACGTTGGAGGTGATGGTCAGCACGGACAGGGTATGCACCGCGTTTCGATAGGTGGGGTACTTCTGCAGCTTTTCGAGGAACTGCTTCACCAGGTCGCGGGCGATGGCGTCCACGCGGTCGTCATCGTTGCCGAACTTGGGAAAGTCGCCCACGGTCTCAAAGTCGTAGATGATGCCCTTCTCGTTTTTGATGGGGCGGACGGTCGCGTACTTGATGGCGCTGAGCGAATCGGCCACCACCGAGAGGCCCGCGATGCCGCAGGCCATCGTGCGCATGACGTCCTTATCATGCAGGGCCATCTCCAGCGCCTCATAGCAGTATTTATCGTGCATAAAGTGGATCACGTTCAGGGTGTTGATATACAGCTTGGCCACCCAGTCGAGGATCACATCGTACTTCTCGCGCACGTCGTTATAGTCGAGCACATCGGTCTTCACGGGCTCCAGCTTCGGGGCCACCTGCACGCCGCTGATCTCATCCTTGCCGCCGTTGATGGCGTAGAGCAGGGCCTTGGCCAGGTTGCACCGGGCGCCGAAGAACTGCATCTGCTGGCCCACGCGCATGGCGGACACGCAGCAGGCGATGGCATAGTCATCGCCCCAGAATTCGCGCATCAGGTCGTCGTTTTCGTACTGGATGGAGCTGGTCGTGACGGACATGTGCGCGCAGTACTCCTTGAAGTTCTGCGGCATGGAGGTGCTCCACAGCACGGTCAGGTTGGGTTCGGGCGCGGGGCCCAGGGTATCCAGGGTATGCAGCATGCGGTAGCTGGACTTGGTCACCAGCGTGCGCCCGTCCATGCCCATGCCTCCGATGGCCTCCGTCACCCAGACGGGATCGCCGCTGAACAGCTGGTCATACTCCGGGGTGCGCAAAAAGCGCACGATGCGCAGCTTCATCACAAAGTGATCCATCAGCTCCTGGATCTCCTCCTCGGTGATGAGGTTGTGCTTCAGGTCGCGCTCAAAGTAGATGTCCAGGAAGGTGGTCACGCGGCCCAGGCTCATCGCGGCGCCGTTTTGCTCTTTGACGGCGCCCAGGTAGCCGAAATAGGTCCACTGCACGGCCTCTTTGGCGTTGCCGGCGGGACGGGATATGTCAAAGCCATAGGAAGAAGCCATCATTTTGAGCTCTTCCAGGGACTCGATCTGGTCGTTGATCTCCTCGCGGGCGCGGATGTTCTCCTCCGCGATCACATCCATCTCCAGCCTGCGCATCTGCTCGTTCTTGTCGGCGATCAGGCGGTCCACGCCGTAGAGGGCCACGCGGCGGTAATCGCCGATGATGCGGCCGCGGCCGTAGGCGTCGGGCAGGCCGGTGATGATGCCGGCCTTGCGCGCGCGGCGCATTTCCGGCGTATATACGTCAAACACACCGTCGTTATGGGTTTTTCTGATGTGTCGGAAGATGTCCTCGGTCTGTTGGGGTACGGGCTTTCCGTAGTGCGCGGCGCTTTTGGCCGCCATGTTGATGCCGCCGTAGGGCATGAAGGCCCGTTTGAGCGGCTGATCGGTCTGCAGGCCGACGATCTGCTCCAGATCAGGGTCGATATAGCCGGCCTGATGGGAAGAGATGGTCGAGATGACCTCGTTGTCCACATCCAGCACGCCGCCCTTGTCCCGCTCTTTTTTATAGAGGCTCAGCACTTCCGCCCACAGGGCCTTGGTGCGCTTGGTGGCGGGGGCTAAAAAGCCGGAATCGCCGCTGTAGGGGGTGTAGTTGCGCTGGATGAAGTCGCGCACGTCGACTTCACGCGTGTAGGCACCGGGTTTAAAGGAATACCATTGTTCGTAGTTCATTCACTACTCTCCGTTTCCGCGCCCCGACTCGGCCTGTAAGCGTGACCCCTTCAATCGGCGCCGGCCCATCTTCCACAGCCCGAAGACCATTGTGCCTGCCCAGTATCCGAGGCGGTTTGTCAGATATTTTCGGGGCTTCGCCCCTGGCGCAGGCGTTAGCCTGTGCTAATTAGATTGTAGTACTCTTTTCCCTTAAAAGCAAGTTTTTGAGGAAGCCTGCTTGTGGTATAATGAACACATATACAGGAGAGAAGGAGTGCACCATGCGTTTAGAAGTCAGGGGCATCAAAAAGAGCTTCGGCGATAAGGAAGTGCTGCACGGCATCAGCTTTGAGGTGGCCTCCGGGCGGGCGATGGGTTTCCTCGGCCGCAACGGGGCGGGCAAGTCCACCACCATCCGCTGCCTGATGGATGTGTTCCACCAGGACGAGGGCGGGTTTTATATGGATTCGGCGCCGCTTGACATCAAAAAGCACCGCGTCGGCTATCTGCCGGAGGAGCGGGGCATGTACCAGAAGCACACAGTGACGGACCAGCTGTGCTACTTTGCCCGCCTGCGCGGCGCGTCGGCGCAGGAAGCGAAGGCGACTTCCGACAAATGGGTGGATTATTTCGGTCTGAGCGAGTATAAAAACAAAAAGCTGGAGACCCTGTCCAAGGGCAACCAGCAGAAGATACAGATCGCCCAGTGCTTTTTGAACGAACCCGAAATCCTGATCCTTGATGAGCCCTTCAGCGGGCTGGACCCGGTGAACGCCCGTGTGTTCAAGGACGCGATCAGGGGCTTTGTCCGGGAAGGGCGGCTGGTCATCTTCTCCTCCCACCAAATGGGTTATGTGGAGGAGGTCTGCGACGACATCACGCTGATCCATGAAGGCCGCATCCTGCTGTCCGGCAGCCTGGACGCGATCAAGCGCGAGATGGGCGAAGGCAAGCTGCAGCTGCGCGCCGAGGGCCTGCCGGATGCGGCCCTGGCCGACAAAATGAAGGCTGCCTTCCCCGGGATGGACAGCTCCGCGCATGAAAACGGGCTGATCCTCGATACCAAGGGGGAGATCGGCCAGAACGACATCCTGCGCTTTGTCCAGCGGGAGGCCCTCACCATCCTTTCCTTCGGGCTGTATACCCCCAGCCTCAACGACATTTTCATTGCAAAGGCAGGTGAACAGGCATGAGGGATTTCAAGATCATCACAAGCTATGAACTCAGGCAGCAGCTGGCCAAGAAGAGCGTACGGATCACGACCCTGATCCTCATGCTGGCCGCCCTGATCCTGACCGCCTTTCCCCGCCTTTCCATGATGATCAAGGACGGCGAGGCCGGCGGCTCCGAATCGGGCTATCAAGACAGCTTTGCCCGGGACGACTATATGGCGCAGGGCGCGGGCTATGTCTTTTCGGACGAAGCCCTGCAGGCGGAGTACAGCCTGCTGCTGGGCCTGGGGCCGGAAAACATCTACGCCTCGCGGGACGACTTGGTCGATGAGCTGAAAAACAAAGCTCTGAACGTCGGCTTTGTCCTGACGCCCGAGGGTTTTGAAAGCATCTACCAGGACAAGGGCATGGATGAGGGGCAGGCACAGCGGCTGAATGCCCTGATGACGGCGCGCCACCGCGAAGCGATGCTTTCCTCCAAGGGGCTCACGGCGGAGGACCTCTTTGCCATCGAGTCCTACGCCCCGCAGGTGAGGGAGACCGTGATGGGCCGCAACACGGAAAACAATATTTTACTCTCCATGATCCTGATGGTGGCCGTATACATGATCGTGCTGCTCTACGGCAACACCACCTCGGTGATGATCGCCCGGGAGAAGGATTCAAAGGCCATGGAGCTCCTGATCACCAGCACCAAACCCGCTCCGCTGATTCTGGGTAAGGTGGCCGCGGCCGGCATCAGCGGCGTGGCGCAGTTCGGCCTGATCGTGCTGGCGGCCTTCGGCGGCTTTACCTTCGCCCGCGATTACTATGACCCGGCCCTGATCGCCATGCTGCAGGGCTCGCTGAGCCAAAGCTATCTGCTGAGCTATATCTACTTTTCACTGACTGGCTACCTGCTCTATCTGTTTTTATACGCGGCGCTGGGCTCTACCGTCAGCCGGGTGGAGGATGTCTCCGGCGCCACGGCCCTGGTGCAGTTCATATTCATCGGCGGCTATATCGCGAGCTCCACCGTGATGTATGCCCCGGACGGGGCAGTGGCCGTGATCACCTCCATGCTTCCCTTCACCGCGGTGATGGTGATGCCCATTCGCGCGGGCATGATGACCGTGCCCCCGGCGCAGCTGCTGATATCGGGTGCCCTGATGCTGGCGGCCCTGGCCCTCTTTGCCTGGCTGTCCATCAAGATCTACCGCTGGGGCAGCCTCAACTATGGCAACAAGCTGAACATGAAAAAGCTGTTCAAAGAAGTCATCAAGGCCGGGCGATAGGCGCATGAGCACCCTCAGCGAGCGCGCGATCCGGTATGTCCGCCTGTATCGGCATCATCTGTCTGCCCGACATAAGAAGGAGAGCATCCCGGACCTTGCCGGGGCCTGCGGTCTGCAGAATACCCCGCCCGGCGCCTGGGAGACCGCTGTCTATAACCGCACAGCGGACGCTTCATTGGACCACATGCAGGATCTTCTGATCAAAGAGAAGACCTTGTTGCAGGCCTGGAGCCTGCGCGGCGCCCCTTATGTCTTTCCCGCGGCGCAAAGCGATGTGTTTTTATCCGCCCTGATTCCCCGGGCGGATGAGGAATGGATCTACACAAAGGGCATCGGCCTGGCGCTGAATCATCTGGGGATGGGTTTTAACGAACTGCTGTCGGGGCTGATCAGCGTGATCCCCCTGCTGGACCGGCAGACCGTCAAAAGCAAGACGGCGCTTGACCGCCTGTTGGCGGAGGCCATGCTGCCGCTGATACCGCCTGCCAGGCGCGGCCTGTGGAACAGTCCCTCGATGTACGGCGCGCCCGATGTGCAGACAGTCGGCGGGGCGGCGGTCTCCTTTCTGCTGCGGCCCTGCGCCATGATGGGCCTGGTGGTGTTTGCCGGGCGCGAGGGACAAAGCCCCCGCTTTTGCTCCTACAAGGCATGGACGGGCGAAGCCCTGAAGCCGAACGCCGACGCCGGCGCGGAGCTGGTCGGAAAATTTCTGCGCTGCTACGGCCCGGCGACCGCCCGTGATTTTGCCGCCTGGCTGGGGTGCTCCGGCAAGCAGGCCCGGCGCATGTGGGCGGAGGCAGCCGACAGGATGACGCCCGTACATGCCGGCGGACGGGCGGCTTATGTCCTCAGCGAAGACTTGTATCTGTTTCTTGATCCGCCCGCCCCCGAGCGTGAGTGGCTGCTGCCGGGCGCGCACGACCCCTATCTTGATCTGCGGGACAGGGAGCTCATCCTGCCCAATAAAGCATTGCAAAGAAAGCTGTGGCGCACGGTCGCCAACCCCGGCGCGGTCCTGTATCGGGGAGAGGTCGTCGGCATGTGGGCGGCGAAAAGCCGGCCCGTCGGGCTTGCCTTCAGCCTTGAGCTGTGGAAAGATCTGCCCGGGGCGCGAGAGGAGCTCGATTCCCTGGCGCAGGCTTACGCGGCTTTCAGGAACAAGGACCTTGCCGCCCTGAGCATCACGGAGGGCTGATGATGAATCTTCCGGCTGAATACATACGGCGCATGAAGGCGCTGCTTAAAGAAGACTTTGAGGCCTA
>CAZVUU010000122.1:0-5845 GCA_964630465.1 uncultured Christensenella sp.
CCCCTGATGTACACGCTGATCCTCGCCGTCGTCGCCCAGTTCAACATCTACGGCCAGCCCCTGATGCTGACAGGCTTTGGCAACAACGAGGCCAATGCGGTGCTGCTGATGTATGTGTATGAAAACGCGGTCAAAAAGCAGGTGGCGGGTATTTCCGCCGCGATGGCCCTGGTGCTCGGCGTGTGCATCATGTCGATCAGCTTTGTTCAGATGCGCCTGATGCGCGCAAACACACCGGATTGAGGAAAGGAGGCATAGCGGATGGAAATCAGTAAGTTAAGAAAAAGGCTGTCCATTGTTTTTCTGACGGCATTGGGCTTCTTCTGGGTGATTCCGATCATCTGGCTGCTGCTCAACTCCTTCAAGACGGACTCGGACTTTATCACCTCCTTTACCAACCTGAAGGGCCCCATTGACTACGCGACGCGCCTGTGGCCGAAAAACTTCACGACGATCAACTATGTTGAACTCTTCGTCGGCGGCGCCGGGGCCAACACGGCGGCGGATCTTTTGCCGATGATGCAAAACAGCTTCATCGTGTCCATCTCACATACCCTGCTTGCGCTGGTCATCGTATCGATGTCGGCCTTCGCCTATGAGCGCCTCGATTTCCCGGGCGGCAACGCCATCTTCTGGGGCCTGATGTACATGAGCATGTTCCCCAATGTGGTAGGCCTGCTGCCCATGTTCAAGATCGCCACGGCGCTCAACTGGGTGAACAACCTCAACGCCCTGATCTGGCCGGGCCTGGCAGGTGTGTTCAATATCTTCCTGCTGCGCAACTTCTTAAAGGGCATCCCCAAGGCCCTGGATGAGGCTGCCTATATCGACGGGGCCAGCAGCTTTCAGGTCTACCGCCATGTCATGATCCCTTCGATCAAACCTGTGCTGATCGTGGTCGCCCTGTTCAGCTTCAACGGCTCGTGGAACGACTTTCTCTGGCCGACCATCGTGATGACCGATGTGCGCCAGCAGACGCTGACCGCCGGCCTGCGCCTGCTGATGGGGCAGTATGAGCAGAAGTGGGCGCACCTGATCGCCTCGGTCCTGGTCAGCATGGTGCCGCCCTTCCTGCTGTATATGGTGGCGCAAAACTACTTCCTGCAGGGCATCTCCATCCAATCGGGCGTAAAAGGCTGAGGCCCTTGCGCCGGACATGCCCGCGACATATCGGAGCATTAAATGACCATCAGCAAGCTTCGCCGCAGCTTATCCTTTCTGGGGCTCGCTCTGTTCGGGTTTTTCTGGACGATACCGCTTGTCTGGCTTTTTTTGAATTCTTTCAAAACAAACCCCGAGTTCATCAAATCCTTCGCCAATCTGAAGGGTCCACTTGACTATGTCAGCCGCCTGTGGCCGCAGAACTTTACGCTCACAAATTACATAGAGCTCTTTGTCGGCGGCAGCACCGTCAACACCACATCCAACCTGCTGCCGATGATTCAAAACAGCTTCATCGTCTCCGTCTTTCATACCATGGCGGCGCTGGTCGTCGTATCCTTATCGGCCTTTGCCTACGAACGGCTCGATTTCCCGGGCGGCAACGCCATCTTCTGGGGGATGATGTACATGAGCATGTTCCCCAATGTGGTGGGCCTGCTGCCCATGTTCAAGATCGCCACGGCGCTCAACTGGGTGAACAACCTCAACGCCCTGATCTGGCCGGGCCTGGCAGGTGTGTTCAATATCTTCCTGCTGCGCAACTTCTTAAAGGGCATCCCCAAGGCCCTGGATGAGGCTGCCTATATCGACGGGGCCAGCAGCTTTCAGGTCTACCGCCATGTCATGATCCCTTCGATCAAACCTGTGCTGATCGTGGTCGCCCTGTTCAGCTTCAACGGCTCGTGGAACGACTTTCTCTGGCCGACCATCGTGATGACTGATGTGCGCCGACAGACGCTGACCGCCGGCCTGCGCCTGCTGATGGGCCAATATGACGGCCAATGGGCACACCTGATCGCCTCGGTCCTGGTCAGCATGCTGCCGCCCTTCCTGCTGTATATGGTGGCGCAAAACTACTTCCTGCAGGGCATATCGATACAATCCGGGGTGAAAGGATAACATGAGCTTACAAAGAAGCAGGGACCATGCGCTGGACACCTTCAAAGGTTTTCTCACCTTTCTGATGGTCTATTGCCATGTGCTGCAGTTTTTCGGTGACAGCGCCTTGTCCCCTGCCAATGAAGTTTGGATGCAGGCAGCCAATCTGCTGGTGTTTCCGGGCTTTTTATTCGCCTTCGGCCAAAATGTGCAGCTGAGCTATTATCAAAAGCCCCTTCGCCGCTCCGGCCCTCGCATGGTCAAGGGAGCGCTGAGGCTCTATGCCGTATTTATCCTGTCGGGACTCGGTTTTCGCGTGCTGCGTGAAAACAAGCCCTTTGGCGCGGGTACGGTCAGGCGGATCCTGCTGCTTGAAGACATCCCCGGCTGGTCAGAGTTTATCATCGCCTTCGCGTTGTTTTTCCTTGTGGCGCTGCTGCTGTACTGCCCCATGAAAAAATGGAAGGGGCCTGTTTTGCCCGCAGCAGCGGGTACGCTGAGCCTGCTGACGGCTTTCATTCCCTATGGCCTGGCGAGCGACCCGAGGCTGCAGCTGCTGATCGGCGGCCGGGGCTTTGCCAGCTTCCCGGTGGCGCAATACATGGCATACTTCCTTCTGGGCATCGCCTTCGCGCGCGTAAAGGGACAAAAAAAGCCGGTGATCCGCCTGCTGCTATTAAGCGCCGCTCTCAGCGCAATGGGCCTGTGGCGCGCGCTGTCTTCAGGCGGACTGCCCGAACGCTTTCCGCCGGACATCGGCTGGCTGCTGCTCCCCTTCCTGCCGTTGGCGCTGCTGTATGGGCTGAGCGCGGGGCTTGAAGGGCTCAGAATGCCCCTTCCCCAAAAAATGCCGGGCCTCTCCGCCCTCAGACTGCCGCTCTCCCCCATCCGCAGCCTGGGCCGACATTCCATGCTGCACCTGCTGCTGTCCAATCTTCTGATTTTTACGATGGCCGGCAAAAACATCATCCCTTTGCTGAAACCGAGGAGCGCCTGGCTGTTCGGCCGGCCGATCCAGACGGCGTCCGGCGCGTTCTGGTGGACCTTGACCCTGCTGTGCGCGCTTAGCGTGATAGCCTCTCTCACATCAAGCCGCCCGCGGCATGCTCACCCTGTCAAAAAGGAGGAACCCTCATGAACATCATCCTCTGTCTCACGCTGATCCTGAGCCTCATGGGCGCGCTGCCCGCGCAGGCAGCGGCAGAAGCTCCGCTGAAGATCCTGCCTGAGGAGGCTGTCTCCGACCGGTTTTTTTCAAACCCTTCTAATCTCTTTGATATCGGCGATCCGCACATACTGCCGGCTGACGGCCGGTACTATGCCTTTGCCACCGGCGGCGGTGTCATCGGCTACAATGTATGGTCATCCGAGGATCTGCGCGCCTGGGGCGACAAGCAAAAAGCCCTGCCGAAGGTAGCCTGGGGCGCCGGTGACTACTGGGCGCCGGAAGTCTACCCCTACCGGGACCGGTATGTGATGCTTTTCTCCGTGCGCGACAAGTCCACAAAAAGTCTGCGCATCGGCATCGCCTTTGCCGATGAGCCCCAGGGTCCCTATGAAGACCCGCTGGGCGGGCCCCTGTTTGACACAGGCTATGCCGTGATCGATGCCAGCCTGTTTGTAGATGACGGCGTGCCCTATCTGTACTATGTGCGCGACTGCTCTGAAAATATTGAAAACGGCAGGCATGAAAGCCACAGCTATGGCGTGCAGCTAAGCGACGACCTGCTCAGCTTGGTCGACGAACCCGTGGCGCTGACACGCCCCGATCAGCCCTGGGAGCTCGACTTCGGCGGCTGGCTGTGGAACGAGGGCCCCGTCGTTGTCAAGCACAGCGGCCGCTATTACCTCTACTACAGCGCTCATCACTTTGCAGACCCCTATTATTCCGTCGGCGTGGCGGTGAGTGATTCGCCGCTGGGGCCCTATACCAAGCAGGCGGATAACCCGCTCCTGGCCCCTGTCTTCCAAGGCGGCAAGACCCTGGTATCCGGCCCCGGCCATAACAGCTTTTTTGCCGTGGAAGACGAGCTGTTCACCAGCTACCACAGCCATAAATACCCCCTGGCCCCCTCGGGCAACCGCCAACTGAACATCGACCGCGCAGGCTTCCGGGCGGACGGCACAGCTTATATCAACGGGCCGACCTTGTTCAGGCAGCTGCGCCCGCTCGCCGACCTCGGCCTGAAAAACGCCGCTCCCGCCGCCGATATCAAGGTATCGGGCGGCGATGGCAGCCTGCTGTCTGACGGCGACTGGTGCGTCAGAAACAATGCCTATGCCTTTATGCCGGGCGACGGCGGCTGGGCAGAGCTGAGCTTTGCCGACCCTATTTCAAGCGATCTGCTGCTGATATACCCCGCTTTCGATACATCGGGCAGTCTGAGCCTCAGCGTCAACGGCAAAACCGTGGGAGAGTATGGCTTTGATGCTGAGCGTCTCCCGGGAGAAGCGCTGATCCTGCACTTCGAGCGGACCAATATAGACAAGCTTCGCGTTGAGCTGTCGGGCGGCCTGGGCCTGGGCGAGATCATCGTCACGGCGCCGCGATAGAAGCTCCGTCAAACATGGCCGGCCGGACTTCCTCCGGCCAGCCATGTTTTTGATCTGCGGGGTATTCATTCGGCCATCCGTACCGTGTTGCGCCCCGCGCGCTTCGCCTGATAGCAGGCCGTATCGGCCCGGTCTATGATACGCTCATAATCGGGCGAGGCCTCTTTGGCGCAGCTGACCACACCGATGCTGACCGTCAGGCGGCGTCCCTCAGCCTCTTCAGCCCCCAGGACAGTCTGCAGCGATTGCGCCAGGATAAGCAGCTCTTTTTCGCTGCAGCCGTAGACAAGGGCGACAAACTCTTCCCCGCCGTAGCGGTAAAAATGCACGCGATGCTCCTGGGAAAACCGCGTCAGCGCCGCCCCGAACGCCTCCAGAAAGCGGTCTCCCGCCGCATGGCCGTGGCTGTCGTTAAACCTCTTGAAGTGGTCGATATCCAGCATCATGACCCCCGCGGGCCTTTCAGTACCCTTAGCCGCGAACATCTCGATGGTTTCAAACAGTTTGCGCCGGTTGTAAAGCCCGGTCAGCACATCCGTATCCCGCTCGATGGTCAACAGGCGGCGCGCATCAAAGTTTTCAATGCGCACGCGCACCATCATGTTGCCCAAAAAGCAGCCGAGAATGGCAAAGGTCAGGCTGTTGACCGCGTCATCCATGGCGTATCCGGGCTTGATCACAAAGGCCAGGCCCGTATGGAGCACAAGCCAGAACGCCGCAAACAGGTTCATCCGCAGCGGCCTGTCGATAAAGCCCAGCGGCATGATGCAAAATGCGCCCAGCAGCAGGGTTGCCCGCATATGGGGGGAGTCGATCAGGCTGAAATACATGGTGAGCAAAAACATGATGGAGAAGACGGCATACAGCCCCGGCCGCAGGTGCCGCCGCATCCGGGGAATACGATACAGCCAGAATATCCCCATGTATGAGAGGACCATCCCCCAGTACACGGGAAAGGCGATCTGCCGGTTTTTCCCGAGATAAAACACTGCCAGCGCCAGCATGGTCAATATCATGCCCAGGCGCGTCAAGGCAGACAGCATCTGGGCATTGAACTCTTCAATCGCCTCGCCGTTAAGCGGCGCCAGCTGCCTGTAGACCTTATCCTGATGCCAGAATAGATTAGAGATCTCCTTGATCCTGTTTGAGTTCATCTGATCTATCATGACGCCCGTCCTTTCAAATCATGTTCTGATCACACCGGTCTGATCGGGCAGAGCGGCCGCCGACATTCATTTCTGCCCCGCCGCCT
>CAZVUU010000123.1:0-5828 GCA_964630465.1 uncultured Christensenella sp.
TCGTTGAAATAGAGAAGATCTTTGTTTGTATGGATTCTATCAAGATCTTTTTCTTCAGCGGTTTGGGGAGATACACCTGGTTCACTGTGATGAGTATAGCCCTCCATCGTTTCCCAATGGTCATGGTCAATACTGTCCTCTCCATGTCTTGTTATTGAAGAGAATGCAGGTTCATATGTTTTAAAAGGCCTCACTTCTTCGGAAGCGACTTCATTATGAATTGATGCTGATTCTTCTGTTACTGGGGCAGGATAGGAGGGATGATCCTGCTTTCTCTGCTGCATCAATATGCTCGATTTTTTCGACATCCTGAAGAACAGAAAAACAAACAACAAGAAGATTGCAATCAATTGACTCATCCTCTATCCCTCCTTTCATAATATACATTTGACTCCATAGACTTATTTGTGGGAACTGCTGTCTGAGGGCGGAGAGGCCGTGGGCTCTGTCGCCTTGGCGATGCCGTCGCGCATGTGGGTATCTGCCTGGACGTTCTGTAGCTGGTAGTAGTCCATCACACCGAGCTTTCCGGTCTTCAAAGCTTCCGCCATGGCCAAGGGGACTTCTGCCTCGGCAGCGACCACCTTGGCCCGCATCTCCTGCACTTCCGCCTTCATTTCCTGTTCGCGCGCGACAGCCATCGCCCTGCGCTCTTCGGCGCGGGCCTGCGCAATACGTCTATCGGCTTCTGCCTGGTCCATCTGCAGCTGGGCTCCGATATTGCGCCCGACGTCTACGTCAGCAATATCTATGGATAATATTTCAAAAGCCGTTCCCGCATCCAGGCCTTTGTTCAGCACTGTATGGCTGATGCGGTCCGGGTTTTCGAGTACAGCTTTGTGTGTATCGGCGGAGCCGATCGTGGTCACGATACCTTCGCCGACGCGGGCCATAACGGTCTCTTCCCCTGAGCCGCCGACCAGCTGCTGAATGTTGGTGCGTACGGTTACACGGGCTTTGGCGCGCAGCTCAATGCCGTCGCGGGCAATGGCTGCAACGGAAGGGCTTTCGATGACCTTAGGAATAACGGACATTTGAACTGCCTCAAGCACGTCCCGTCCCGCCAGGTCAATGGCACAGGCCTGTTCAAAGGTCAGCTTGATGCCGGCCTGCTGGGCCGAGATCAGGGCTTTGACGACTCGTTCTATATTTCCACCGGCAAGAAAGTGTTTTTCAAGCTGATTCAGGCTGATATCGAGCCCGGCTTTTGTGGCCGTAATCAAGGCATCAACAAGCCTGTGCGGCGAAATACGGCGCAACCGCATCCCGATCAGCATAATGATCGTCAGCGGGACGCCGGATGCGCGCGCGCGGATCCACAATCCAAGAGGGACGTAGCGCAAGAACACCAGCAGCAGCAGAACGGCCACTACAATGATCAGACCGGTTAAAACTTCCGGGAAATACAACATATCATCTTCCTCCAAATATTAATAATCCATCAAAGAGATTAAGAATCGATCTTTCGAACAAGTACCCTGCTGCCTTCTGTCTCTTCAACCCGAACAGCGGCTCCGCTTTGAATAAACTCACCCGCACTGACAACGTTGACCCTGTCCCCGTCAATCAGCGCAATACCTGCCGGTCGCAGAACTGTTTGGGTTACACCGGTTTTATGCAAATATTTGCTCATATCCGCAGCTTCATCCGTGCTTAGATTGTCTTTGAGCATTAAAGGTGAACGTGATAGGCGTCCTTTGGTCGCGGATTTAAGAAAAACCGCGACCGAAACGCTGCCGACAAGCAATACGGCAACCGTTGCCCCCAAACCCGCATAGGATCCGTGTTCCATCCATGTCAATACAACGCTTGCACCCAGCAAGATGAAGCCCGCGATGCCGGGCAAACCGAAACCGGGCATAAAAAACTCGATCACCAGCATAATGATGCCGACTATGGCACAGATGATGATGGGAAGGTTTTGTACAATAAACTCCATAAATCCACCCCCTATGTTCATATTATACCATTTTTATACCAGTTATGACGCTATTTCCTTCAATTTCAGTAAATCTTTTTGATAGGTTTCCAGCAAAGAACGGTTATAGATGACGGCAGCGGGATGATAAAGCGGAAACACGGCCCACCTATCACTGTTTTTTATCAGTGTGCCGTGGCAATCACCAATTGAAGCCTCTTTCCCCAAAATTGCGCGCAAAGGCGTATTGCCCAGTGTCACAAGAAGACCGGGTCTGACGCATGAAATTTCAGCGCGCAGCCAAGGAATAAAGGCTTTCTGCTCATGCACTGTCGGTGTACGGTTTGACTTCCGTCCTTTAACTCCGGACTTTGTGGGCCGGAATTTTACCGCATTGGTGATATAGATATCTTCACGCTTAATATCGAGCACAGACAGGAAAGAATTCAGGTTTTTTCCGGCCTTGCCGACAAAAGGACGGCCTTGCAAGACCTCCTGTTCCCCAGGAGCTTCTCCGATCAGCATCATGCCGGGATGATCTGATTTCCCCTCCCCAAGAACAAAATTATGTTCGAATCCTTCGTCATACATCCGCTGTATAAACTGCCTGTTGATTGCATCAAGCCTCATTGTCTGCCTCCGTATCAACTTCCTTAAGCTTGTCACGCAGAAGTTGCATATCCACCCAGGCTTCTCTCTTTTTGGAAGGATCGCGCAAAAGGGCAGAGGGATGATAGCTCGGCAGCATCCATACCCTCTTTCGATATATCCACTGCCCGCGGCTGCGAGTAATGCGGGCTTGTTCATCTACCAAATATTTCAAAGCTGTGCCGCCAAGAATCAGTACGATCCGTGGACGAATCATAGCGGTTTGCGCCCGCAGATAAGGCAGGCATGAATTTACTTCTTCCGGCAAAGGAACGCGGTTGCCTGGAGGGCGGCATTTGACTACATTGGTAATATAGACCTCATCTCGTGACAAATCGATGGCTGTAAGCATCTTCGTCAACAGTTGGCCCGCCGGGCCGATGAATGCGAGGCCTTGTCTGTTTTCTTCCGCGCCGGGCCCTTCCCCGATTATCATCAGACGGGCGTGGGCGTTTCCCTGTCCGGGCACTTTGTTTCGGATTCCCCGGTGCAGAGAACAGCGCTGACACGATCGTATCTGTTCTAAAAGAGTAGGCCAGGATGTTTCCATTTCAGCTCCTAAAAACGGGAGTTAAACAAGGCAAAGCTTGACTGTATATCACGGCTCAGCCAGCTTAAGAGGCTGACAATCAATAAGATAAGCAATAAAACAAGCACTGTACCAATGATTACGCTGAAAAAGTTTGACATGCCGGCCATCAGCATAAAGCGATCACGCCGAGCCTGACGTTTCTCTTCCTTAAGCTCAAAATAATCTTCTCTGTCAGGTATCATAGCTGTTACCTCCCTGATGGAATTGTACCTGATGGGAGGCAGATGCGCAACGATACACTTCACAAAGCTTGTTTTGTAAGCTATAATCAATTGGAAAAACAATGTAGCGGAAGGTGGTTCAGTGATGAAAAAGCCTATCTTGGTGGTAATGGCTGCAGGCATCGGCAGCCGTTTCGGAGGGCTGAAGCAAATGGCATCCTTTGGGGTTCATGGAGAGAGCCTGATCGATTATTCGCTGTATGACGCGCTTCAGGTTGGATTTGAACGGGTCATTTTTATTGTCAACAAGCGCATTTATGAAGATTTCAGGCAGACTGTCGGAAAACATGTTGAAGGCCGTATGGAGGTCCAGTATGTCATGCAGGAGCTTGATGATCTCCCGGAAGGGCTCAGCATACCTGAAGGTCGTGTCAAACCTTGGGGCACAGGTCATGCCATCCTTGCTTGCCGGGATGTGGTCGATGCTCCTTTTTGTGTTATCAACGGTGATGACCTGTACGGCCGGGATGCTCTGCGTAAAATGCTTGAATACCTGAGCGGCAACCCTGATCCTTACCACTATGCCATGGTCGCCTTCTTGCTTAAAAACACTCTCTCGGAAAATGGTTATGTCTCGCGCGGCGTCTGCAAAGCGAGCGACTCCGGTTTCCTGGAAAGCATCGTGGAAACGATGCATATTATTCCTTCCGTTGATGGCCCTTTATATACAGAAGACAATAAAACATATTATAGGCTACCTGAGGATACCATGGTATCGATGAATATCTGGGGTCTGATGCCTGAATTTATCGATGTACTCAAGGATGAGTTCCCTCGCTTTCACAAGACAGCCATGGAGACCAATCCGATGAAGGCCGAAATCTATCTTCCAAATGTGATTGGGGCTCTGCTTAAGCAAGGCCGGGCCAGCGTTAAAGTGCTTCACTCAAAAGACAAATGGCTGGGGGTCACCAATGCATCCGACAGCCCGGCTGTAGAGGCAGCACTTCGTGAGATGACAGAGGCCGGAGTGTATCCCAACGGGCTTTGGAGATAACTTTCTGCACAGATTGAAGTTGTTTAATGGATTTTCTCCAGACCAAGGCTTGCATTTCCTCCTGACAGCGGTTATAATACCGCTTGTCGCCTGCTGATGTAGCTCACTTGGTAGAGCGCATCCTTGGTAAGGATGAGGTACGGGGTTCGACTCCCCGCATCAGCTCCACAAAAGCCCTGTCAACGCTCGAAGTTGCAGGGCTTTTTCTTATGCTTTAATTCGTCTTTTCTCTGCGTTGAAATTGAAAAATCTCACGTTCATATTTAGGGCCCACTGAAAAACAGGAAAAAGCAAAATCAAGCGACTAAAACGGCCCTGAAATCGGGCCGAATCGTCCACCTCCGCCCCATCCGGTACACTCCGAAAAGGCGCAAAAGGAAGCGCAGCAGGTGCGCTACGTTCATCACCAGGATCTGAAGTGCTGCTTCTACCAATCCGCCTTCATAACTGTAGGCCATGATCAGATCCAGTCCATAGCGACGCTTGGCGATTCCGTTCTTGCTTTCAACGACGCTCCGTTTTACACTGTCCTCATACGCTTGTTGTTTGTCCTTTTCCGCTTCGTTCTTGCGCGGCCGTCCCAGCTTGGGACCGGATAAGCGGATGCCGTGTTCCTTGCAGAACTTTCGGTTCTCTTTGTTCCTGTATATCGTGTCCGCCAGGATAGCTTCCGGGTAGCGGCCCATCCGTTCTTTGTAACGTTCCGCTGCTTCTTGAAGCTTGATTCCTTCGTTGAAATTGTCATAGTTTTGTTCTTCTATGAATGTAAATCCGTTCACCACTGACAGGTGAAGCTTCTGCCCAAACTCGTAGGGGCTTCCGGCCTTTCCCCTTACAATGCAACGGATATGGGGCTGCCTCAGGTTCACGATCCGGTCCGGGACACTCCGCACCCCTGTGTCTCGCATCTGTTTCTGCTGCTCATACACCTTTTGTATCGTCGCCAGCCGTTCCAGATCCGAGGGCTTCAGGATGTTCTCTCCCGTTTGCCCAATCAGGCGCTCCAATGTCTTCAGGTTCTTTCCAATGTACTCTATTTGCTCACTGACCGCTCGGTTTCTCGCCTTCGCTTTTACTTTGCGTTGCTTGGATATCTTCAGGTATGCCTGCCGGGCTTTCTTTCTTGAGTAATCGGTTTTGTGCCCTTGCCTGTCGCTGTAAGGCCATAAACGGTCGATCATTCCTTCCGTGTTTTCTCTGCATTCGTTCAATAGGTTCAAATCCGTTGGGTAGTGAATGTCAGCAGGCGCCACTGTCGCATCCAGTATCAGCACCCCTCTGTTCTTGGGGCCTTTCCCTTCTCCGCCTTCCGGTGGGTCATCTTCATGATCGGATTGATTTGTTTCGTCTGATGTATCGGCTTTATCAGCCTTTCCGGCTTTTTCGGCTTCATCCGATTCTCGCGCCTCTTCATCTGCTTTTGCTTTCAATGGTGAACGCGCGTACAGGATC
>CAZVUU010000124.1:0-4294 GCA_964630465.1 uncultured Christensenella sp.
ATATTTCCCCGCATCCCAGTCACCCCCCGCGAAGGCCAGCCCCGCGACGTCCAGCGAATACCGCCCGAACATACAACCCACGGCGTAGCTGATAAAGGACTTGATGACATCCTGCTTGGTCAGGGCATATTTACTGCCTCTCATGGATTCGGGTATATCATCTTTACTGTCATAAATACGATGGACAGTAACGTCCTTATCCTCCACCTCCGGCGTGAGTTCGCCCTGCAAGCCGTAGATGTCGATGAAAATACGGTTGAGTTTTTCTTCGTTGGCTTTGAGCGTATCAAAGCGTTCCGCCGCCTCACGCTCCCACTTAGCAAATGCTGCCGCAACTGTCCGCCCGCTGCAAATCAGAGGGTGGCGGGTGAAATCCCACGAGGTTTCAAATGCGTCCCAATCTACGCGGGAAAAGGAAATGCTGCTTTCAGCTATAGCATCTACCTCTGGTTTCCGTTGCCTACTTACTACCACAGGCAAAGCAGATAAATTGCCAGGTTGAAAATTCATAGTTGGGTTTATAGTTTTTAAGAATGCAAATGTTACTTTTGATGATAAGAAACCCAGCAAATATTTCAAAAGTTCATTGTTTGAAAATAGTGACGAACCAGCGTTATCAAATAACGAACCGTTAGGAGAGTACCTAATCCCAAAATTTGATGAACTCAAAGCCGACCATGTTAGACACTCCTTGAAAATATAACCCAAATTATAATTGTGGGAATTAACCTTGCCATCGCCGTTTTTTGAATAATTTCGAATTGCAAAGCCGTCATTTTCCCAGTTAACCACATTTTCAAAGTTACCATACCATCTGCGATATTCACCGCCGCTGTTATATGGAAACCATTTTCTTGCGATTCCAACCGATGCTTCCCTTGAAGTACATCCGAAACCAATGTCAACGTTTTTAACCTCAAACCAGAATCTGACAAATAGTTTATTGTTTGCAGTCGCCATTCCAAGGCGTGTATCAGCAAGCCTGTCTAATAACTTTCCTATATCAAACGCCCTCAACATCGCCTTACTCACCCAATATACCACAGGGCTGCCGGGTATCTTTGCGAAGTTGTCGACATTGGCGTGGTGCCGTTGTTCGCCGCTCAAAAACGCCGCTTCTTTTTCGTCCTGACTGCCAAAGTCCACTAAACGGGCATAGGTTCCCAAATAGTCTGGCGTTTTTCGGGCGTTGAGTACAAAAGCAGTAGTTTGCACGACTTCGCCACCTATTTCCTCAAACGCCCTTGCGCCAAGGTGCGCCATGTTCACAATATCACGCTTTAACAGCTTACCGCGCAGTTTCTCATAGCTCGACAGGAACATCCATGCGTGCTGCGTAATCATTGCCTGAAAGCCTTTGGGTTTCAGCAGTTCACCACACTTCTTAATGAAAACAGCAAAAAGGTCGCCCTTACTATCGGGGTAGTTCTTCTTTACAAGGTCTGACAGCTTCGCACCCATGCTGCGATTGCCCATATACGGCGGGTTGGTAACGACCACATCGTATTTCTGCGCCAGCAGGCGCTTGAAGTTCCAAGCGTTCAGTTGCAGGGCATAGTTGGTTTCTTCAAGGTCCATCTGCCCCTTTTTTTCAACAGGCTTCGGCGGAAGTGTATCCACTTTCACAAGCGAACCATATTCTTCACCATCGGGGAAGCCGGCGGGGTGGTAGACCTGCGGCTTGATGTTCTCAGTGAAAATGCGGCGGTTGTATTGCCGTGCTTTCATCATCAGTGAGAAATAGGCAAGTTGATACGCCCTGCGGTCGATGTCCAAGCCGTAGATATTTTTTTCAAGTATTAGTTTTGTGGCATCGCGGGGATTATAGCCCTCGCTTTCGTATATTTGCATCAGCACGTCAAAGGCGTAAACCAATATATGGCCGCTGCCCATGCAGGGGTCAATCAGGCGAATATCTTCCGGCGACTTCACAGGCGACTGTGAGCGCAGCACACGCAGTTTCTCCGCCACCTCCGGCGTTTGCTCGGCTTCTTCAAGGTAGTATTTCCATCCGTAATAACTGGCGTTCATATATTCATCAGTCAAGCCGGATTCCGCCCTAAGATGCTCCAACCATAACCGGCCAAGAGAGTTCTCCACCATATACCGCACTATCCAGTCCGGCGTAAAAAGCTGTGTCGCGGCGGGAATTTTTTCTTTGGTGATTTTCACGTTCTTTTTGAGGCCGTCGAACACAGCTTGCTTCGGTTCGGTGTTGTAATACTGATACAGCCACCCAATAATCTGTACTGCATCCTTCCAGTCGTCTTCGTCAATGTCCTTTACCAGGCGGGCAAGCACGCTGTCCTGTTTGAGAATATTGTTGGGCAAGAGCATTTCGGTATAGCTGCCAAGTTTCTCGAACATTTCCGGCAGGGCGGCGTTTAGCGCGTTGCACTGGGTCAATAGCAGATAGCGATAGAGTTCTTCCGTCTGGTTGGCATTTAGCAGTTCGGATACTTTCGCCTTATCAAGGCCGTCCAGGTCTAGGTGCAAAACGTCTTTCAAAATTTCGGGGTTGAAGCCGCCGCTTGCGTCGGAAAAAACGCGGACGTGGGTCGGCAGATAATCGTTGACCTCCATAAAGCGCAGGGCGACAAAGCGGTTGAACCAGGTGTACGCCACTTCCTCAACTGCCTGCTGGTAGCCGTTTGCTTTGATCTGTGCGATAAACTCACGGCGTTGCCGCTTTTCGTCTGCTGAAAGCACACGCCCGGCAATAACTGCGGCGTTTTCGTCACCGCAGCCCTTGTCGCTGATGCCGTATTGATAGGCGCGTTGCTTCACTTGTTCAATGAGTTCATTCCGCGCCCAGATTGCATATTTTTGTATGGCATTTTTATTCATGGAGTTGCCCTCGCTTAGTTAATCTGGATCCCGTCATTTGCCTCCAAAGTGTCATACAGCTTTTTGCGAATATCCTCAAGGTAGCTGTCCACGTCCTCGCGGGAAGTCAGCCGCTTCACGGGAAAGACATCGTAGCGCCGCACTTGCGCGATTTTCTGCGGCTGCGGCTTTTCGCCTCCGGGTTCAGGCGGGGTATGGTGCAAAATGGTTTCTAGCCGCTTGCAAACTTGGTCTTTATAGTTGAGCAGTTGCGTGATCATGGCGTCGAGCACAGTCAAGCTTGTCGCAGCGGTAATTTTCTTTTTGTACTCTTTAAACCGATCATCTGACCTTTTGACTTCATCATTTGCCTTGCCTCCAACGCCCGCCAGGGTGTGAACATCACCCATACATTGCTGCACAATGCCTAGGACTTCCTCTTTCTTCTGCGTGAGCAGTACGCCGTAGGCAGTCTTGATTGACTGCATCAGATCGGGTAGTTCTTTAATCCTCCCGTAAGGCTTCGGCATACCGAGGATAGTGTTAATTTCGCTGATTTTGCTGTCTGTTTCCGGGTCAGCGGCAAAGTAATACCGCTCGTCTTGCAGATCGCCCTGGAGCTTCCTTGCAACATCAAATATGTCCCGCTGGGACTTGAAAAAGGTTTCGATCTCTTCCATATCTTCAGTGCAATCAAGCAGGTCGTCCTGTTTATTAAGTAGACGTTTTAAAAGAGCCACATTGTCGTTCTTCTGTGAAAGAATTTCGCCCATCAAGTCGCGAGCGTGGATTACCACTTCCTTTTGCGGGTAGCGTTCGTGGTTGTATTCAGCAAGCAGTGTTTTGTAGTGATCTTTCTTTTCGGCCAGTGTGTTTTTAACAAACGTCAAAAGTCCATCCTCGTCTTCGGCAATGCTCATCTGCCCGAGCCATTCCCGCAAAAATTTGATCGCCTTGCGTATATCTTCCTCGGATGGGGCAATGCGGCGGCTCACGTTCGCCTTGTCAATTTCGGATTTTAAACGTAGATAGCGGACAAGGTTCTTGTCGTCTTTGCCCACAACTGCGCCGCCATAGCGGATTTCAATCTTTTGTGAAACGATCAGCCTGGCCACAAGCGCGGCAATGTCCACCTCCCGCCAGCCGTATGGTATGGCCTGATAACGCCGCTGCAGATCGCCCATTGAAACGGGAACGTGGCTCAGGTGACGTTCCTCAAGCCACTGGCTGATTTCATTTATGGCGAATTCATTGTTGGCGCCGCTGCCGGCAAAACCGGCTTGCTGCGGCGCACTGTTTAAAATGGTCAAAATGTCTGCATCGCTTTCATAAAAGGTGTTCACATAGTTTAGCTTGGAATAAACGCTATCGATCAACTGCTTCAAAGCTTCGTCCAGCTTGCTTTTGGCATCGCCGTATTTAATCTCCGTCTTCTCGCCGCAGATGAAAAAAGTGCCGTCCACGATCG
>CAZVUU010000124.1:4304-5720 GCA_964630465.1 uncultured Christensenella sp.
CGCTTTCTTCCAAAGTGCGGGCCTGCGCTTGACGCTTGCGGATAATTTCCTGAACGCTTTCCGGCAACTGGGCCACATTCCTGAGCTTTATGTATTTGCGAATCTTGGCAGCAGTTTCTAATTCCTCGAAATACTGGACTGCGCTCGATAGAAGTACTATTGCTTCGTTGTTGGCCTGCGAATCCATTATAAGCTTTACATCGGGGGCGTTGTAATAATCGCTGGCCACAGTTACGAAACGCAGGCGCACCCCGCCCGTCGCTGTACCAACGAGGGTTTCGTCGATGTACTGATCGTAAGCGAAGTCATATTTATTGTATTTGTATTTCTTGGACGGGTAAATCCCGTTAAAAATTGTCCGGCCGATGCTCTGGACAATGGCCGCGCTGTCCACGGAAGTGTTGCGGATGTCGATGGCAATGTCCTGTTCCTCGTCGGTCAGAAACGCATAGTTGTCGCCGTCTCTGGCGACATAATTTTGCCGTTCCAGGCGCTCCAAACTCTCCGCGATTTCACGCCGCAAAGTTATCTTGTCGGTGCGGATGTCGTCCACCATCAGGATGGAAATGTTGTCAATATTTGCTTTGATGTCGTCGATGTAGCGCACAAGATAGAGCAATTTAAGGACGCTTACATCAAGCTGTTCCAAACCATCGTGTTTGTCGGCGGCGGTCTGGCAGCGGTCAATTACCCGGCGTATCGGGCTTTCCAGGAAGGTATGTACTGTATCGTAGAACTGCGCGAAAGGAACGAGGGCGTTTTCATCTTTACCCTGTACTTTCTGCGCGGCCTCCTGGAAGCCGGAAAGCATGGACCTTTCGCCGCCGGAAAGGTGCTTGCCAGCATTGCCATGCTTGCGGATTTCGGCCAGTACCTTTTGAATGATGATGAACTGGTAAGGCACGAACGGATAGGTTGCAGAAAACTCCGCGCCATCGGCATAACCCTTGATGTCCAGGACAGCATCCTTAAATGCAAACAGGTTTTTCAATACGGCGTGTTCCTTGTCATGAACCATACGCAGGAGGGCATCCGCATCCTCCGTCTTTTCAAGGATGCGCTTCTTAATTACTTCATCCACTGAGGCCGAGGACAAGGACAACCGCGTGTTGAAGCGGCCCTGAATTTTGGAAAAGCTGTCGCCGCTGATTTTGACCACGGAGTCGATGGCTTCCTGGCTTGTGATCATCACCCAGACTTTTCCCCGGCACTTGCTGCCGAGTTCCTCAACGATGGATTGGAGGTTAATCATCAGGTCGCCGTCGTCGCCGATGTACTGGCCAACCTCGTCCACGCAGAACAGGAGCCTGAAGTCTTTGCCTTTTGCATCGACGTATTCCTTAATTTCTTCGACAAGCTGTTTGATGCTCATATTCACGTTTTCTTCGCTGTTGAACCAGTTGCGGGCCGCTGTTT
>CAZVUU010000125.1:0-5710 GCA_964630465.1 uncultured Christensenella sp.
AAAGTCTCTCTGTTTTTCTATCCCCCCTTGTTACCTATGTATTGTACCTCAACAATTGTTGAAAAAATAACAGATCCCGATGAAAATCCGTCAAGAACGGTTTGTCCTGGCGCAGCCTCTGCGCACAAATGACGGAGCCCAAGGCAACAAAGCCTGCGCTTCATCGACTTGAGCAAGATGATTATATGACGATGCCGCCGCAAATGCAAGCATACCGATTCAGCCGGATCATTTTTCTTCAATAACATGCCCGGGCCTGACTTCGGGCAGCATAGAGCGGAGCAGTTGTCTTTGGCGGCATCCGGAAGGAGTTTGAAACAAGAGGCAGCGAAACAAAACTTAAAATTCGCTCCTTGATGCGCTTTTGCTTGCAGGGGCTTGTGTGTTAGGCTATATTGTGCGCACAAAAGAAACGGAGGAGGGGAAAGGCTTTTGATCAGGATCATGGCGGCGGCGCCCGCAGCGGGCCTCCCGGGAGATGTGCTTCAAAATGAGGCTGAGATCGCGCGGCTGATCGATGAAGCGAAGGCTGCGGAGGTGCAGCTTCTGATCCTGCCGGAGCTCTGCCTGACGGGGGCAGGCTGCGGCGATTTGTTTGAATACGGGCTTTTGACGGATGCCGCGCAAAGGGCTGCGCTGCGGCTGGCCCGGCGCTGCGAGGATATATGCTGCGTGTTTGGCCTGCCGCTGCAGGCGGAGGGCAGGGTGTACAGCGCCATGCTGGCGGCCCGGGACGGACAATTCCTCGGCTGCTGGCTGCGGGATATTCCTTCATCTTATACAGCAAGAGCTGTTTCGTTCAGGCAGGAGCCGGTGGATATCCATCTCCCGGGCGCACCAATAGAAGATATGACGGGCCGCTCCTTGATCATCGGGGAGGAAAAGCTGGCAGTGTCCTTTGCGGCCGCGGATGATATCCCGGCTGCCGCGGCCGGCTTCTGTGCGGAGGGCGCGACGGTCCTTGCCTTTCCCGCCGTGCACGGGGCCCTCGCGGACGGCTCTGCGCATAAGGAGAGGCAGGCATTGAAAGCGGCCCGGTCGGGCTGCCTGTGCGCCTGCGTCAGCGGCGGCTATAATGAGTCATCCACCGACTGGGTGACAGACGGCCTGGCCCTGATCGCCTCGCCGGACGGCAGGCTGTCCCGGGGCAGGCCCTTTGCCTTTGAGGCAGCGCTCTGCCCGGAGGACCTGCGCCCCCGCGTGTTTTCCGAGACCGATGAAAGGCCCGATCCCATCCATCCCTACGCTCCGCCGGCAGGACCGCAGCTGGCGGCCTGGTGCCGGGAGGCTATGGAGATCTGCGCCCATGCCCTGCGGCTGCGTATGGAGCGCGCGGGCGCCGCGACGGCCCTGATCGGCTTGTCCGGCGGGCTGGATTCAGCAATGGCCCTGGTCACAGCCTGCCGCGCCTTTGATATGATGGGCCGAGATAAAAGCAGAGGTATACTGGCCTATGCCTTGCCGGGCTTCGGCTCGGGCGAGAAGACCCGCGGCAATGCCCGCAGGCTTTCAGAGGCCCTGGGCGTTTCGCTGAAAGAAATCGACATCAGGGCCGCCGTATCATGCCACCTTGAAGACATCGGCCACGACGGGCGGCATGACGCGGCCTATGAAAACGCGCAGGCGCGCGAGCGCACGCAGATCCTGATGGACCTGGCCAACATGCATGGTGGGCTGATGCTGGGCCCGGGCGACCTGAGCGAGCTGGCCTTGGGCTTCACCACCTACGGCGGCGATCACCTGAGCATGTACTGCCTCAACAGCGGCCTGTATAAAAGCGCCGTCCGCCTGATCCTGAAGCAGCTCGCCGAAGACAACAAGGGCCTTCCGCTTGAGGAGGCGCTCCTCAGCATCCTTGATACCCCCGTCAGCCCGGAGCTTCTGCCGGCGGAGCAAGGGGAGATCAGCCAGAGAACGGAGGACATCGTCGGCCCTTATGAGCTGAATGACTTCTATCTCCACCACTTCCTGCAGGGCAGGAGCAGCCCCGAAGCCCTCCTTTCCCTGGCCATATCAGCCTTCGGAGAGAAGTACGGCAGGAAGGAGCTGCTGGCGCGCATGGAGAGCCTCTTTCGCCGCTTCTTCGCCGCGCAGTTCAAGCGCAGCTGTCTGCCCGACGGGCCCATGGTGCTGGGCCTGTCCCTCTCCCCGCGCGGGGGATGGCAGATGCCCTCAGATGCCTCGGCGGCGCTGTGGCTGAAGGAAGTGGACAGGCTCCGGGAGATTTATGCCGCCGCCGCAAATGCATAGAGGCAAAGCGAATGCAAAGTGCGGCCTGCAGTCGCGCGAATAGACTGCTTTCGCAGCCACAAAAGAGTGTAAAGGGCCAAGATGCAGGCCAAGCCCGGCAAGACCCCATGCTTTGCGCCGGCAAAGCCGGCTTTTTGCCGCCGCTTCGCCATATTTCGCCATGTTTTGCCGTTATACCCCATCAATTGATAAGGAGATCAATACATGAACCGCAACCTCACCATGATGACGGACCTTTACCAGCTGACCATGCTCTACGGCTATCACCGGCAGGGGATGAGCGACCGCCGCGCGGTGTTTTATATGTTCTACCGCCCGGCGGAGGGCCTGGGCTACGCCGTGGCTGCCGGCCTGGCGCAGTTTCGCGACTACGTAAGGGGTCTGCGCTTTACGGAGGAAGACATCGCATACCTGCGCGGCCTGTCGCTGTTTGACGAAGGCTTTTTGAATACGCTGCGCGATGTCCGCTTCACCGGCGATATCCTGGCCGTACGGGAGGGGGACTTTATTTTTCCGGGAGAACCCATTGTGCGGGTGGAGGCGCCGCTGCGGGAAGCTCAGCTGATCGAGACGGCGCTGCTCACCCTGGTCGGTCATCAGACCCTGATCGCCACCAAGGCAAACCGTGTGGCACGCGCGGCCCGGGGCGGGGCGGTGATGGAGTTCGGCCTTCGCCGGGCTCAGGGGCCGGATGCCGGCATCCTGGGCGCCCGGGCGGCGGTGATCGGAGGCTGCGGCTCCACCAGCAACGTGCTGGCGGGGCAGCTCTTTGATATCCCCGTCAGCGGCACACACGCCCACAGCTGGGTGATGAGCTTTGAAAGCGAGCTGGAGGCCTTCCGCGCTTATGCAGACAGCTTCCCCGAGAAGACCTTGCTGCTGGTCGACACCTATGACACCCTTCGTTCGGGCCTGCCCAACGCGATCCGGGTATTCGAAGAGCAGCGGGCAAAGGGCTATGAACCCCTGGGCATCCGGCTGGATTCGGGCGACCTGGCCTACCTGAGCCGTCAGGCCCGGCAGATGCTGGATGAGGCGGGTTTCCCAAACGCAAAAATCTGCGTCAGCAACGATCTGGACGAATACCTGATCCGCGACCTCCGGCTGCAGGGCGCCCGCATCGACCTGTGGGGCGTGGGCACCCGGCTGATCACCTCTGCCGGGTGCCAGGCACTGGGCGGCGTATACAAGCTGTCGGCTCTTGAGATGAGCGGGGAGATGGTCCCCAAGATCAAGCTGTCCGATACCCTGGAGAAGATCACCCTGCCGGGCAAGCATGAGCTGTACCGCCTGTATACCAACGATGGCATGGCGGCGGCCGACCTGATCGCGCTGGAGGGGGAGGAGATCGGCTTTGACGCGCCGCTGACCATCTTCGACCCTCAGGATACCTGGAAGAAGATGACGCTGGAGCAGTATACGGCCAGGCCGCTGCTGCAGCCGCTGTTCACAGCCGGCGAAGCGCAGCCCATCGAAGAGGACCCGGCGCGCATCAGCGCCTACCGGGCAGCGGAAGAGGCGAGTATCTGGGGAGAATACCTGCGGCCGGTCAACCCTCACCGCTACAAGGTGGATCTGTCGGATGATCTGTGGGCGCTGCGCAGGCGGCTGATGGATGAGGCCTCGCCCGAAGCCCCGTGACGCCTTGCTCCTCAAGGCCGAAGACACCCCGGATCGCTTGATCATCTATGGACAAAGTTTGTCAAAGGAGTATACTGTAAGCGCTTTATATCCATTTAATTTCAAGGAGGATCCCCATGGAAGCATCTTTAGGTTTGATCTATACCCTGAGCATCCTGACCATCATCCTTGCCTTTGTTTTTGCCGTCTATCTGACCCTCTGGGTCAAGAAGCAAAAGAACGAAAACAAAACCATCGAGCGCGTTGCGGGCCTGATCCGCCAGGGCGCCATGGCCTTTATCCGCAAGGAATACCTGATCCTGGCCGCCTTTTCGGGCGTGGTCGCTTTGCTGATTTTCCTGTTCCTCCCCCACCCGGTCTGGCAGCAGGCAGGCATCTCCCAGAACCTGAAGATGGCCGTCTGCTATCTGGCGGGCGCCGTGTTCTCCGCCATCGCGGGCAGGATCGGCATCTTCGTGGCCTCGCTTGCCAACGCGCGCTGCGCTGAGGCGGCCACACACGGCATCAAGCCGGCCTTCCTGATCGGCTTTCGCGGCGGCGCCGTCATGGGCCTGATCGTGGTGGCCAGCTGCCTGCTGGGCGTGATGGGCGTGATGATCTGGGTGGGCGACCCCAGCATGCTGCTGGGCTTCAGCTTCGGCGCAAGCTCCCTGGCCCTGTTCGCCAAGGCGGGCGGCGGCATCTTCACCAAGACAGCCGACGTATCGGCCGACCTGACGGGCAAGGTGGAGCTGGGCATCCCCGAGGATGACCCCCGCAACCCCGCCGTCATCGCCGACAACGTGGGCGACAACGTGGGCGACGTGGCCGGCATGGGCGCCGACCTGTTTGACTCCAACGTCGCCTCCATGGCCGCGGCCATCGTGATGGCTTTCGCGCTGGACGGCAACTTGTCCGGCGCCAACGTCATGATGGTTTTCACCTACGCGGCGCTGGGTCTTTTAAGCTCCATCATCGGCATCTTCTTTGCCAAGGCGACCGATGAGGGCGGGCCGACCAGGGCGCTCAACAACTCCACCTATATCACCACGGGCATCTTCCTTGCCCTGACCGCGCTGGCCACCCTGATCTTCAAGGGGTTCCGCTGGGAGATCTGGGGCGCGTCAGCCGTGGGCCTCCTGGTCGGCGTGGTCATCGGCCTGGCGACGGATTACTTCACCAATGACGAAAGGCCCGTCGTCCGCAAGGTGGCCAGGGCCTCCGAGACCGGCCCCGCCTTCACCATCCTGTCGGGCGTCTCCTACGGCTTCCTCTCCGTGCTGCCTGCCATGGTCGGCATCGCCATCTCGGCCCTGGTCGCCCACAGGCTGGGCAGCCTGATCAGCCCCGATTACGCCATGTTCGGCATCGCGATGTCCGCCGTGGGCATGCTGTCCATCGTTGGCATGATCATCTCAAACGACGCCTACGGCCCCATCGTGGATAACGCGCGCGGACTGGCCGAAATGGGCGGCCTGGGCGAGGAAGCCATCCGCGTGGCCGATGAGCTGGACAGCGCGGGCAACACCGTCAAGGCCGTCACCAAGGGCTTTGCCATCGGCGCGGCCGGCCTGACCGTCATCGCCCTGCTGGGCGCCTTCATGACGGAGGTCAACACCGCCATCGCGGAGATCAACGCGGCCGCGGGCGAAGTGGTGCACGAACTGCTGACCGGCTTCAACCTGATGGACCCCACCGTGTTTTTCGGTATCCTGGTCGGCGCTGCCATCCCCGCCGTATTCTCCGCCATGCTGATCCTGGGCGTTGACAAGAACGCGCAGCGCATGATCTCTGAGATCCACCGCCAGTTCAAGACGATCAAGGGCCTGGCCGAGGGCAA
>CAZVUU010000126.1:0-1550 GCA_964630465.1 uncultured Christensenella sp.
TGTTGGCGACTCACAGGTTACTCCTGCCGTGGGGAGGCTTGAGGATGATTATTGGGTGTTGGACACGGGGACAAATCTCGTAACCAACGGGGGCTTTGAAGATGGGAGTACTGGTTGGACGTTCTATTCTCCACTATCTGTTAGGGTTATATCTACTCCTGCCTATGTTTTTGAAGGCACGAAGGCTCTAAAGCTGTACGGGAGCCACTCCTACACAGATGCGGCGATAGCAACATCTGCAAGAATCCCCATTGACCCAACAAAGCCCTACATTCTTACCCTCCGTTATATGGGTGACGCCGATGCCATGTTTACCGTTGCCGCCCTTTCCGGCACGACCTTGCCATCGGCAACACAGATATATTACAACGCCTTTGGGGGGCTCCCTTCACAGTATGCAAAGTTAACAAAATACTTCCCGGTGGGCTCCTTCGCTCCCACGGACGATAGCCTCTGGATACGCCTCTATCACGACAACCGGACAGACAATGTTAACTCATCCTCCTATGTCGACAATGTAGAAGTTTTAGAGGCAGGACCGGGAGTCTTTATTCAGGCAGAGTATGGCGTTGCTTCCCATGCGGGACGCTACCTGCCTACCGCTTCGGTTTCCTTTGCCGCCCCCGAGGAGTATGATGCGGTCACGATTAACTACATAGTTGCCGACAAGGCGGGTGTGCCTATTACCGAGCAGGTTCAGGGTGCTACCGTTGACTCAGGCAACCCCAACACCAATTTCCATGATGTTGCGTTTCTCCCTAGCCGCTTCTCCGCCATAACCATACCGAGCCACAGGGTTTCAGATTTTGCCGATAAAACAGAGTTTCTGCAACAGCTTCGACTTGAAACAGACTCCAGAACAACCGCAGATTTTTGGTACGACTATGTAGGGATAGTACCTATCGACAGGGGCTACACAGAGGTACGTAACTGGGATGGCAACGAACACCTTATCCTTGATAGCCGCTCCTCCCGTATGCCTCTCACAAGCCGCTCAGGGACGTATGACGATGCGATGGTATACGACCTCGAGAAGACCAAAGGCGAATGCTCTTTTGTAGCCGACCCGCAGGGATTTAATGGGGCTATCCTAGCCGTGACCAACAAAGATGGCGACCATCAGATTCTCTCCTACGTTAATGTGAAGATGGTGTACTCGCCTCTCTACCTGATAGTGCCGGAGAAATAATAATGGGTTACTCCATACAGATAACAAGCCGTGATGGAGAACCTTTGTCGGCACTCGGAGAGGCAAGTGGCGAATACGCATTCGAGGGCATGTCTTTTGAGTCGGTCTGCAATGGGGGCTTTACCGTTGCTACCTTTACGGTACACAGGGATGCCCGGGATTATTGGAAAGACTTAATCTTCGGGAACCCCGTTAAAATTGTTAGGGGCGCAAGTACCGACTGGGAAGGACGCATAGATGCCGTATCCCGTGGAGTCAAGCCGGATGCTATCGAAGTGCAATGCTTGGGAAACGCCTCTATCCTGCATAACATATTCTACCGTGAAGATATTATTGTAGGTGCGCCTTATAAACTCTCAGA
>CAZVUU010000126.1:1560-5685 GCA_964630465.1 uncultured Christensenella sp.
CCCCAACACGAACATTCCGTTTGTTAGGGGCACAATAGACACGAATGATTATGCGTACACCGCAGGCGCAAGGTTTGAGTTTAAGCCTGCCACAAGCTACTACGACGTAATCAAGAGATTAAACGAAGGCAACGGTTACAACTGGGGCGTCTGGAATAACAGCGAGTTTAGCTTCATTCCCCCAGAAACGGTTAGGCAACAATGGGTGGTGCAGATAGAGGACTGTTCGTCATTAACTATTTCGGACAACGTTGATGCTCTTTGCAACCATATCCTGCTGGACTATACGCCTGATGACTCACACCACCTGATGGTGGAGATTGAAGATACGGCCTCCATTGCGAAGTATGGGCGTGTCTCAAGGCAGGTTGGCGTTCCTGGCAAATGCGCTCCTGATGACGCAGAGGAAATAGCAGGCATATACCTTGATGAATGTAAAGACCTTAAGGTGTCGGCTGACTATACCTGCACAAGAGTATATGACGTTAACGGTAACGAACACCATTTAGCGGAAGTCCGTGGAGGCGACCAGATTTATTTGCAGGGTTGGCTTGCTACCCAAAGGGAGCTGTATCGGGTGGACAATATCACAACCTATAATGTTCTCCAAACTACCTACCATAACGACACCTACGAGTTGGATGTTGTGCCAAATGCGTTTTTGCCTAGTACGGAGATATATCTGGCCAGGGCTAACATAGTGGGGTATCTGTGAAACGGCTAAGGCTTTCCGAGATACATAGAGATATAAACATACCGCTGGTATGGCGATATGAATCACAGGTATTCAATGCCTCCCCTGTTGAGTTGCCCTCGTATAGCCCTGTACTTGTTGTTAGCTCTACCGTTACACTGACCGAGAGGTCTCATGTCCGTGTTTCCCTTAGCGGGTTTATATCCCGTGTGTGGGGTACCGCCGGGCACCTTCTTCAGTTTCAGGCGAACATAACCCATAATGATGTCCTTCGACAAAACGCTCGCTCTGTTGTCTATATGGGAACATCTCGTGGTGAAGATACACGGTACGGTACTTCAATAAGTATAGACATTGTCTATGAGAACCTGCCGGTGGGGGAGCATGTCTTCGAGGCACACGGCGCAGAGGTACACGGCTTTTCAAGACAAGGTCAAGTAGATTTATTTAATATGGTGATAGACGTGGCGAAAGCGAGCAACTGATGGAACAGTATGTAACACGAGCGGAGTTGAATGGCAGTTTAGTCCGGCTTGAGCAGAAGATTGATAGCTTAAGGGTATCAATGGAAAACAACCGTGACCGTGAGGATTCGTGCAGGGAAAATCTCCGGGCTGAGGTAATGGAGGCTACCAAAGGCATGTTGCCTACGCCTATCTCAATAGTCTTAGCCGTACTTTCCTCCTCCGTTACCGGATTGTTAGTCGCTACGATACGCTAGGAGTTAACGTGATTGTCGCCAATGATGTTATCGCAATAGCCCGCTCTCAGTTAGGTGTGACTGAGAGATACCCAAACTACGTTTTCTACAATGATGCCTTCTACGGCAGACCCGACGCAGGCGGGGTTAGCTACGCATGGTGTGCCACGTTCGTATGGTGGGTATTCAATGAGGCCAAAGCTAACGACCTGCTCCTTACGAAGACCGCCAGGGTACAGACACTCTACGAAGCCTTTGCCGGTAAACACCTTGTTCACAGTATCCCGCAGGCAGGAGATGTCTGTTGTGTTAAATATGCCGGAGATACAATATTTAATCACGTCGGTATCGTTGAATCGGTTAACCCTTCGGGGAGCGTAACCACAATAGAAGGCAATCACGGAGACAGGGTGGCTCGTGTTGTTCGGCAGAACTGTTCGGCTTATACTTTGGCTTATTGCCGCCCCGCGTACAGCGCAGAGGCTAAGGAGGAAAAAGAAATGGGAATAGGGATGGTGCAGGGTAATCGGGTTACGGAATGGGAGACCGCCTGCTATATCAATTCAGCTAATGATGCACGTGTCTATGTAGATATTATCAACGCTTCCAAAAAGCCCGTATCCGTCCATGTAGAGCTGCAAAGGGAGAACGGGGACTTCGGGAACGCCAATTTTGATATAGGTGTAGCCCATGACGGCGCGGGGACAGACTTCATCAGCTTCTCCGTAGGCGAGCTGTTTAACAATCACGAAGCGGGGACGTGCAGATTAAAGTTTAAGGCTACAAACCCTGTAACGATAAAGAAAACACAGTTTTACAAGTAGGAATCATGAAAATTGACTGGCGTAGAGTAGGCAGAACGTTCCTACAAGCCCTCACAGGCTCGCTAAGCTCGGCAATCCTTTTAATGGCTACCACAGACCTGGCGAACTGGAAGGTCGTCGCAGGAACGCTCTTAGGCACTCCTATCGCTACCGCACTAGCGGCGGCGATGAACGTAATAAGTGAATCAATAGAAGGGGACTAATTCTCCTCCTTGATAAAGTCCTTCAGGGCGTCACCCCATGAATCCAATTCCTCGTTGCCCATTCGCTTCCTGAATTCACGCATTGTCCTTGCCTGTTCCTCCAATTCCTCTACCAGCTCATAAAGGACAAACATGGCGTGATTGTGGATCTTCTCTGCAATCTCACAGCAGGTTGTTTCAATCTCCGCTAACACATCATCAGCCGTAGCCTCTAGTCGTTCGTGAGGTTTTGGTGCCCCCTGTGGATTAAGAGGCATTTCTATCCCCCCCTCTTTCCGGGAGCAAGGCTTCTTTTATGTCAAACAGTAGCCCTCCAAAGGTTTCAGAGTAGCTTCCCTTAATGTGGTACCGCTTATTCCGCGTGCTTCGGCCAGTGCTTCTGAGGATACGAAGGACTTTGTCAATTATGCTTCTGTTGGTTATTGTCTTCCCCTTGTTACTTCCCTTCTTCCATCTATCAGGCTTGAAGGGTAATGATGCTTTCCCTGAGGTAGCGGGGATTAACAGTAACCAAGCCTCGTCGTCATTAATCAACGGCATTACCCTGTCAACAGGCATTTTATTAATAGCCGCTCCATTAATATTAATGTACTTTTCCGTTACCGTAATCTGTGGATAAATTGTTCTGTTTCTACCAGAGGGGACAACTCCAAATCCAAGCTCAAGTAGCTCGTTTTTCTCATATTGTTTATCCATTACTTAACCCTCCTCTTGCGCTTTGCCCTCGTGGTAGCATCGTTTAAATCAAACAGTACCCCGCCAAGTGAATCAACGTATTCTCCGGAAACCAGATAGCGGTTCTTATTAAAATCCCAACCATCCCTCTTAAGCATCATCACCAGGTTGCGTACGGATGTAGCAACCCCCTTTTCCTTCGCTGTGGGCTTAGCTCCAAAGGATATTGCGTTCATGTCATCTGCCTTAGCCGGGATAAGCAGAAGTTTCCTTTTCTCGCTGTTATACAGTATGAGCGCATACTCTGCATTAATCTCTCGTGCCGTAGCCCCGTTAAAGTAGCTCCCCTTCTCTGAGATTGATACGTGAGGGGCGTGTTTGCGCTTCCCTGTGAGAACCTCCTTGAACCCTAGCTCCTGCAATTCTCCTATTGATGTTTCCTTAGCCTTCATGTTGCTCTCCTTTCGTCTGCGTATTACTTAATTCCCCTTCCCTGAATCTCGCTCTGGAAATATCCAACAGCGGTCAACCATGATTGCGGTGTCCCCTCACAGTAGCCTCTACAATCAGACGGTACGGTAGGGTTCCCCCATTGCGACAACACATCGAACTGTTTGTAAACGTAGTCCGTCCAATCCGCTCCGGTGAAGCCGTGTATGCCTCCTGCGTTGTACGGACGGAAACAGTAAACCCCGAAGCTCGACTCCTGCCCTGCAATAGCAAGTGCGAGTGAAATCGGTATCTGATACTGTTCGGAAGCCGAAATATACGCTATTCCCGTCCCTGTGAGGGGTGAGCCCCTCTCCTTTAGGTACAAATCGATTTTAAGGGCATTATTAGCCCTCTGGAGCATGGATAAGTCCAAAGACACACAAATACCCTCACAAGCATTAACAACCAAACAACAATATTTTACATCACACAAACCAAACCATCAATAAGAGTTCTTAAACTTACCAAAAAAACCCCGCTCGACACCTACATAAATCAACTAATACCACACAATAACCTCAACCTCATCAAAAATAT
>CAZVUU010000127.1:0-5581 GCA_964630465.1 uncultured Christensenella sp.
ATATATCCTTTTGGATTTATATTCATTATTTATATATTTTGAAACACACCCTAGATAACCGATATGGAATAACATCAATTTTGTGTCGGTAAGTAATACAAAAGAAAGAGGATACGTTTATGAAGAAAGTAACTTGTATGATGCTGATAGCTGTGATGCTGACAGTTGGACACTTTGGAATTGCTGAAAACATAATAGATCTTTCATCTTACTCTGATGAAGAGATTGCCGCTCTGTTTGAACAGGTTCAGATTGAGATGGTTAGCCGCGGAATTGGAAAAACTGCAATATTTGCTAAAGGAAAATATAAGGTCGGAGAAGGTCAATACATCCCTCCAGGATCGTATGTAATTAAAACGACAGAAATAGGAAGCGATTGGGGCATTATACAGATTAGAACTCCTGATGATCCGGAGGATGATATTCCTTCTAAATTATATAAATTTGTGGAGGCGGAATTACCATATGTAGGGTATTTGATGCTTGAAGAAGGGGATTTTGTCGACAGCCCGGTTTCATTTACGTTGACGATTAGTGTTCCGGCAGCTGTTTTCAAATAGAATGATACCAGTCAAGTAGGAGGATTAAAAGCCTATGAACACCTTTGAAGATGATCGATACCGTCTTATGTCCCCATGGAGCTATATCAGGCTGTCAATCCTCTACTCAATACCTGTAATAGGGTGGATATTCATGATTGTGTTCTCATTTAGCAGCAACATCAACCGACGAAACTTCACAAGATCATACTGGTACAGAGTTTTTGCATTTATTGGAATATGTCTGATCTTGTATTATACGTATCCTGAGTTTATTCCGAGAAATATTACAAAAACATTGGATAGTATTCAGTCATCGATTACAAATACTCTGAGTGGACTCAAAATAATATCAACTTCTGAGACAAGCACACCAGTTGCGACAAATAAAACACTTGTCCAGACAAGTGAAGCAACGACAAAACTATCCGCGGGAGCCGGTGTTACTCCATCGTTTAAAGAAGCGATGGATAGTTATGAAGCTTTTTTTAATGACTACATTGATTTCTTCAAAAGATATTCAGAAGCAGATAACCCTCTTCTGATGGTTTCGGATTATGTAAAGTTCATGTCCCAATATACGGAAATGATAGAGAAGATGGAAGCTATGGATGATGACGAGCTTTCTGTGGCAGACGCCGCTTATTATTTGGAGGTGACTGCGAGAATATATAAAAGACTTGGTGAAGCGATATGATTATTTGAAATATTATCAAAATGAAGCGAGATTGCCATTGGATCTTCTATAATAAGAAGATTTGAGACTGTGAAAGAGGTGTGATAATGAAGAAAGTATTGATATTGGTTCTCTTATTCGTTTTGGTGGTCAATTCGCCAGCACATGCTTTTGACCTTGGGTTTTCATTTGGGGGGACGACTTCTATCATCAGCGTAAGTGACGATATTGAGTATAGAGTTGGTGAAAAAGCTATTGTCGATGGGATTGCAGCAACTTTGGTGGATATATCGGAAAGCAAGGGAGATATGTACACCAAACCTCGCAAAGGATTTGTATATTTAATTTGTGAGTTTAAAATTGAGAACACAACAGAGGAAGGTGTGTTCATAAGCTCTATGTTATGCTTTAATGCCTCTTGTGATAATGAAACATTTTCAATAAGCTTCGAAGCGCTGTCCACTGCAATGATGACTGGGAAAATTCAAATGGATCGGTATGTTGAGGCAGGAGAAAAAGCAAATGGTGTCGTTGGATACGAGGTGCCTAAAGACTGGAAGCATCTGATGATTAAATTTACTCCTAAGGTCTGGGGAAGTGAAAGTGCAATCTTTTCTTATATCAGGAAGAATGAAAATGATATAACTTCAAAGGAGCAACATAATTTTGTGCAGGACGAGTTTTCTCCTGAAGAACTCTCTGCTTTATTCAAAGAAAAAATGGATGAGTATGAGCAGTTCTTCATAGATTTTGCTGAGTTGATAAAGGAGGTTCCGACAGCTGATAATACATTTGGCGCGTTGGCTGATTATGCAGAAATTATGGAAAAATATTGGAAAGTGATGGAGGGAATACAGGATATTGACCTCGATGATCTTTCCGTGGAAGATATTGCATATTATTGGGAGGTTGTTTCTCGTCTCTATAGGATGCTTGAATAAACATTCAAATCTCCGTATTTATTATACTTGTCGAAAGTTAAAACTAATGGATTGCAAAGCTAAAGAAATGCTACTATGTAAGAATGTATTAGGATATAACAAAGAAAGAGGATAGGAATATGAAAAAGCTAGTTAGTATGGTATTAATTGCTTTGATATTAATATCTGGGGTTGTTGTTATTGCTGATGAAATAGATCTTTCAGCTTATTCTGATGATGCTATTATTGAATTGAACGAAAAGGTTCAATTGGAAGTGGTTAAACGTGGTCTTGGAAAAATGGCTGCATTTGCAAGAGGGAAGTATACCGTAGGAGATTATATTCCAGCCGGATTATATATTTTGAAAGCAACTGGAACAGGGGGGTGGGACTGGGGAAACATAACTGTTAGGACGCCTGAAGATCAGGAGGATGCTCCATCAAAGCTAGATAAATTTGTGAGCGAATTTTATCCATATGTTGGTTTTTTGATTTTAGATGAAGGCGATATACTCGAGAGCCCTGTTTTGTTTACACTTACAATCGTTGATCCGACTGTTCTATTCAAGTAAAATAGTTCAGAACATTGAATTAACATTTATGTATATGTGGTAGAAGATAATATATTTTGTCTGATATTTTTAATCCAACGTGTTGAGAGGAGAACAGTAGCCAGAGCAAAGACAAAGGTGGAGCTGGTCGCGTCAGCAGGCGGGCAGTGGGATAAGCTGTAGCAGCCGATCAGGGGCATGGAACCGGATGCCAGGGCGGCAAGCTTTGACTTCGGCGACTATGCGGGAAGAAGGAAGCCCAATTCTTCTATAAAATGCTGAAGGCTCCTATCTTTTACAAGTTTGTATATGTTTATTTACCTTTTCGCACCATATTTCTTATTTTAAACCTTGAATTATGTTTTTATCCGTTTTCTTTGCTTTATATCGCAGTCAATACGGAAACTCAAGAAAAAGGTGGCATTGCTCTATCGCTTTAGATGTCAAAGGCGTCAGTGTAAATATAGTTGAGTCCGTTTTCTTCGGCATAGCTTGCGGCAAAGGAATCCTTGTCAACGGCAAGGGTCAGCTCTATGATGGCATGAAACGCGTCGCTCCCAATGGAGGTTACGCTCTGGGGGATTCGTACGGTAAGGTGTTTGCACCAGGCAAAGGCTTCCTTCCCAATCGACTGCAGGCCTTCCGGCAGGCTGAGGGTGGTGAGGGAAGAGCAAAAGGAAAACGCCCTGTCCCCGATGGACAGGGTTCCCTCAGGGACGGCAAAGTCCGATTGCTCATTTCCATAGGAATATGAAATCAGGGTTCGCGAGGCTTTTTCAAACAGGATATTATCCACCAAGGCAAATACCGGGTGGCCGGGGTTGAGCTGCAAATTGACCGGTGTGCCGGCAAAAGGATTGCCGCTGATAGTCTGCAGGCTGTCCGGCAGGCGGAGGTCGGTCAGGGAGGTGCAATCGGAAAAGGTGCCTTCACCGATGGCCAGCAAGCTTTCCGGCAGGCTGAGGTCGGTCAGGGAGGAGCAATTGGAAAACGCGTAGTCCCCGATGGTCAGCAAGCCTTCCGGCAGGCTGAGCTCGGTGAGTGAGGAACAGGTGGCAAACGCGAAGTACCCGATGGTCAGCAAGCTTTCCGGGAATCTGAAGTCAGTGAGGGAAAAGCACCAGGAAAACGCGTCGTTCCCAATTGACTGCAGGCCTTCCGGCAAGCTGAGGTCGGTGAGGGATTCACACCAGGAAAAGGCATCGTCCCCGATGGCCAGCAGGCCTTCCGGCAGGCTGAGGGCGGTGAGGGAAGCGCAATTGAAAAACGCCTCATCTTCGATTGACTGCAGGCCTTTGGGCAGGTTGAGGTCGGTCAGGGAGGTGCAATCGGAAAAAGCGCCTTTCCCGATGGTCATCAGGCCTTCCGGCAGGGTGAGGGAGGTGAGGGAGGTACACCAGGAAAACGCTTCCTTTCCGATCGACTGCAGGCCTTCCGGCAGAGTGAGGTCGGTGAGGGAGGCGCACCAGGAAAACGCGCCGGCTCCGATGGCCAGGGTTCCCTCGGGAACGGTATAGCCCATTTCTTCACGTTCATATGGATATGAAACCAGAGTTTTGGAAGCTTTTGCATACAGAACATCGTCTACCAAGGCAAACACCGGGTGATTGGGGTCGAGCTGCAGGTTGACCGGCGTGCTGACAAAAGGATTGCCGCTGATGGTCTGCAGGCTGTCAGGCAGGCTGAGGTCGGTCAGGGAGGAGCAATTGGAAAACGCGTCATCCCCGATAGCCAGCAAGCTTTCCGGCAGGCTGAGGTTGGTCAGGGAGGTGCAATCGGAAAACGCGCCTTTCCCGATGGTCATCAGGCCTTCCGGCAGGCTGAGGGCGGTGAGGGAGCTGCACCAGTAAAACGCGCTGTCCCCGATGGCAATCACCGGGTGCCCGTCCAGCGCGGCAGGGACGCTCAGCTCCCGGTCATTGCCATTGTATTTGATGATGGTGGCCTCGCCAAAGCCATTGAGCGTGTAGGCGTAAGGGCCGCTTTCAAACACCTCCTGCGCCGGTATGTCGGAAGTTTCGTCAGTCTGTTCGAATGGATCAGTCAGGTCATCCCCTTCTGCCAATTCTGCAGGGAAAGCGACCTACAGCAAAAGCATCATTGCCATCAGCAGTGGGAAAGAGAGGCGGAAGAAGCGAAGTGCGCGCATGGTCATCCTCCTGTTCTATGTTGGTTCTGAAAAGGGAAAGCGTTCAAGACGAGCCTATTTTACCCCGAACCAAACCATGCAAACATTCAGCGATGTCGGATATGGCGGCAGAAACAGGACTACCGGGCGAGAAGAGTTTTTGGATATATGGAAGCAACCTGTATAATGCTTATATCAAAGCACCACGGAGGGCAAAACAATGGCCAGAACAAGGACAAAAACGGAGCTGATCGCGTCGGCTGATGAGCAGTGGGATAAGCTGTGGCAGCTGATCGGGGGCATGGAACCGGATGCCGGGGCGGCAAGCTTTGACTTCGGCGACTATGCGGGCACGACTACGCTGGGCGCTTACTTCGTATCAGCCACGGCCAGCCATTACGGCCGGGCGATGAAGAAGCTGAAGGCGCATCTGAGGAGCTTCAAGTGAAGCTGCTGCTGATCCGCCACGGGGAATCGCAGGCCGACCTGATGGATGTGCACGAAGGGCGGGCGGATTTTGAGCTGACCGCGCAGGGGCACCGGCAGGCCGAGGCCATGGCCCGGCGGGTGGCGGAGGAATACCGCCTCAGCGCCATCTATTCAAGCCCGCTCAAGCGCGCCCGGCAGACAGCACAGGCGCTGGCCGGGCAGACGGGGCTTGACATCATATTTGACGACCTGCTGATGGAGTTTGACAACGGCCTGCTGGCGGGGATGGACAGGGCACAGGCACAGAGGCTCTACCCCCGGGTGCCCGATCTGCCCCC
>CAZVUU010000128.1:0-5413 GCA_964630465.1 uncultured Christensenella sp.
GCTTATGCCCTGACAGCCTCTTTTGACGCGCTGTGCTCAGTCTACCGTATAGGGCAGCAGAGCGATGGCGCGCGCGCGCTTGATGGCCTCCGCCAGCTGACGCTGGTGCTTGGCACAGGTGCCCAGCATGCGGCGGGGGGAAATCTTGCCGCGCTCGCTGATGTAGCGGCGCAGACGGTTAACATCCTTATAGTCGATGAACTCGACTTTGTTGGCACAGAAATCGCAAACCTTGCGGCGCGGCCTGCGGCCGCCGCGAGGGCGCTGTCTTCTTTCGCCTCTATCTTCCGACATGGTCTTCCTCCTTCAATGGCGCTGCGCTTCGGTCAGAAGGGCAGCTCTTCGTCATCTACCTTGACAAACCCGCCGCTCATGCCGCCGGGGGCCGGGGACATACCTTGTTCCGCGGGACGGCCCATGCCGCCCTCACCCTCCCCGCGGGGGGAGAGGAACTCAACATCGTCCGCCGTGACCTCGAGGCTGGCGCGGGTGGTGCCGTCCTGCGCGGTGTAGGTGTTGACCTGCACCGGGCCCACGACGGCGACCTTGCGCCCCTTGGACAGGTAGCGGTGACAGTTTTCGCCAAGCTGCCGCCATGCCGTCACGCGGAAGAAATCCGCCTCCGGCTGGCCCGCTTCGGCGCTTGCCGCGCGGCGGCGGTTGACGGCGACGGAGAAGGTGCACACAGGGATGCCGTTGGGCGTGCTGCGCAGCTCAGGGTCGCGGGTCAGGTTACCGATGATAAACAGCTTGTTCATAATCCTGCCTCCTTATTCAGCGGGCTGGGGCGGCGCTGCGGGGGCCTGCGCGGCCGGGGCAGCTGCCTCGGGGACCGCGGGCGCGATGCGCGCCGTGCGCGGCTTCACGCCGGTGGTCTTATGCTCGATGCGCGTGGTCAGGTAGCGGAGGATATTATCCGTGATGCCCATATTACGCTCGATCTCTTTGGGAACAGTGGTGTCTGCCGTGTAGTGTACCAGCACATAGTACCCGTCGGGCAGATCGTTGATGGGATAGGCCAAGCGGCGCTTGCCCCACTCGTCAACCTTGTCAACCGTACCGCCGTTTTGCTCGATCATGCCGTTGAAGCGCGCGATCAGTTCCTTGCGGGCTTCCTCTTCGACGTTGGGGTTGATGATGTAAACCAGTTCATAATTCATGCCTTTCACCTCCTCGTGGACGTATGGCGCCATGTCTTGCATGGCGCAAGGATGTGCCGAAACAGTATTATACAGATGATTGTGAAGCAGCGCAAGGCTTCGGCAAAAAATTCGGGCCGATGCCGCTATACTGCCGCCGCAAGGCCCGGAGCCGATTGCCGGATGGAGGCCTTGGTATCGGTGATGATGGCGTCAGCTTTGTGCATTTTCAGGCCAATATACCTGCCTTAATCACACAAGGGATCGCCTGCTGTCCTGCAGGAGCGGCCTGTAAAAAGCCCCTGACGGCCTCCGCTTGCCTGACCGAGGGGATCGGCAGATCCCCGGGAGATAGTGACCAGCTTTCTTCTTGACGGCATAAGCCTCTGTCTTTTTCATAAAAAAAGCCGCCCATCCGCTTGGGATGGACGGGCTTTCCGTGCCTCTGTCAGGCAGCGCGGACGTTGACGGCCCGCAGCTTCCTGCTGTCCTTGGGATCGGGCTCCACATCAAACGAGACGGCCTGGCCTTCGTTTAATGTCCTGTACCCGTCATCTGAAATGATGGCGGAAAAATGCACAAACACATCTTCGCCCCCGTTGTCATTGGCGATAAAGCCAAAGCCCTTCTCCGAGTTAAACCATTTTACCCTACCGGTGTTCATTTTCTTTCCTCCTGAAATTTGATCCGTTCCTGCGCACGCATAAAACCTCGTTTTCCGTAAACCGTTAATCATCGATTTACATAAAACGAGGTTAACCAACTGCCAACGAACTTGCCTTTACTTTAGCACGGATGGGCGGGGTTGTCAAATTTGGGAAAGGGAAGTAAAAGTATCCTTGCCATGGTACCGCCATCCTGCTAAGATAATCCCAGTTATCCGAAAGGAGAATCAAAATGGTGAGATTGCGCAAGGGCCTCCGCTTCTAAGCAGGAGGACATACAATAGCCTCCTGCATGCTCTTTTGAGAGAATGTGGAGGATCAAATGAAAAATATTATAAAAGGCCGAATCAGGCCTCTGATTTGCGGCGTCTTGTTTACCGTGCTGACAGCCTTGGCGGCGGTGTATGTGCAGTTTTTAAAGGGCGATGTGCTGGACTTTGCCTTGTCCGGGGACGGAGCGCGGGCGTTCAGCTTCGGATTGCGGCTGCTTTTGTGCATCGTGATCGAGCTGGGGGCTTATTATGGCTACGACTATTTCAGCGGACGCTTTGTCGTCGGCGTGACCCGGGAGATGCGGCAGTTGTACTTCCGCCGCCTGCTCAGCCGCAACCCTGCTGAGATGATGGAAGAAAAAGCGGGCGAGCTGGCAGCCGAATATACCGCCCAAATCGACATGGTGGCGGACAGCTATGTCGCCAGGATACCGATGCTGATCGAGATCGGTTTCAAGGCCCTGGTCGTCAGCACGGCGCTGTTTATCCTGGACATCCGCATCGCCCTGCTGACGCTGTTTTTACTGACCATGCCGCTATATATCCCCAAATTGATCGAGAAGCACCTGCAGGCGGCCCGCAAGGCCGGCGTGGACAGCTTTCAGACCCACTTAGGGCAGGTGGTGGAATGGATATCCGGCTTTGAGCTGATCAAGAACTATTCCATCGAAGGGAAGATCATGGAAAAGTTCCGCCGGGGCAATGATGAAACGGCGGATAAGAGCTTTGCCTATAAAAAGATGACCTACCGGGCCGGAACGATCACGGCGGCAATGTCCTACATGAGCCATTTCCTCGTGCTGGTTTTCGCTGCCCGGCTGGTGCTGCGGGGGAATTTTTCTGCCGGCAGCTTCTTTGTGGCCGTCGGCATGATCGACCAGCTCTCCTGGCCGATCATCGCCATTTCACGCTACCTGCAGGATTTCCTTGCCGCCAAACCGACGGCACAAAAGCTGAGCGGCTTGCTCAGCCACACACCGGAAGAAAAAGAGAACACCGTGGATGTGGAGGGGATCGACAGCGTAAGCTTTCGCCATGTCGGCTTTGCCTACAAGAAGGGGCGGCCCATACTGAAGGATTTCAATCTGGAGGTCCGCACGGGGGAGAAGTGCCTGATCACGGGGCCGAGCGGCGCAGGAAAATCCACCGCCATGAACCTGCTGATGGGCTATTATGAGCCCGCAAAAGGGCAGATCCTGATCAATGGCCTTGAGGCGGGGCAGGTGAAAAACCCGGGCCGGCACATCGCCGTCATGCGCCAGGATGCCGCGCTGTTCAGCGATACGCTGCGAAACAACCTGAGCATGTACCGCGAGATGCCCGACGAGGACCTGATCGACATGCTCAGGCGGCTCAACCTGCACCGCTTTGCCGATGCCAAAGGGCTCGGCATGATGATCCGGGAGGGGGGCAGCAACCTGTCGGGCGGAGAGCGCAAGCGCATTGCCCTGGCCCGCACCCTGCTGCGCCGGGCCCCGGTGATGATCATCGATGAGCCGCTGGCGAATGTGGACCGGGAGACGGCGGAGATGATCGAGGATGTCATCACGGGACTGGAGGGCGGGATCGTGTTCGTGATTTCGCATCAGTTCAGCGGGGAGAAGAGGGAGGCGTTTGAGAAAAAGGCAGTGATCTGAAGACATAGAATCTTATCGGGGATCGGAGCCTTTGCAATCGCGCGGGGCTTCGATCCTCTGTTTACTGACTTATAGGTTCTTTGGTTGTACTTGAGAGCGCGCAACGAATGCCATAGAAAATGATGGGATGTTGTCGTATGATGAGTTGAGAAAGCAAACATGAGAATATTCACTCATTTTTTATAAGTGTTTTTCTGTAAAAATCAAAGCATATCTAGCCAGTGGAGAACCTAGTCTCGTTCTCTTGAGCTGCTTGCTAATATTTAAAAATGATATGACTATCATCAACATGATCGGGTTTCAGGAAGTAAGATTCATTCTCTGTGACCAGTTGAAAGCCGCAAGATAAATACAATTCTTTCGCGTTGGTGTTAAGTCTATCTACCACTAAACTTATACTGTTTCCTCTATGCTTATTAAAAGCAGCCTCTATGACCGTATTCAGCAATGCCCAACCGTACCCCTGCCCTCTTTTGATCTTTTTAACCGTAAAAATCTCGGCAGTAAGATGCCTTGAACATGGCGTGTATTTCAATACGCCATAACCCACAAACCTGTCTGTTTCGTCTATAGCACAGAATACTTCGCGCGTTTTACCGATGGACTGGATAATATCATATCCTGTGACATATACATCTTGAAATGTACTGTCATGAAGGCAGATGAGTTCTGATTGATATATGTCCGAATAACTTTGGATGCTATGTGTAATGTGCTGAGGAGTATACTCATCTTTCTTTAGAATAAGAATATACTCATTGTCCATCTGCACAGCGGAAAGAGTTTGCATAAGCTCATGATAACGCTTGTTGTCGGTATGAAAATAAAAGTTAAATCGCAGAGTCTTTTTCATCCTGCTGAAAGCAAACGAAAACAATAGGCATGCTTTGTCATGATACCAATTTTCCTTAAAAAAAGGACCGATACAGTCGACCCAATGATTATCGGGGTTATAAAAGCAACCCAAGATGCCTAGCAGACAGCCATCGTCAAAATAACCAATTATCATACAATCAGGATGATTAAGCATGTGCTCAAAATCATTATGAATCTCTTCTTTTGATACAGGACAAAAAGCACAGTTAAATTCAGGTATATTGTTTCGTGAAAAGGCGATGTCAACACAGTCAGGAAGATGGTCTAGTTTGCAAGGTTGTATCATTATTTTTTATCGGCCTCTCTTCTGTCTATTTTTTCTCCCCCTGCACCCCGTTTGCGCTATAATAGACTGTGCTGCCGGGGGGTACGCTCTGCGTGATCCAGACGTTGCCGCCGATGGTGCTGCGTTCGCCGATCACGGTGTCGCCGCCCAGGATGGTGGCGTTGGCGTAGATGACCACGTGGTCGCCGATATCGGGGTGGCGCTTGACGCCCTTGACGGGGTTGCCCTGCTCATCCAGCTCAAAGGACCTGGCCCCGATGGTGACGCCCTGGTAGAGTTTGACGTGCTTTCCCAGGCGCGCGGTTTCGCCGATGACGACGCCGGTGCCGTGGTCGATGCAGAAGTATTCGCCGACGGAGGCCCCGGCGTGGATGTCGATGCCCGTCTTCTGGTGGGCGTACTCGGTCATGATGCGGGGCAGAAGGGGCAGCTTCAGCAGGTAGAGCTCATGCGCCAGGCGGTAGATCATGGCGCCGTAAAAGCCCGGGTAGCAGAGGATGATCTCCTCATAGGAGGTGGCGGCCGGGTCGCCCTTGTA
>CAZVUU010000129.1:0-5251 GCA_964630465.1 uncultured Christensenella sp.
ATAGCGGCTACCAAAGGATCGTGCCCGGCATGTTCCCTGACTACTTGAAGGATCTGAAAGACAACGGTATCTGGCTGATACCGGGTCAGTGGCGAGCTCTGTGGGTGGATGTTGGTTTACCTCCCGATATGACCCCGGGCAGCTATGAGATTACGCTGCTGCTTGACCACGCCGGCCAGCATGGCTGCAGCTGCACGGTGACCCTCACAGTGTTAGGCGCTGCTCTGCCCCGGCAGAGGCTGATCCATACAGAGTGGTTCCACGGTGACTGCCTGGCGAATTTCTACGGCACCCCGCCCCTGTCAGAGGCCTGGTGGGGCATCGTCTCCAGCTTCATCGAAACTGCCGCCCGGCGCGGCATCAACATGATCCTGACCCCCGCCTTTACACCGCCGCTTGACACAGCCGTAGGCATGGAGCGCACCACCGTGCAGCTGGTTGAGATCAGCAAGGAGGGCGAAAGCTACAGCTTCCGCTTCGATTCGCTCAAGCGCTGGATCGATCTTTGTCTGAGCAAAGGAATCGAGTACTTTGAGATCGCTCACCTGTTTACCCAATGGGGCGCAAAAGCCGCCCCTAAGATCATGGCCTGGGAAGACGGGCTGTACCGGCGAATCTTCGGCTGGGACACTCCGGCGACAGGCGAAGCCTATGCAAATTTTTTACGCCAGTACCTTCCCCGGCTGAAGACCAAGCTGGCTGAATGGGGCGTGCTTGAAAATACATATTTCCACATATCCGATGAGCCGGTCATCGATCAGCTGGAGAGCTACCTGGCAGCCAAACAGATCGTCGCTCCGCTTCTGGAGGGCTGCCGTATCATTGATGCCTTGAGCGATTACAGCTTCTATGAAAAGGGTGTTGTAGAACATCCCGTTCCCTCCAACGATCACATCCTGCCGTTTCTGGAGCACAATGTCCCCAACCTCTGGACCTATTACTGCACCGCTCAGCATATGAAGGTGAGCAACCGTTTTTTCTCCATGCCCTCGTTGCGCAACCGCATACTTGGTGTACAGCTGTACAAATTCGGCCTGCAGGGTTTCCTGCACTGGGGCTATAACTTCTATAACTCCGCCTACTCTCGCGAGCATATCAATCCATTTGCCGTGACAGACGCACATAATTGCTTCCCCAGCGGCGATGCCTTCCTGGTCTATCCCAATCCGGACGGAACGCCGGGAGAATCCATCCGCCTGATGGTGCTGTTTCACGCCATGCAGGACATCCGCGCGTTTGAACTGCTGGAAAGCCTGGCCGGCCGCGATTTTGTCCTGACTATGCTCGATGAAGGCCTTGATACGCCGATCACCTTTGAAGAGTATCCTAAGAAAGATAGCTGGCTTTTGAATCTGCGGGAGCGTGTCAACCGGGAAATTGCAAAGCGGATATAATATAAAAACCCCGAAAACGTTACGGAAAACGGCCTGATTCAGTGAAGATCAAGGCCGTTTTTACGGGTATACGCAAAAACCCGTCTCTTTCGAAACGGATTTTGGTGCGGTCAAGAGGACTTGAACCTCCATGAGCGTACACTCACTAGAACCTGAATCTAGCGCGTCTGCCAATTCCGCCATGACCGCGGACGCACTCTTGGAGTGCTCAGATAAAATAACATAGCTATCCCGCCCTGTCAAGCGTTTTTTAAGGTTCGACGATGAAAACCGGGCAAAAACTTCCTCCGCGGGTGATTGACGGTACCAAAGGACTATGCTATATTATCACTTGCTGATTTATTCGGCGCGCCAATGTAGCTCAGCTGGCAGAGCAGCGGTTTCGTAAACCGCAGGTCAAGGGTTCGAGTCCCTTCATTGGCTCCATCGAGGTGTGGCGCAGTTTGGTAGCGCGTTTGGTTCGGGACCAAAAGGTCGCAGGTTCAAATCCTGTCACCTCGACCACCGGAAACCCTTGTAAACACAAGGGTTTTTTCTTTTATGTTTTTGTGTGTTTTGAGAAAATGCACGCTGTTATATACTATTGTGGTTGCGTTTAATTCTTTGTATTTCACCTGAAGCTTCAGATCATCCTTTGATCAGCTTACCTTCTCGCGCCAGCCTTCGATAGGTGACCATTCCGGTCAGATCTGCAGCCGCCCATCCGATCGGGATGCTCCACCAGATGCCTGTCATCCCAAACCCAAGCCCGACCAGCGCATAGGACAACGACACGCGGATACCCAGCGAGGTCACCGTCAGCACAATGGATGTCCGGAAGTGCCCCAGGCCCCTGTACAAAGCATAGAATAAAAACAAATAGCCAATCAATATGTAAAAGGCGCCCTCGACCCGTAAATACCGGGCGCCCGCCGCGATGGCAGCGGGATCGTCCGGCAGGAAGATGGCGATCAGCTGCGGAGCGAAGGCCCAGACAAGGGCCGTCACAACAGCGCAAAAGACGGTCGTGATGATCATGGCGGAACGGAATCCTTGTCGGATCCTGTCCTTCAGGCCTGCGCCCTTGTTCTGCGCGGCATAGGTGGCGAAGGCATTGCCGAAGTCCTGCGCCGGCATGTATGCGAAGGCGTCCACCCTCACCCCTGCGCTGAAAGCAGCCATGGCTACCACGCCAAAGGAGTTGACCAGCCCCTGCACCAGCAGAATGCCGAAGTTCATGATGGATTGCTGCAGGGAAGTCAGTACCGAATACTGTGCCACCCGGCGGAACATCGCCCGATCAAACCGAAAGCGCAGTCTCACCTTGTCAAGCTTTTTGATGGCGTATACACACAGCGGCAGGCCTGAAAAAAGCTGAGCCGCGAAGGTCGACAGCGCAGGGCCGCGCACCCCCATCGGTATCCACAGCACCAGGATAAAATCAAAGGCTACATTGACAAGGGATGAAAAGATGAGGAAGATCAGCGGCGTCCTTGAATCCCCGACGGAGCGCAGTACAGCAGCCCCGATATTATACAGTGCCATGAAAGGCAACCCCGCCAGTATGATCAGCAGATAGTCCCCGGCAAGAGGGATCGCTTCCTGCGGTACCTGAAACAAAAGCAGCAAAGGCTTTAGAAAAACGATGGACAGCAGGGAAACCAGGCAGGTCATGGCCATGATGAATATCGCTGAGGTAGAGACGGCAACGGACAGCTCCTCATGACTGCGCGCGCCCCACAATAGGGAAAACAAAACGCCGCTGCCCATGCAAAGGCCGATCAGGATCGAGTTGATAAAGGTGATAAAAGCTGCCGAAGCGCCGATGGCGCCCATGGGTGCCGTACCTAAATAACGCCCGACCACGAAGGCATCCGACAGGCCGTATATCTGCTGAAACACATTCCCTAAAAAAATCGGCAAAGAAAAGATCAGGATCTTCTTTGCCGCGCTGCCCGTGGTCATATCAATGGCTTTCAAATCATGGCTCCTTCAATATTTGTGATGGAATCCCCGGAAAGGTTTCTATATAATTGACTCACCACAGTTCCTTACTCCTCATGGCAGCGATCGACGCAGTCCTCAGGTATGCGCCGCGCGCCGTAAAGCTGCTGCTTTCTTTGAACAAGTGAAGAACCCGCTCTTTAGCTTTCCTTTACCTCAAAGCCTTTCTGCCGCAGCCGGTCAACGACATCATTCAGTGGAATCTTTCTCATCGCGGCGCCCTTCGGAATGGTCATGACTCTTCCGACAGTAGACAGCATGCCCGGTAAAGTGATCTCAGTGAAGCCAAGCTCTCTCATGATGTCTGGCAGTTCAGGGTTCTCCGTGCAAAGCGCGTAAACGGAGCGGCTCAGATCAATGTATTTTTTATCCATATCTTCCCCTTGCATTTCTAAAGATAAACCAGCGAAATTATAGCAATCCAAGCTTTTAAATGTCAATCTTGACAGGGACATTCGGTTGATAAAGGCGACACCGTGCTGTATACTACATGCTGTTCAATATGTTTAGGAGGACAGCTCATGAGCCAAGGTCAAACCGGCCCGCACGCACTCGCCTCAAAGGCAAGCTCGCGGCATATCGGCCCGTATACTCTGATTACCTTGGAGCAGCTTTTATGGCGGGTTATCAGTTTGTCGCCTTTGATTTACGCAGCAGTCAGCGGCCGGTTTTTCGGGCTGCATAAAGACTATGTTCCGGCAGCCGCACTGCTGAGCTGTATCCCGCTTTGGGTATTGCTTGTGCTGCCCGCGCGCTTTCGCGCAGGCGCGCAGCTAAGCAGATGGTTTGGCGCTGATATCAATAGCGGCAGCTGGTCTGACCGGCTTGCACGCGGGCTGACGCGCCTGGCAGTCACATTGCCTTTTTTGGTGCCTGTTCTCGTCTACCTGGGAGTGCTGTATTACAACATGTACTTTACAGGCTTCAACTCCTTTTTCATGTTGATCGAATCAGCCGGCAAGCTGGTAGGCGGCAATTTTGTGGCAGGTCTGGCGATCCTGGCACTTCTGCTGGTTGTGCTGACCTTTCTGGCGCTTTGGAGCTGGCGCAGGTTTATGGTGCCGCACTTCTATCTGCCGCAGGATGAACTCAGCAAGGCAAAATCAGTCGCTATCCCCGGAAAAACCAGGCTGATCAACATGCTGATCATTTTGCCGCCGCTGGTCCTTGTGCTGATGCTTCTGGGGCTGTCGCTTGCGCCCAAGTTATCAGGCAGCGTGATGCTGGACACATTGACCATTATGTCTGCCTTGACCCAGTTCGATTTTCCGGCTGAGACACTGTATCAATGCCTGTTGGCACTGGCAATCGCCTACCTGCCCTTTGTGCTGCTGCGCAAGGCAGCCATCGCCGCGGTTTACCATCGGAAAAAATGACAAGGCTTGATAAGCTGCTGACCGCTTTGGGGATCGGCAGCCGCTCTCAGGTCAAGCAGATCATCCGCGCCGGGCGCATATACGTAAACGATCTGCCCGCCGGATCACCCGATGTGAAGGTGAGCGCGGATGATACTGTCCTGATGGACGGCGTGCTGATCGATACGCGGACCCGGCGTCATCTGATGATGAACAAACCCATTGGTTTTCTGACCGCCGCCCGCGACGCCAGGCAGGCAACCGTGATGGATTTGCTTGCGCCGCTCTATCAAAGCCTTGCCTGCATGCCGGTCGGTCGGCTTGACAAGGATACCGAGGGGCTGTTGATCTTCACGACCGAGGGGCGGGCAGCACACCATCTGCTCGCTCCTAAAAATCAGGTGGAAAAGCTCTACCTGGCCCGGGTAAGCGGCAGGCTGACACAAAGCGCCGTCCGGCGCTTTGAAGAAGGAATTGAGCTGAGCGATTTTCACGCCCTTCCCGCAAGGCTCAATATCC
>CAZVUU010000130.1:0-5238 GCA_964630465.1 uncultured Christensenella sp.
GAAAAATTTAGATTTTCCAATAAAATAGTAGCATGGACTTACTTTTACGTCAACTTTGTAATTTTGTGACTATTAAAACAAACTAAAGCGAAAAGAAGTTTCTGACATGCTTGAAACACATTGATAGAATCTGATACAATTTGAATTGCCCATTAGGCAGCATAATATTTATTAGCAACTAAAAAATAAAAAGATAATTCCTATCTCTTAAGAATGGCTCAACAAAGAGGAAATTATACTGTGGACGAAAAAAACACGCTGTATGGACTTACTATTGCAGGAGCTGAAACATTAAAAATGGTATTTGGACTTCCTTTTTTTCTCCTTCTTCTGCAAAATGATCAGGATAGTCAGAATATTGTTGATTTTTATCAGCAATATAAACGATTAATGTTTAAAATTGCACAACAGTATTTCTATGATGATCATCATGAAATAGAAGATGTGATCAGTGAAACAGTTATAAAAATGATCAAGAATTTTTCAAAAATTAAAACTCTGTCAGATAGGAAAGCAGCATCCTATGTTGTAAAAATAGTCAGAAGTGTATGCAATGATATACTTAGGAAACGGAAACAGCAGCCTTTTGCAGAATACCAGTGGAATGACGAAATTAGATCCGATGAGCTTTCAAACATAGAGGAATCGAGTGATATGGTATTCAGCCATATTTACGCCGTTGACTTACTTTATTCGTTTAGGCACCTTAGTGAAAGAGAAAAGCAACTTATTCGGTTGCGGCACATTGATGGCTTGAGCTATGAAGACATTGGATTTATCCTTGGTATTAATGAATCAGCAGCGCGTACGGCATTGTCCAGAGCATTGAGTCGTCTGGAAACATTGGCAAAAACCATAGATAAGGATGAGTTATAATGAAAAAAAGTCAGAACAAAATTCTTCATATAACAATCCCCTCCAAGAGCATTGCGGAGCGTGCATATGATCTATGGAGCGAGCTTCTGCTGGAGAAAGAGACATCTGATATCCTGAAGGAAATCAAGGCAGAGCAAGATAGGGGCGGCAATCAAGAAATCGAGGGCTTTTTTTCGAAGTATGATAAAAAGTATCTGGGCATGATTGAAAAGTATAGCGCGCATAAAAAGCATCGACATATTTTCTTTAACGTTTTACCTAAACTGGCACGAGTCGCGGCTATCATCATTGCCATTGCCGCGGTTGGAGGCAGCATCTCACTTGCAGCCAGCCCTTACCTCCGCATCCAGGTCGTGCGGCTGCTTACTATTATGACTCCGCAGTATACAGAAGTTCGACTGGTTGAAGATCCAAGCGCTTCATTTGATATACCGTTTGATTGGGAAGGGACGCACTATTTTTTCTACCTGCCTGACGACCTGGAAGTAGTTTCTTTATTGAACTCCGGAGATTTTCATATGGTGACCTACAGAGGAATTATAGACAAGGATATGATTATTGTTTTCCATCAATCTGGATCCTCTGGGGTTTCGTTAATAGATACCGAAGGAGCGCAGATACGGACGGTGGAAATACGTGGGCAGGCCGCAACACTTGTAACGAAGGGAGAGAGCACCACAATCTATTGGGCGGAAGGAGTGAATGTCTTCTTTATCAATGGAAAGAATGTTGATGAAGATACTATGATTCGTATCGCGCAAAGCGTTTATCCAATAAAATAAATCTCAAATACGTGTAACAAAATTGTCCTTCTAATCGTTATGTATAGTAGCAGGCTTCCTCTGAGGTACTGTTACGGAAAAGGAGAGCATATTTTACATGTGTAAATCATCTCTTATCTTAGCTATTTGTTCAGCCCTATTTCTATCTGCTTGTTCTGCACAAGAACCGGCAGCATTAGCTACATCAACTCCTACACCTTCCCTGAATCTTTCTACCGAGTTTCTTGATGTGCTTCCAATGATTGAAACACTTGATGCTCCGTTATCAAGTGTTTCTGCGCCACGACGTCAAATTCTTGAGGATCGAGCAATTGGGAATCTGATGATCCGAGTGGATATGATGGACCCGACCCCTTTTCCAAGCAATACAGCTGTCCTGTTGGTAAAGGAAGAAGGTTTATCGAATTACTTAACCAAAGAGAAAGTCCTCTCTGCCTTAGAGTATCACACAATACCGGAAGGATACGCCATTAGCTCTATGAATGGTTTTCTTCAATTCGGGCCGTTCGATAGCTTGGAAATTGGTATTTCTCCATTGCCGGTGAGTGATTATCCATATGATCTATCGGACCATACCAAGCAAGTATATAGGATGAGCGATTGGAATCAGGAAGATATTTGGACTGCCGACGCTCAAGGCAATCAGATTGCCGCTGCTGCTGTTTTAGCAGCGCGAGATATCGCTAAGAGCCTTGGATTGTCCGTTGGCGCTCCAAGCGTTTTGTACCGCACGCCATTATTGGATGGTAGAACAGCCACCGCCATATTTCTTCCCTATCTCTTGAGAGATATTCCGATGCAAAGCCAACATACAATGCATGACAATTGGCGGGATCAAGATGGCCGCGAATGGGGTTACATAGAGGCGCAAGGGCTTCGTATAACCATTCTGGACGAAGAAGAAGAGGTTTATTATCTGCGCATAGCGCCGCGGACACAGGAGGTTCAGGTGCTCGATGCGGCACCGAGGCTTCTAACTTGGTCAGATGCGCTGGTCAGTGTGGTTGCCACTGTCAATATGAATTCTTACTCCCTGGGAGCGAGTGGTATTGCCCTTGCGGGAGCGCGTGCTTGCTATGTACTTAACGCAGTAAGCGGAAGCTATGATCAGTTTGAGGCTATACCATCTTATGAGTTGAGCTTTTTATTTTATGATAAGGAAAGCTCACCTGAAATCCAAGAGTTTTTATCATCACGCACATTCTATGTTGACGCGCGGACAGGGAAGGTGTTTCGGCAATGATTCACTTTTCTATAAAAAATGAAATCAAAAGGGCTGTCTGCCGGCCAGCGTTTGCGGCGGGCGTATTTCTACAGATCTTTCTGCTTTGGATAGGGGCATGGGAGGATTGGGGATTCAGAGACCAAGTAGACGCGTTTTATTTGTTTGCTCTGTCGCGAGAAAGCGCCATATTCTCCCTGTTTGCTCCTATTGTCGTTATTTTGCCCTATATACCGGTCATCGCAAGCGATTGGCAGCGGAAAACCGTATATGGTCATATATACAGATCCGGCACACGGCCCTATATCATCTCAAGAATTGCAGCCGCGGCTGTTTCCGGCGGAATGGCCATGGCGATGGGTACCTGGCTGTATGGCTTAGCTTGTATTTACTTTTCGCCGGCTGATAGCTTCATCGTTGAGGTATGGCGCAGCTATGCGGACAACACCTGGCTTGAGTCCGCGTTCCGGTCGGCAGGCGGCCGCGAATATATTTGGCTGAGCATTGGTCTGGATGGCTTAACCGGAATAGTGTGGGCAGGCGCGGGGCTGCTGATATCACTGCTCTTTCGCCACCCTCTCATCTCTCTGTTGGGAACGCAAGGTGTTTATTTGCTGTTTCTCAGGACTCCTTTTTTATCGAAGTATTACCAACCAAATACTTTTTTTGCGTCAGGCCTGGGGGTCAGGCATTCAAGCCTGATCAATCTGCTGCTTATCCAATTATTGGTTATTACAATCATTTGGTTATTTACCTATGTTTACATCCTTCGGAGCATCAGGAAATTGGGCGTAAATCTGTCGAAGATCGACGGCTATCAGCATGTTTTTCGAGTGCCTTCTGCCTTACGGGAATCCGACGTTTGGCTGCTTGTTTTGCCTTTGATGCTTATAAGGCCATTTATATTCAACGCACAAGCACAAAGTGTTCCGGGGGTACTGCTGCATGGCCTGGGAGGATTTCCTTTTCAGGAGCAATCGACAGTGAACGATATCGCTCAATGGTTTCTCTTGATTATTCCTCCCTTGTTGATCGCCCTTATATCCTTGCAAAGAGAGTTGTCCGGCCGATTGTATCTGACTTTGTATCGCATGAAGACGGAAAGGGCATGGCTTAGACAGCAGATTAAACAACAGGCTGTAGTCTGCTTAGTGTATACGACTGTTCAGGCAATAATCCTGATCGGATGGGGAGTCGTGAAAGGCTTATCGACTGGTTCAGCTGTCGTTTTCCTTGCAGAGGCAGGGGCGAAAATCGTATCATTTTCAAGTGCTTTCATGGTGATTCCTTTATTGGCAACACATTTGATGGTGTTATGCTTATTGCTGACGTTTACTTTACTTATCCTCAACAACAGTGTGATCGCAGCAGTAACCACCTTGATTGTTTCAATTGCTTCCGTATGGATTGTTCAGGTAGATCGATTCAGAGCTTTTATTTTGGGGTACACAGGCATGCTGCTTCGCAGCTCATTGATTGAACCAAATCAATTTACACCACTGGTGCAAATCCTGATACAAATTGTACTTATCATGCTGCTAATCCTGGCTTGCTATATATCAGTCAGTTATCATAAAAGGTTCATTCATCAGAAAGCGAGGAGCATCAATGATTGATTGTCAATCCGTAAGTGTAACGATCAAAGGGAAAAAGCTATTAGATGATATCAGTGTGCATTTCAGCAAAGGCCATATTCATGGTATCGTTGGCAGAAATGGATCAGGTAAAACGATGCTTATTAAGGCGCTTAGCGGTTATCTGCGCCCAAATGGCGGGCGCATTGTGATAGAAGGAAAGGAGTTGTACAAGGATATTTTTTATCCGCCATCCCTCGGATTAATCATTGAAATACCTGCCTTTTCAAATTTTAGTACCGGACGACAGAACTTAAAGTATCTGGCGAATATTCGCAAGCAAATTGGGGATGCGCAAGTGAATAGAGCACTGGCTATTGTGGGCCTGGAAGACAGTGCGGACAAGCTGGTCAGGCAATATTCGCTTGGCATGAAGCAACGTCTTGGCTTAGCACAGGCAATAATGGAAAACCCGGCATTATTACTTCTTGATGAGCCTTTTAATGGACTTGATAAAAGGGGCCTTACGGATATGTATGCTTTGTTTAAAGATTTGCGCCAACAAGGAAAAACAATTATTCTTGCTAGTCATAGCTCTCAAGATATTAATGCTTTGTGCGATACTGTCCATGAAATGGAAAACGGGAAATTACATTCATTATAGATTCAACATTTGTTTATCTGCTATAACGCTGCATTTGACTTTATCCACTTCCTCGCTTAGAATACGAAAGTATCAGGCTGCCTTTCAAGAAAGCGGATACGAAAATACATCAGGCAAATA
>CAZVUU010000131.1:0-5195 GCA_964630465.1 uncultured Christensenella sp.
AGGTCAAAGTCCATATCCACGACCTGAAGCTCAACGCCCATCTTATCGGCGATCGCCTGAGACAGGTCGATATCCACGCCGACGGGCTTGCCTTCAGCCGAGATATATTCAAAGGGCGGGAAGGACGCGTTGGTCAGCATGACCAGCTTGCCCTTCGCCTTGATCGCGTCGATCGAGGGGGTCGCCGTTTCGGCGGCTGCCAGGCTGATGAGCAGGAGCATCGACAGAGCGAGAGCCCCTATTTTCTTTATTGTTTGTTTCATTTCTTGTTCCTCCTCATGTTCGCCGGGAGGCTTTCGCCGCCGGTGTAGGCACATCATAACATGCATATTTATTCTTGTCAACGCATATTTAGTAATTTGTTCAAATTCTTTTTTGATTGACCCAGGGCGGTGAAAAGCATGGTATTTCTACATTTATATTATCATTGTTTGAATATTTTAGCCCATATCTTGAATTATTATGAGAATACGCCTATAATGCCCACAGGCCGCATACAGGGCCTCGAAGGGACGCAAATCATGGATTTCAACTTATTTAATTCTTATCTGGAAATCGATCTGAATATTCTGCGCAATAATATACGCTCGATCCGTTCATCCCTCCCCGAGGCCACGCAGATCATACCGGTGCTGAAACGCGATGCCTACGGCCTTGGGGCACTCCCCGTGGCCCGGGCGCTGATTTCATCTCTTCCTATTGATATTATCGCCCTGGCGCAGATCGGCGAGGGCGTTCGGCTCAGGCAGGGCGGCATCACGCAGAGGCTGCTGATCCTGGGCGCCTATCCCGACAGCCAGGTGCCGGCGGCGGTGGAGCATACGCTGGAGCTCAGCGTCTTCCGCCCCGAGACTATCCGCCTCATTGACCGGGAAGCCGCCCGGCAGGGGAAGATAATGAATGTGCAGATCAAGATCGAGACGGGCCTGAACCGCACCGGCGCAAAGCCCGGGGAGGAACTCGCAGCGCTGGCCGAGGCCATCAAGGCCTGTGAACACATCAAGGTATCGGGAGCCTTCTCCCACTTTATAGAGGGCGAGCTGCCGGACGATCCCCTCTCCCGCCGTCAGCTTGCGCTCTATCTGGGCGCCCTGGAGCAGCTGGAGCGCGCGGGCATCCCGGTGCCGCTGCGCCACATCTGCGACAGCGAGGCCTCGGACTGGTTTTCGGATGCATATCTTGACGCCCTGCGCCTGGGGCGGAGGCTCTATATGGACAGCCTCGATCATCCCCATGCGCCAGGGCTGCCGGGCGCCGTGGAGGAGTGCGTCTCCTGGCGGACAAGCATCCTCAGCCTGCGCCGGATCGAGGCGGGCGAAACAGCCTGTTACGGCACAAGCTTCAGGGCGGAGGCACCAACCGAGATCGCCATCATCGGCGTCGGCTACGGCGACGGGCTGTATGAGGGCTTTGTCGAGGCGGGCAGTCCCTTGCTGGTGCGCGGGCAACGCGCGCGCTATATCGGCATGTGCATGGATCAAAGCTTCATCGATGTCACGGGCCTGGGCTGCCGCATCGGCGACGAAGTCACTCTCTTCGGCCGTGCCGGGGACGGCAGCTGCCTTCCCTCCCAGGAGCTCGCGGCAAGCATCGGCCAGGAAGGGGTCTACCTTACCAGCCGCCTGGGGCCGCGGGTCGCGAGGCATTATATCGGCTAAAGGATAGGGCTGTCGCTTGCTTGCGCCTGCCTGCTATGGTATGATTATCCGTGTTTTTCAAGGGGGTAGAAAGCGGATGGACATGCGGGAAATCATTGCGCGGGCACTGTACCGATCGGCCGGGACGGCCTTCCCGGAGGCCTTGTTTGAGCCTGAGGCGCTCGGCCGCGCGCTTGAGATTCCGCCGGATCCGGCCATGGGCGACATGGCCTTCCCCTGCTTCGCGTTGTCGCGCCAATTGCGCATGGGCCCGCCGCAGATCGCGGCCAAACTGGCCGGTGGCATCTCGGACCCCTTGATCGAGCGGGCAGAGGTCAAGGGCGGCTACCTCAACTTTTTCCTTGCGCGCGAGGGCTTTGCCAAGGCCGCGCTTGAGGCCGTGCTTCAAAGCGAAGGACGCTGGGGCGCCGGCAATGAGGGCGCCGGCAAAACCATCTGCATCGACTATTCTTCCATCAATATTGCCAAGCGTTTTCATATCGGCCATCTGTCCACTACGGCGCTGGGGCACAGCCTCAAGCGCATCTACGATTATCTGGGCTATCGTACCGTCGGCATCAACCATCTGGGCGACTGGGGCACCCAGTTCGGAAAGATGATCGCCGCCTACAAGCACTGGGGCGTAAAAGAAGAGGTGGAACAGGGCGGCGTGCAGGCGCTCAGCGACCTCTATGTCCGCTTCCATAAGGAGGCAGAGACTGATCCCGCGCTGGAAGACGAGGGCCGCGCCTGGTTCAAGCGCATTGAGGACGGGGACGAGGAAGCCCTGTCGATCTTCAACTGGTTCAAGGAGCTGACTTTAAAGGATGCCGACCGCGTCTATGACATCCTGGGCGTTACCTTTGACAGCTATGCCGGCGAGAGCTTTTACAACGACAAGATGGACCGTGTGGTGGACGAGCTGAAGGCAAAAAACCTTCTGGTCGAAAGCGACGGGGCCTTTGTGGTGGATCTGGAAGCCTGGGGCATGCCGCCCTGCCTGATTATCAAGCGGGACGGGGCGACGCTCTACGCCACGCGCGACATCGCCGCGGCGCTCTACCGCAAGGATACCTATGATTTTGAAAAGTGCCTGTATGTGGTGGCCTATCAGCAGGACCTGCACTTCCGCCAGGTCTTCAAGGTGCTGGAGCTGATGGGCTACGAGTGGGCCAAGGACCGGATGCAGCACGTGGCCTTCGGCATGATCAGCTACGAGGGGGAGGCCCTCTCCACCCGCAAGGGCAACATCGTCTACCTGGACGATCTCCTGCAGGCGGCGCAGGAAAAGGCGCTGGCCATCATTGAAGAGAAAAGCCCCGGGTTGTCCGACAAGGAGAAGATCGCCAGGCAGGTCGGCGTGGGCTCCGTCATATTCTTTGACCTGTTCAACAGCCGCATCAAGGACATCGACTTCCACTGGGACCGCGCCCTCAACTTTGACGGTGAGACCGGGCCCTATGTACAATATACCTATGCCAGGTGCAGCTCGGTGCTTAGAAAAGCGGGCGAGCAGAGCGCCCGAGCCGATTACGCGGCCCTCACGGACGATGAGGCGATTGCCCTGATCAAGCTGCTGGCCCTCTTCCCGGAGGCGGTGCGTGACGCCGCTTTGCGTAACGAGCCCAGCATCCTGACCCGCGCCGTTACCGAGATCGCCAAGGCCTACAACAAGTTTTACTACGAGCACCGCATCCTGACGCAGGACGCCGGCGAGAGCGCCGCGCGCCTTGCCCTGACCCGGGCTGTCCGGGATGTCATCGGGCGCGGGCTCTTCCTGATCGGCCTGGAAACGCCGGAGCAGATGTGAGGCAACCCTTATGAAATTTACCAAGATGCAGGGCGTGGGCAACGACTACGTCTACATCGATTGTTTTGAAGAGCAGGTGAAGGACCCTTCCGCCCTGGCTGTTCAGATGAGCAAGCCGCACTTCGGCGTGGGCTCGGACGGCCTCGTCCTGATCGAGCCCAGCGAGTTTGCCGACTTCGGCATGCGCATCTTCAACGCCGACGGCAGCGAGGCCGAGATGTGCGGCAACGCCGCCCGCTGCGTGGGCCGCTATGTACGCGAGCGCGGGCTGACCGACAAGGACGAGATCACCCTGTCCACCAAGGCGGGCATCCGCCGCCTGTGGCCTCAGACGGAGAAGGGCATCGTGCGCCGCGTTAAGGTGGACATGGGCTCGCCTGAGCTCAACCCCCGCCTGATCGGTGTGGACCTGCCGGGCGACCTGGTGCTGCGCCACCGCGTGCAGATCCTGGGGCAGACTTTGTTTATCACCGCCGTCAGCTTCGGCAACCCGCACTGCGTCGTCTTTGTGCGCGACCCGGAGCTGATCGACCTGTCCACCATCGGGCCGATGCTTGAAAACCATGCCCTCTTCCCCAACCGCACGAATGTGGAGTTTGTCCGCGTGGTGCGGCGCGATTATTTGCAGATGCGCGTGTGGGAGCGGGGCAGCGGCGAGACCCTGGGCTGCGGTACCGGCGCCTGCGCGGCGCTGGTGGCAAGCGTGCTGTGCGGCCTGTCCGACCGTACGGTGCAGGCGCGCCTGCCCGGCGGCCACCTGGAGCTGATGTGGAACCCGAAGGACAACAATGTCTATCAATCCGGGCCTGCGGAGTTTGTGTTTGACGGAATATGGCATGAACAATAAGAACATGGAGGGCAAAACATGGTACGCGCGATCGTGGGAGCTAACTGGGGCGACGAGGGCAAGGGGAAGCTGACGGATGTGCTGGCGGAACAGTCAGACATCGTTATCCGCTACCAGGGCGGGGCCAACGCCGGGCACACCATCATCAACGAGCACGGCAAGTTTGCCCTGCACCTGTTGCCCAGCGGCATCTTTCATGACGGCGTCGTCAACATCATCGGTCCCGGCGTGGCGCTGGACATCGAGGCATTGTTTGGCGAGCTGGATACCATCCTGTCGCGCGGGCTGCCGCAGCCGAAACTCCTGGTATCCGACCGGGCGCAGGTACTGATGGACTTTCATGTAATGCTTGATACCTTTGAGGAAGAGCGCCTGGCCGACCGCAAGTTCGGCTCCACCAAGTCGGGCATCGCCCCCTTCTACAGCGACAAGGCCTCCAAGGTGGGCATCCAGGTCTGCCAGCTGGCGGACAAACAACTGCTGCGCGAGCGCATCGCGCTGAACCTGGTCAAAAAGAATATCCTGATGGAGCACCTCTACCGCAAGCCTCTGCTTGACGCGGATGCCCTGACCGATAAGTATTACGACCTGGGCCAGAGGCTGGCCCCCTACGTGGTGGACACCACACAGTACCTGCACCGGGCGCTGAAAGAAAATAAGCGCATCCTGCTGGAAGGCCAGCTGGGCGCGCTGCGCGACTTGGAGCACGGGATCTACCCCTACACCACTTCCTCCTCCCCGCTGGCCGGCTACGGCACAGTGGGCGCCGGCATCCCGCCGGCCGCCATCACGGAGGTCATCGCCGTCACCAAGGCCTATTCCAGCAGCGTCGGCACCGGCTACTTCGTGTCTGCCCTTGAGGGCCGGGAAGCGGAGGAGCTGCGCAAGCGCGGCGGGGACG
>CAZVUU010000132.1:0-5072 GCA_964630465.1 uncultured Christensenella sp.
AGAGGGGGCGGCCGTCCAGGTACCTGATCCACTCCTTTTTAAACAGCGCGGCGCCGGGGATGCCCAGGGCCGGGATGCGCATCATCCAGAGGCTCTGGGCGTCGGACTCCCCCTCCGCCAGCACCAGGGGGCCCCGGCCCCGGTTGCCCGGCAGCCAGAGGCCATAGGGCAGGATCCGCCCGCCGCGCTCCCAGCTGAAGCGGGGCTCATGCCCCCTGGGATGGCGCAGGCGCAGGGCGCATTTCTGCCCCTCCTCGTCGTAGTAGGGCAGCGCCAGGGCGGCCCCTCGGGCGCGCGCCCCCAGTTCGTTTGTCAGAAAGTCCGGGGGGATGTTCTTCTCCCGGCTGTAGAGGGAAAGGGCCTCCGCCTGCCGATCCTTACTCATATGACGGCCTCCCCCAGATAGCGGGCCGCCAGCGCCCGGGCGGCGGTATAGGGGCTGATGCCCCGCAGCCGCGCGTAAAAGGCCACCGCGTCCCCGCCCCGCCCGCAGCCAAAGCAGTGCCAGCTGCCCCGCTCGTCCAGCAGCAGCGAGGGCGTCCTCTCCCCGTGAAAGGGGCAGCGGCAGTAGAGCCGCGCCCCGCGGCGGCTAAGGCCGATCCCCTCGTCCCGCGCCACCCGCGCGGTCTCGATTCCCCGGCAGCGCGCAAACAGCATCCCCGGTGCCTGTGAGTCATGATTCATTCCTTGTCCTCCGTGCGTATTGAGAACATTTGTTCCCTTAGCGTCTATATAAGCACAAAAGGGCGGCTGACATCTACTGACATGGACTGACATCTTTTGGGGAGGAGGCGGGGGCGGGGGCTACGGCTCGCACAGAGGGCACAGAGGGACGGAGGCGCTTCGCTTTTCACAGAGGGGTTTTTAATGGTGAACCGCGAAAGGTGCCGGATGGGGTATGGGTTTTGTTAACCGCAAAAGGCACAAAAGGCGCGAAAAAGCTTCTTCGCGGCTGCGAAGAAGCTGTGAGAGGATGACCGGAAGTATGCCACTATACTAGTCTTTTTTAATGATAGCTTCACGCCTCAGAAGGGCAATCAGTCACTCACTGTCTGAGTACAATTGGCTCAGAAGCGGAAGCCGCGGCCTCCCCATCACCTTCAGACGCGACATGAATATACAATACCAGACTTTCGGGGAGCTTGCCCGTTCCATCGAACGAGACGATCATTTGCTCAACATTGCCGTTGCTTCCTTCCCTGGCTCTGTACTCGGTGCCGTTTTCGTCCTTGAGGATGATCTCATACCATGTATCTTCAGGAAGTGCCGGGAATATGCCACCGTCCATTGTCAGGATGACACGGGCAAACGCGGCGGACGCAGAGGCCTCGGTGGAAACCGGATGGCCATCAAATGTGCCTTCTCCTTTGAATTTCTGCACTTCCACGTCTGTTCTCCATGCGGTGGCCCGCATCGGTTCCAATTCCTTGCTTTCGGAGTAGACATAGCTATTCTTGCCATCAAAGTACAGGTAAAACGTGCCTTGATACAGACCGATTTGGAAGCTCAGGCTCTCTTGATTTTGGGCTCCGTCAGGCAGCGGATTCTCATACTCCCGGATATAATGGACGGCATTCTCTTCTCCTTCCATTTGGCTCTGCGTAGTGGGCGACAAATCGATGCCGTCGTCCGTTAGAGTATGGTCACTTGGCGAAACAGAATGCCTTACGATGCCCATGGCGATTCCGCTTTCCTTGGCTGCGATCCATTCCTTCATCAGCAGCGCCTCATCTTCGCTTTCAGCCATAATGGCCATTTGCGGATCCACCAGGCTCATCTTTGAAAGCATATCCCCGTCGGGCACAAACCTTTCAAGCCGTCTTCCATTCTGAATGGAATAGCCCACCAACAGGGATTGACCGTCGTAGTAAGCACTGTTGATACCGGCGACAACCTCGCCCAGTTCTGCTTCGGTCGTTGTGACCGGGGGTGTTTCATTGAGCACCGCCTGAGGAGCGAGCTCCTTCAGCCGATAATCTCCCTGACCAAACAGCTCAAACAGGTTGATCCCCAGCATATCCGCCACCGCGCCAAATAGTGCTAATGACAGGATGACCATAACGCAGATCGCTAATACGGATAGTTTCTTTTTCATAACTTGTGTTTCCCCGGCCAGGCGATGGACCTGTCTGGTGATTCTTTCGTCAAACGCCTGAGCAGGTACGGGCCGCTGTTCGAAAATCAGTTTTGACAGTTTCATTTCATCCACGGCCCTTTTCCTCCTTTTCCATTTGCATTCTCAGAATATGAAGACCTCGCGATATCTGGGAAGAAACCGTTCCTCTGGGAATACGCAGCACAGAAGCAATCTCATCATCCCGCATGTTCTCACTGAAGCGCAGCATCAGGGGCAATCGGTATTTTTCCTTCAACCCGCCTAAATACATCCATACCGGTGTTTCAGTTTGTACCGGCGGCATGAAGAGCTCGAAGTCATCACTTGCCGACTCCCGCTTGCGTTTACGCAATGACGCGTGGCAGGCATTGACGGTACACCGCATCAGATAAGCAGGAAGCGCGTCATCGTTTCTGATTTTGTCCTGTTGTCTCCAGGCCGCTTCCACTGCGTCAGATACTGCATCCTCCGCGTCCGCGGCTCGCCTCAGCATGATGAGCGCAATACGATAGAGGGAATGCTTTTTCTCTTCCACCGTTTGGACAAACCACGCCTTTCTTTCCTCAGAGGGCACATTCTCACTCCTTTGGTATCTTGTATCCGGATACATATGTATAGAGTAGTTTGAAAGCTGTTTTGCTGCAATCAGTAAAAATATTTTATTATAATGGCAGGAAGCTTCCTGTACGGCAGAGGAGAGGGTCAGGGCTCAAAAGGGCAATCTGTCATTCACTATCTAAGTACCATTAGCTCAGAAGCGGAAACCGCGGCATGATCTGATCAATACAAAAAGCGCTCACAGTCATATTGACCGTGAGCGCGGCGGCTTTAGCTTATTCTATTTTTACGCAGGATATGATGTTGCTGTCTTGATTCACCAGCACCTGCCAGGCATCATCAAAGTTGATATACCACAAGTGTTCTCCTAGGCGGACAGGAGCATCCTCATGCTGTTCCAGATCAACATAGCTTAGCAGGGCCTTCGCCTGCATTTTCGCAATGATGCTGTCAGCTGCGCCGGATATTCCGGCGACCGCTTCCCTCGCCTTCTCAATGGCCAGTTCTTTTGGTATGTCCCCTTCAGCCGGAAAACTGCCCGACAGACCAAGCTTTCTTAACTCTGAGATGGAGTAGCCGCTAACCTTTCCATCGGCACCGATATCGATATGAGCGGTATCCTCACCATCCTGCCAGACAATAGACCAGGACCTGTAGCCAGCTTTGCTCACTTGCGTTTCGCCGTACCAGTAGTCAGCATCCTGTTCAGTAAATGTTGCCTCTGCATTGGACGGGTCAAGCCCTGTAACTCCAAGATCTTTGAAGAATATTGCAGCTATATCAAAAGCCTGGGATCGGCTGATTTCTTTCCCTTCGGGGAGGGAGTAGCCGCTATGGTCGCCCAGCAGGTTGTTCTGCTTGAGCAGCTGTTCATACCAGACTTTGTCTTCATCCGTCCAGGTGCTGATATCTCCGTGCAGCCGGAACAGAATCGATTCAAGCGTCACCGTATCCGTTGTTCCGCTGACATACGCCGTCATGATTTCATCGCTTTGTTTGCTGAGGGTTTCAACATCCAGGTTTCCGCTTAACACGCTCTTCACGGCTTCGCTGTCTTTCAACTCTCCGGCATCAACCAGCATGCGGATCAGTTCGGCTTTCGCATCCGCGCTCCAGGTGTCATAATAACCGTACCGGCCCTCCAGCGGGGCAATCTGTTCAGCTGTATCCCTCCACAGGAGCCTTACAGCCAGCGCGCCGACCGCGGCCAGCATGAGACACAGGACAAACACCAATCCGACTGTCAGTTTCCTTTTCACTTTTATACCTCCGGTAATCTCTTCCAACAATTCAGCCTGCATCACACGGGATACTTCCATGCCGGAGAGGTTATACTGCAGGCTGAGTTCGATTTCATCACGAGGTTTCATGGTTTTCTCTCCTTTCAGGTTCATATCGAAGTAATTCATAGGCCTTCTTCAAACGCTTTGATACGGATGTGCGGCTAATTCCAAGCGCTTGCGCGGTTTCAGACTGATTCATGTTCTGGAAATGATGCAGGAGTATCACCTGCTTGTACTTCGCAGGCAGATTCATGACGTCCAGGAAAAGTTCACTGGATGTTTCGGTTGCGGGTGCCACAGGCTCCGGCAGCTCATCAATAGATTTTCGCATGTCGATATGCCGGAACCAGGCAGTCCGTTTGTAATCCCTGCAGGTATTTACCGCGATCTTCATGATCCAGGCCTTTGCAGACAGTTCATACCGGCTCTGAAATTGTTCCATGCTTTTCCACACTTTCACGAATGTATCCTGCATGGCGTCCTTTGCCATTTCGCTGTCCGCAAGGTACACGAAGCATAGCTTCAAAACCGCGCTGCTATACTCCGCAATCCATTCTTCCAGCTGATTTTCTTTAGTTTTGTCTGGAATCTCACAGTTGGGCATTTCGCACCTCCTTTCACCTATAAGACGGGATGAGGCATGCTTTATGCAACCAAGGTGAAAGAATTTGATTAACCAGTAAACCACAGATTCAATGTATATGACAAAAGACCGAAGGACTGCCGCTGGAAACGGCAGCCCCTTGGTGTGCATATTGCCCGTTTATTTCAGCGGAATCTCTACCGCAAGTTCGGACAGCGGGATCTCGTGATCCTGTGTGAAGGACGAAATGAGCAGTGTCGTGAACTCACTGATTAGCTGTTCGCTTGCCCGGGAAACGGCTTGTCCCTCGTGCTGCGCCATCCAGACTCCCCGTGTAATGAATGTCTGTGAAGGAAGGTCAAAGGAATTATCTGAGATATAGAAGAGACCATCCAGAGGCTGACCTTGGCTGTTGCCGGGTGTAAACGAGGCGCTGTCCACATTGTTTGCGGTGTAGCTGACGGAAAACCCGTTCTCATCCAATTCAAAGCTGTTGATTGTGAGGACAGATCCGTTTTTCAGCGGCAGCGTC
>CAZVUU010000133.1:0-5042 GCA_964630465.1 uncultured Christensenella sp.
TCTGTTCGGTCACGCTTCCGGCAACCAGCTCGTTGGTCGCCGGGTCGATCGGGGTCTGCCCGGAGGCAAAGATCAAATCTCCTGCTTGTACAGCCGCGCTGTAGGGGCCGAGCGCCGCCGGCGCCTTGGGTGCTATGATCGCTTTCATCGTGATTCCTCCTGTGTTTGAAGTCTGTCTGCCGATAACATGGGTTTGTATGCGCTTGACCGGCTTGGTTGAAGGGTTTCCCAATACATTTATACTCATTCACCCGCGTAAAATCAAGGCATATGCTGCGAGCCGTCCGCCCCGGCCCTATTCCTCGGGCTGATCCTGCGTAAAGCTGATGGACTGTCCGTCGCTCACGGCCCTTACCTCACCCAGGCGCGTCAGGAAAACTTCCGCGCTCAGCTGGCGCAAAAACATGGTGATCCCTCCATCCTCCGGGTTGTCATCGTCGCTTGTGATGACGGCATACCGCGGGCTGACTGCCCGCAGGAAGGGAACGCTCATTTTTTTCGCCTTGCCGTGGTGGGGCACTTTCAGGACATCATGCTTGAGGTCGCCCTCATCGATCAATTCCGCCAGGCGCTGATTTTCGGCGTCACCGGCAAACAGAAAGCGCGTGTCACCAAAGCGCAGGCTGGTCACCAGGGAAAAGTCATTCTCTTCATCCCTGCCGTAATAGTCATCATTCGCCACATCGATGGCATAGCTTACGCCGTCCAGCTCAAAGAAAAGATTGTCTTCCAGGCTCGCCACTTCTGTTTGCGCAGTATCAAGGGCATCAAGGTATTCACGGTACTGCTTGCTGTCCTTCTCATAGACAGGCTCGATGACCAGGCCGACAGGCAGAGCCTCCAGCACACGGTCAGCCCCCCCTACATGATCCTTATCGAAATGGGTGATGATCATCACGTCGACGCGTTCAATTCCTCTCTCTTCCAGAAAAGAAACGACCTTCTTGCCCATCTTATCGGTCCCGGCGTCGATCAGCACGGCGCTGTTATCCGTCATGATCACAATGGCATCCGCCTTGCCGACGTCTAAAAAGACCACTTCCAGCCTTGCCGTCCGGGCATTCGCTCCGCCGGGCAGCATCAAAAGCAGAATAAGCAGGCAGGAGATCAGCTTATGCTTCATAATGGTTTCCCCCTTCAGACCGGCGGCCTGTAGAGATAGGCCGCCACCGTCGCCGCCAGTCCGATCAGCAGCAGGATCAGATAGCTTTTCCTGTACAGCACCAGGTAGGCGATCCATTCGCGGACGAAGGCGTTGATCGAAAAATACATCCTTGTCTTTGACCCCCGCCCGTCACATGGGATATCCAGAGACTTTGCAAGCAGCAGGGCCCGCAGCACGTGATAGCGCGTCGTCACCAGCAGGATCCGCCCTTCCCCCCTGCCGCTTTTTTCAATCAGCTGTTTTGAAAACATCAGATTTTCATGTGTATTGGTCGACCCGGCTTCCGCAAATATGTCTTCCCCGGGTATGCCCAGGCTTTGGGCGTAGCCCCGCATCGCCTCGGCCTCGGGGATCACTTCATCCGGCCCCTGCCCGCCCGACATGATCAGCAGGCTGCCGGGGTTGTTTCGATAGCTTTCAATGCCCTTATCCACCCTGCCCGCCAGCAGGGGCGTGAGGGTCCCGTCCCGGCGCAGCCCGCTGCCCAGAACAATGATATACCGGTATGTCCTACGCCTGGGGAGCAAATTAAGCAGATTGGTCACCCAATAGACAACGAAAACAGCCGCCGTGGCCATGAAGCAATAACTCAAAAAGTCGTATAAAAAATCAAGAAATACGCTCTGTATTCCTGCCCCCAGCATCGGCCAGAACAGCAGATAGAGCATGTAAAGCACGCCCAGCCCCAGCGACAGGGCATGGGAGAGCGAAAAGCCTTCCCGCCTGATCAGGCGGGCGCCGGAAGTGATCAGGGAAAAGACCACCGCAACAGGCAGCAGCATCAGGCTGAACACAGCCAGCATGACGCCAGAGATCACCATCATGTTTGCCAGCCCGGTGTCCAGCATCACCAGCGTCAGCGCGATCAAAGACATCAGGCCCAGCACAGCCACAAGGAAGGACAGGCCCAGCCAGAGGCTTCGGGGCTCACGATAAAAACAAATCAAAAACCAGCTAAGCCCCGCAGCCGTGAATGCCGCAGCTGCCATGAAAACGATGAATTGGCTGTTCATTGCTTTTCTCCTTCTCGCTTCGCCCGCGTTTCCCGCATGTGCCGCAATAGGCCGAAAACCACTGAAGGCGGTACATTCCACATGATTATATCAGAAAAATCCAAAAAACGGCGGCAGCTCCGTCGTGTCCTGTTTTTTTCTCTTTATTTGAATGATATCGCTGTCCGGATGAGCTGTTTAAGGCTTTGAGGCTTTGAAACTCCGCCCCCCCCCGCCGCGCCCGCGGCTCCTTGACCGGACACATCCGCTGTGTTAGTTTATCTTTCGGGCGACATAATCAAGGCCTTCTGCTCTCCCCGGCTGCCCGGGCATAGTTTTCCCGGGCTTCACAGCATGACAAAGGAGTTCTGTCCATGGCGTCCTATGCTTCCATCATCCGCACGGTCGTGCTCATCTTTCCGGGCATCTCCTTGCTGCTCACCCTGCCCTACATCATCTATAACTACCGCCGCTACGGGTCCGTCTCGCTGCTGCGAAGCCTTGTGCTGTTCTCTTTTTTGTTTTATCTGATGTGCGCCTATTTCCTGGTCATCCTTCCACTGCCTGACCCGGCTGAAGTAGCCCTGCGCCGGACGCCGGCGACGCAGCTGGTCCCCTTCACCTTTATAAAGACTTTTCTCGAGGTCTCACCCTTCCGGCTGAATGACCCCTCCACTTATTTGGCGGCTCTTGCCTCATTCGCGTTTATTGAGCCCTTTTTCAACCTGCTGCTCCTGCTGCCCCTCGGCGCCTATCTGTCCTACTATTTCAAAGACAGCCTCGGGAAAACTGTCCTCGTCACCTTTCTGGTGAGCTTATTTTTTGAGCTGACGCAGCTGTCAAGCCTGTACGGCATCTATCCCAGGCCTTATCGCCTGTTCTCCGTGGATGACCTGCTGTTAAACACATTGGGGGGTCTGTTGGGCTACTATCTGGGCATAGGCCTCAGGCAAGTATTGCCCTCAAAGCGCAGCCTGGATGAAAGGGGCTATCAGCGCAGCCGCAAGGTGGGGTATGTGCGCCGGCTGACGGCCGACTTTGTGGATATGATGCTTGTCTTTTTGCTGGTATCGCTCTCAGTCAGGCTGATCTCAGGCCCCTTCCTTTTCCCTTTTATATTCATCCTGTACTTTGCCGGCTTGAGCGCTCTGACGGGAGGATATACACCGGGAAAGTTCCTGGTGCGCATACGGCTCACGGCAAGCGGCAGCCCTCTGCCTTTCCCTGTTCTGCTGCTGTTGCGCTACGCGCTGATCATCGCTCCCGTCTGGGGGCTGGACCGGGCCTGGCAGCTGCTGCTGCAGGCGGGAAGGCCCACACTGTACGCGGGAATCGGCCTGTTCCTCCTGGCGCTGGTATACCTTGTCAGCTGGCTCATGGGTTTTTTCAAAGAAAAACAGCTGTGGTACGAGACCCTGAGCCGCACCCGGCTGGAGAGCACCTTCAGGCTGAAGACGCGGGAAGGCGCGGAACAGCCGGGTGAGCAGGTATAAGTAAGCCAATCAGGCGGCCGGGGCCTCATGATATGATCCAAGAGAAGTCCGCTGAAACTCGGATCAGCGTCATGGGCAGCTGTCTATCTGACCTCACGCTGCAGGTCAATGATATCGGCATCGGTATTGTTCTCAATAAAGCTCAGTATCGTATCGATCATGCTGTCCGCATGTGATACCGTGGTGGATACACAGGCCAGCCCAAGCACGATCGTCCGGTGCGTGTCCTGCTCATCTACCTCGGCAATCGAAACATTGAACTTGTTCTTTATTTTAGCAATCAGGCTTTTTACTGCCATGCGCTTCTCTTTTAAAGAATGAACCCAGGGCGCGTACAGCGTAATGATCACTGTTTCAACGATCATGCTTTATCCGCTCCCGCGCGCCGATATATTGCCCTTCTTTGATCCTCATGTTGAATATCCTCGCATAGCAAGCCATAGAAATACAGATCTCTCCAGGTACCGCTTTGGTCGCGCACTTGTTGTCTCTGCACCCCTTCGCATCGCATGCCCAGCTTTTTCATCAGGCTGACGGACTTTATATCATCAATGGCCTCCGCAAATACTTTGTGTGCTTTAAGCTGTGTAAAAGCATAGTGAATGATCGAGTTCACGGATTCATGGGCAAGCCCTTGCCTCCAGTAATTTTTGTTGAATATCCAGCCGATCTCGTATACATCCGGCTCCAGGCTGTCTGAAAACAGCGCATAGCCGATGACTCTTTTATCCTGCTTATGGATCACAGCCAAAGCTTTCTTTTTGCTGATACAGAACTCCTGCAAAAAAGTATGTGTTTTCTCTTCATCATACGGAGGTTCGGTATTTTCCATAACCAGCGGATCACCGAAGATCTCATGAAGGTCATGAAAGTCATTTTCAATAAAGTAACGGACCAGCGTTCTCTCTGTTTCAAGAAAAAAGTCTTGATCACGAGCTGTCGTTCCGTTCAAATTCACTGATTGCACCGCCTTTTCCGAATGATTTGTGTTTCATATCATTTTTATAATGAAAATCATCATTGTCAACCGATATGTTTTAAGGCTTTTGTAAAAAACAGCAGCCATCCTGTGACCAAGGCATATTAATCTCGCTCTCTTGTCGCTCATACCCGGGTCCTGACGGCTGAGTTGAAAAAATATTTTGAGATATATTTTAGAAAAAGGCTCCGGCATACAGAATGCTGCCGGAGCCTTTTTGGTGCCGAAGACCGGACTTGAACCGGCACGGTATTGCTACCGGGGGATTTTAAGTCCCATGCGTCTGCCATTCCGCCACTTCGGCAACGCAAGCATTATATCGCTTGCAGTGTGCTTTCGCAAGTAAAACCGCTTCTCCTCACGGCTTACGCACGAAGCTGCTTTCCACTCAAACATATTGGAACTAGAGCTCA
>CAZVUU010000134.1:0-5031 GCA_964630465.1 uncultured Christensenella sp.
TGACGGGCGACGATTTCATCTCCAACAAGGAGGCGCTCAATGCCGCCCTCAAGCGGGGACTGGAGCAGATCAACCGTGACATGGTCATCCGCGGCATCCAGGTGCAGGATATCCAGGTGCACCGCAGCATCCTGCCCAACGCCAACGTGGAAACCACTTACGACCGCATGAAGGCAGACCGCGCCAAGGTGGCTCAGCAGCTGCGAAGCGAGGGTGAACAGAGCTATCAGATGGCGGTATCCGATACCGACCTGCGGGCCAGCATCATCAACGCCGACGCGGTGAAGGAAGCCGGCGCCGTCCGAGCGGAGGCTGACGCCGAGGCCCTGTCGATCTATGCCGAGGCCTATAAAGCAGACGCGGAATTCTATACCTTCTGGCGCTCCCTGCAGGCCCTGAAGGGCACCCTGGGGGACAACAGCACCCTGGTGCTCAGCCAGGATCATCCCCTGTGGCAGCAGCTGCTCAAGTGGGGCTTCGGATCAGACAACTGAACCATCCTTTGACAAAACAAAAGCTTCCGGACAGCCGGAAGCTTTTGTTTTGCTTTTTATAGCGATTATGCCCAGTACATCTGCCCCGCGTCCTCAAAGATCATGGTATCCTTCAGGAAGCGGATGGCCTTGACCAGTCCTTCCTTGGAGGACATCAGCGCGTCCTCATGCTCGATGGAGATAACATCGTCGTAGCCGACCGAGCGCAGTGTGCTGAATATCTCCTTCCAGTGGAGGGCGTCGTGCCCGTAGCCGACGGTGCGGAAGACCCAGCTGCGCAGAGGATCGGCGTAGTGGCGGACGTCCAGCACCCCGTTGACCTCGATATTATGCGCATCCAGGTGCGTATCCTTGGCGTGGAAGTAGTGAATGGCGCCCTTTAGTTGCTTGATCGCCTCCACCGGGTTGATGCCTTGCCAGAACAGGTGGGAGGGATCGACATTGGCGCCCAGGATATCACCGCCGACGGCTTCGCGCAGCCGCAGCAGGGTGCTTGGGTTATAGACACAGAAGCCCGGGTGCATCTCAAAAGCGATGCGCCTGACCCCGCGCTCCAGCGCATAGGCAGCGGCCTTTTTCCAGTAGGGGATCAGCACCCGGTCCCACTGGTAGTCAAGGATCTGCATATAATCCTCCGGCCAGGAGCAGGTGACCCAGTTGGGCGTCTTATCATCATCGCTTCCGCCGGGGCAGCCTGAAAAGGTGACGATGCGGTCGATGCCAAGCTTTTCAGCCAGCAGGACGGCGTCCACAAAATCATCGTGATAGGATTTGGCGATGAGTTTGTCCGGGTGTACGGCGTTGCCGTGAACCGACAGCGCCGCCAGCTCCAGACCGCTGTTGTCAAGGATGGCCTTGAACCGGTCGAACTTCACTTCGTCGGCCAGGAGCTCCGCCGGATTGCAGTGGGCCTTGCCCGGGTAGCCGCCGCAGCCGAGCTCCACCGCCTGCACGCCCTGAGACTTCAGGAAGTCGAGCGCCTCCTCCAGGGGCAGGTCGCTGAGCAGAACAGAAAATACAGATAGCTTCATGGGGTACCTCCTCCGTTTCTTTGATCCGTCGATGCCTCGGCCATGCCCGCGTCACGCTTGAGGTCGCTGATCTCCCGCTCGCTCAGCTGACGCCATTGGCCTCGCTTCATGGCGCCCAGTTCCAGGGAGCCGTACTTTACTCTTTTTAAACGCAACACCTGATGCCCCAGGGCATCCACCATGCGGCGGATCTGGCGGTTGCGTCCTTCGTGGATGGTGATCAGCACATCGGTGAACAAGGATTCCGCTTTCAAAATTTTAGCCCCTGCTCTGGCCGTCTTTCTCCCGTCGATCACGATGCCGCCCCGCAGGCGCTTCAGCTCTTCCTGTGTCAGTTGAAGCGATACGCGGGCAATATAGCTCTTTTTGACCTCGCTGCCGGGATGGGTCAGGCGGGCTGTCAGCTCACCGTCGTTTGTCAAAAGAAGCAGGCCCTCGCTGTCATAATCCAGCCTGCCGACGGAATACAGCCGCGCGGGATAATCCTGAAAATGATCCATCACCGTCAGCCTGCCTTCCGGGTCCGAGGAAGTGCTCACCTCGCCGATGGGCTTATAGTATAGGATATAGTGCTTATCAGCCTGCGGTATGACCAGCTCGCCGCGCACGCGCACCTCATCGCCCTCTTTTACCTTCAGACCCATCTCCCTCACAGTGAGACCGTTGAGCTGAACCAGGCCCTCGGCGATCATTCCTTCCGCGCGCCTGCGGCTTGCCACGCCGCACTCGGCCAGGTATTTTTGTAAACGCATATCCCTCTCCCATCCGGCGAAACCGCCCTCGTATATTATGACAAAAACGCGCTGGCATTGCAACGAATTATTCAAAGTGATAATGTATCTTGACACGATATATAATGCGTCGTATAGTATTTGCAAGGAGGAGGATCCGATATGGACGTACAACTCAAGCGCGGGGTCATCGAGGCTTGCGTGCTCAAGCTTTTGAGCCGGGAAGACAGCTACGGCTATCTCCTCAGCCGGCAGGCGGCAGACATCATCTCGCTCTCCGAATCCACCCTTTACCCGGTCTTAAGGCGGCTGGAGCTTTCGGGAGCTGTCGAGAGCTATCGGCGTGAGCACAACGGCCGGCTGCGCAAATACTATCGGCTGACGGAGGCGGGCAACGGCATGATCGGCGAGTTTTTAAAAGAATGGGCTGAAATCAGCAAGGTCTATGAATTTATCAGGGAGGGCTATCATGAATAAGACGGGATTTTTAAAGGAGCTCAGGGCATCGCTTACGGCTTTGTCCGACCGGGAGAGGGACGAGGCCCTTGCCTATTACGATGAGTGGATCGATGAGCGGATGCAGGACAGCGCCTGCTCCCAGGAGGAAGCCATCGAGTACCTGGGAAGCCCTGCATCCATCGCCGCCGGCATCATGGAGACCCGAGAATCGGCGGGGGATGATTCGTCCGTGCGGATGAGGGAAGACCAAGGCATGCGCGAACTGTCCGCTGGGGCTGATGAAGCGCGGCACATCCTGATCCGCACGAAGAACACCCGTCTCACCATCAGGCCCTCCGCCGGCAATAAGCTGAAGCTGCGCTACAGTGAAGACGAATATCACAGCTATGACTGTGTGCTGGAAGACGGCCGGCTGAGCCTGGAGCTGCGGCCGCAGGACCGCCTGGGCGTGTTCGGCTTTCGCCTGTTCTCTTCCCCCGGCCATACGATCGAGCTGATCGTGCCGAAGGATTTCGCCGCCGCCATTGACGCGCAAAGCAGCAATGCCTCCATGAGCGCGGATAAGGTCACGCTCTGGGGCGCGCTCCGGCTGCGCACAAACAACGCAAGGGTAGAGACGGCCGATCTAAGCGCCAAGGAGATCGATATCCGCAGCTCAAACGGAAAGCTGATCGCGCACAGGCTACGCTCAGACAGCGTAATGAGCCTGCACACCGGCAACGGCCGCATAGAAGTCCGGGACCTCAGCTGCAAAGGACCGCTGACCCTTGAGACTTCAAACGCCCGCGTGAAGGCAGAACAGCTGCACAGCGATGAATCGATCCGCGTCCACAGCTCCAACGGACCGCTGCATATAGAGAATGCTCATGCGGACAAGCTGTCCTTCCTCACCTCCAACGCCTCGATCTCGGGCATGCTTCCCGGCCGGGCTGAAGAGTATACCGTACAAAGCGGCACGAGCAAGGATAAAAACAGCCTGAAGGATCACCCTTTCAATGGACCGAAGCAGCTGGAGGCACGCACCAGCAACGGCAGCATCAAGCTGACATTTGAAGGCTGACAGTTCACGTATCTCCGCCCGGCATGACCTTTGAGCCGGCAAAAGAGGCAAAGCCCGGCGCAAAAACTTGCGCCGGGCTTTGCCTCTTTCAGGCCCTTTAGTCTATCATCTGCAGGATGGACTCCTTGGGGCGGGCACCGACAGCGGTCTTATGAATGCTGCCCTTCTTAAACACGATCAGGGTGGGGATGCTGCGTACGCCGTACTGCTGCGCCAGCGCCTGCTGATCGTCCACGTTGACTTTGCCAACCTTAAAAGCGGTGTTCTCCCGGGCGATTTCCTCCACGATCGGGGATACCATGCGGCAGGGGCCGCACCATTCCGCCCAGAAGTCTACCAGCACGGGGGTTTCTGATTGTAAAACTTCCTGATTAAAATTCTGTTGTGTGAGATTGATTACCGACATCTCGTTTCCACCTTTCTGACACTTCATTGAGTTCATTTTAGTATACCCCACCATCGTATCTGATAATCACTTAAATGCGAAATAATGCCTTCTGCTCCCGCCGAAGGCCGGGATCGCTGGACTTTGGTCGGCTTTGCTGTATAATGTGAGAGAATGTGAGCGTATTCAAGGGAGGAATTATGTTGTCATTAGCCCTTTCGACTGAACAAGTCACACTGTCCAAAAAAAGCATCGCCAGCGGCTGGTGGAACAGCCAGTTTGCCGCCTTCACCCCACAGGATGTGGCTTTGGTGCTGCTGTTTTCGCTGATCGCCAGCCTGATCATCCTGACGGTTTACCGCCGCACCTTCAAGGGGGTCATCTACAACCCCACTTTCGGGACCACGCTGATCCTGCTGACCTTGATCACGGGCCCCGTCGTCATGGCGATCGGCTCCAACGTCGCGCTGTCCATGGGCATGGTGGGCGCCCTGTCCATCGTGCGCTTCCGCACCGCCGTCAAAGAACCCCTGGATACCGCCTATATGTTCTGGTCCATCACCATGGGTATCATCATCGGCACCAAGTCCTACATCATCGCGATGGGCGTGGTCATCGGCATCTCGATCATCATGCTGGGGCTGTCCATGTTCCGCACCCGCGCGAGTGATAACTACCTCCTGGTGCTGCACTATGACCCGACCGCCGAACAGGAGATCGACGCTGAGCTTCACCGCAGCGTACGCGCCTACCGCGTTCGCTCCAAGACCATCACGCGTTCAGGCGCTGAGATGACGGTGGACATGCGGCTCAGCCAGCGCACGGATATCGTCAGCCATATGCTGGATATCTCGGGCGTGCATGACGCCAC
>CAZVUU010000135.1:0-4796 GCA_964630465.1 uncultured Christensenella sp.
CCGGAAACTCTCCGGTGGGATAATTACTCCAATGTTTTGCGTCGTTCACCTTTTGGGTTGTATTTCTTCAACACAATGGTATCTACCTTCTTTCTGATGTTAGGTGAGCTGTTTTTAGGTGTTTCAGCGGCATATGGTTTCTCTAAAGGCAAATTCAAAGGAAAAAACGTTTTGTTTATGCTGATATTAGGCGCCCTCATGGTACCTATCCAGGTGACGTTTGTGCCAATTTATGTCATGGTGACACGTCTTGGCTGGCTTAATACTTTTGCGGGAATTGTTGTCCCAAACCTTGTATCCGCTTATTTCATTTTCATGTTGCGGCAAACATTCATGGCGGTGGATGACAGCTACCTGGAAGCGGGAAGGGTAGACGGTATGGGTCGTATTGGTTCTATTTTTCATGTATTGATACCAATGTGTGCTCCTACGCTGATTACTATCAGTATCATCACCTTCATTAACGGCTGGAACAGTTACTTCTGGCCCCGTATGGTCGCTCCCCTTGAAATCAGACGAACCCTTGCAGTAGGTATTGTCTTCCTCAGGCGTACCTTTGCGGGTATCGTCACAGCCAACTACAACGAGATCATGGCCGGCGCCGTGCTGGCGATCGTCCCGATCATCCTGCTGTTTTTGATCCTGCAGAAGTACATCATGACGGGTATGAGCAAGGCGGCCATGAAATGAGGATGAGGCAAGGTACTCTGAAAAAGGCAGCCGCACTGCTGTGCGCTGCCCTGATGGCGTTTGCACTTCTTCATCCCGTCGCTTCGGCCGGCTCTGACCGCTTCGGCCAGGTATTTGACAGCGCGCAGGATGCGGGAAGGCTGACCGCGCGCTTCCTCAAGATGACCCATGACAAAAATGAAAAGACGGGCGACGCCACGATCCTGAGCTCGCCCGACGGCAAGATCATGCTGCTGGATGCCGGCCTGCCCGAGTCCGCCGGGCAGGTGATCGCCGCGCTTGAAGCCATGGGGGTCGAGACCATCGACTACCTGGTCGCCTCCCACCCCCACATCGATCATATCGGCGGCTTTGCGCAGATCATGCGGCACTTTGAAATCGGCGCTGTTTATACGAGCGCGCTGGAATACCCCACCGCCATTGTCAGCAGCTATATCGCGGAGATACAAAATCTCGGGATCAGGCACATCATCCTGGCTGAGGGGGATACCTTCACCTTCGGCGAGGAGGTTCTGGCGGAGGTTTTCCATCCCCATCGGGAGATCGTCTATTACGACAGCTACCCGGACAGCAGCACCCAGTTTGTCAACGACCACTCGCTGCTGCTGCGCCTGAGCTGGAAGGACTCAAGCTTCATCTTCGGCGGTGACCTCTATGTATCCGCCGAGCGCGCCCTGGCTGAAAAATACGGCGACCAGCTGCAAAGCGATGTCTTCAAAGTCGGGCATCATGGCTCGATCACCTCTTCTTCCAAGCCCTACCGAGAAGCCATAGCGCCTAAAATTGCCGTCATCATCAATAACCGCATCGACGACATCGGCGTCTACCAGCGCTACAGCAAAAAAGACATCGATACCTACCACACCTTCCTGGACGGCAGCGTCAGGGTATCCTCGCCGGGCGACGGAACCTATGAGGTGCTCACCCAGCAGGACAGGGCGACTGACTTTTTATAAGGTTTTAAAAAAACGCCTCCTCCGTTTCATACACGGCAGGAGGCGTTTTGCTTTCGGGCTGTCCGTCAAAGGAACAAGCGCTGAATATCCCGAAGCGCGTTTGGCCACAGCAGGTGCAGCACCATCAGCAGTACGCTGATCAGCGCCATGGCCTTGTGTACCTTGAAGACCTTCTTGTTTTTTGTTTTGTAATATACGCCGCCCAGAATGCCCGTAACAATAAAGCTGATGAAGGTGATCAAGCCGGAATGCGGCCTCAGGCGCAGGATGTCATAGCCATGCCAGCCCGAAATGATTACCAGCGCCAGGCCCAGGGGCTTGTGCAGTTTTCGAAGCGCCTTTAAAAGGGACAAAAAGCGCTTGTCTCTCGTCTTGAGGGTCCATCCGTTGAACTTGCGCAGCCAGTAAGGGGCTGTGATCACAATGACCAGAGCCGGGGAAATAATGCCGAGTATTTTGTACACCCGAAGCCTCCTTTTTCATGCGAAAAACCGCCTGCAGCGATCGCATCGCAGGCGGTCAGCCGGGCCGGATCATTCCGCTTTGAGCGTACCGACCTTCGGCATTCTTTCCAGAACCTTGAGGCCATGGGGGGATTTGTCTTTGATCTCTTCGGTCAGATCCTGACCGGCTTCAAAGCCATTATGCCCGCCGTCCTTCCACAGGGCGCTGTCAGTGACGTCGTAGATGATGCCGTCCACCGCGACATAAGCGCGGGCGCCGTCCTTGCCATTGAACTTGGCCAGCTCTTCAAGTGACAGCTCGAGGCTTTCTTCACCGCCTTCGGTCGATGTCTGAGCGGGCTCTTCAGGGGCCTGAGTGGGTTCTTCGGGGGCCTCTGTAGGCTCTTCGGGCGCCTCTGTGGGCTCCGCGGGCGCCTCTGTCTGAGGCTCGGGTGTGACCGTGGCCGCCGGGGCCTGGGGTGTGCAGGCAGCCAAAGCCAGCGCAACAACTGCCAGTAACGATATGAATAAGAGCTTCTTCTTCATACGGATCTCCTTTGAACTGTATTCGCAGGCGGCTGATCATTTTTAACCTGCAAGTACAATGTACCCGCCGTATAAAGCAAAAAACTGTTCTTATCTGAAAAAAGAACAATACAAAGAAAAAACTATGCGCGAATCAACAGACCGCTGCCTGTCAGCCAAACAGCGCCCTGTAATCGTTGCGCGCCTTTTTGATCACCTCGACGGCCACGGCGCGGTTCTGTACGTCGCCCGTTGTCGTCTCCTTGCCTTCCAGCGCCTTATATACCTGGAAGAAATGGCTCATCTCTTCAAAGGCGTGCTTGGGCAGCTCGGTGATGTCATTGTATTCATTGTATGTAGGGTCGCTGAAGGGAATGCAGATGATTTTGTCATCCAGCCTGTTCTGGTCCAGCATCCTGATGACACCGATCGGATAGCAGCGCACCAGGGTCATCGGGGCGATAGGCTCCGTACACAATACCAGCACATCCAGCGGATCCTGATCATCCCCGTAGGTGCGGGGAATAAAGCCGTAGTTGGCAGGATAATGCGTCGATGTATGCAAAATACGGTCCAGCCTCAGCATGCCCGTTTCCTTATCCAGCTCATATTTGTTTTTGGATCCTTTAGGAATTTCGATTACGGCCAGAAAATCTTCTTCCTGGATGCGCTCCGGCTTGATGTCGTGCCAGATATTGCTGTTCATCGTTTCCTGTCTCCTTGTCTGTTAATAGGCTGCATTATAGCAACTGTTCTGAAAAAAAACAACGCGCCGCTCAAACCAGTCGGCGCGCTATCAGCTGAATATACAGCCTGTAATCTACTTTGCCGCTTTCGCCAGCTCCGCCAGCTGGGCAAACCCCGGGGCGTCATTGACGGCCAGATCTGCCAGCATCTTGCGGTTGACTTCTATGTTTTGTTTTTTAAGACCATTGATCATCACTGAGTAGCTCAGACCATTGATGCGGGCAGCCGCGTTGATGCGGGTGATCCACAACCGGCGAAAATCGCGTTTGCGAAGTTTGCGGCCGATGTATGAATAGCGCAAAGAGCGCCTGACCTGTTCGCTGGCGGCGCGGTACTGCTTGGATTTGCTGCCATAATATCCTTTTGCCAGCTTTAAATATTTGCGGCGTTTCTTCTGAGCACTGACTGCCCTCTTAATGCGTGCCATGAGTTTTTCCTCCTACTGTCAGTAAATGATTACTTTGCGATCAAAGTACGGATGGTCGCTGCCTCCGCCTTGTTGGCCAGGACGCCGACACTGCGCAGATGGCGCAGCCGCTTGGTCGTCTTTTTGGTCAAAATATGGTTGCGGTTCATTTTCTTATGTTTGACCAGGCCGCTCTTCGTCACAGAAAAACGTTTGGACGCACCGCGATGAGATTTTTGCTTGGGCATGGAATAGTTGCTCCTTCCGGTTATTCATTGGGGGCGGCAGCGCCTGCTGCTTCCTGCCTGGGCTTGGCGCTTCGTTCCGCTTTTAAAACTTTTTCTGTCTTGGGCGCAAGGATCATGATCATGTGCCTGCCTTCCAGCAAGGGCCTGCGCTCGACAACTGAGATGTCCTTCGTGCGTTCTGCAAAGTCCTGCATCACCCTCAGGCCGATCTCAGAGTGCGTGATCTGGCGTCCGCGAAAGCGGATGGTCACCTTGACCTTATCCCCCGCGTTGAGGAACCTCACGGCATTCTTCAGCTTGGTCTGAACGTCGTTTTCCTCGATCGTGGCGGAAAGCTGCACCTCTTTCAGGGTGATCACCTTCTGATTCTTGCGCATCTCCTTCTCGCGTTTGGACTGTTCAAAGCGATGCTTGTCATAGTCCATCAGCTTGCAAACTGGGGGCCTGGCATTGGGGACAATCTTGACCAGGTCGAGCCTTTGGTCCTCGGCCAGCTTCATCGCATCCTGGATGCTCAACACACCCAGCTGCGCTCCGTCCGCGCCGATAACACGAACTTCCCTGTCGCGAATGTCCTCATTGATCTTCAGATCGTTGTTGATGTCCTGTCACCTCCGGATAATAATAAATTTGGCGGGCATCGCTGCCCGCCAAATCTCATGCATCTATACATCATGGATGGTTGCTGTACCTTGAAAAGCTGATTCGCAAGGTGAGAAGCGGGCGCTTCTGCTTTACGCAACTACTATACTACAGCCATTTCCTTTATCTGTCAAGATTT
>CAZVUU010000136.1:0-4770 GCA_964630465.1 uncultured Christensenella sp.
GCCGCATACATACTGTACAGATTGCTGTAGACGCCGTTTTTTTCGATCAGTTCATCGTGCGTGCCGCTTTCTTCCAGGCCGTTTTCGGTGAGCACCCAGATGACGTCCGCGCCGCGGATCGTGGTCAGACGGTGGGCGATGGTCAGGGTCGTCCTTCCTTTGGCCAGCTCTTCCAGCGATTGCTGGACCAGGCGCTCGGACTCATTGTCAAGGGCGCTGGTCGCCTCATCCAGCAGCAGGATGGGCGGGTCCTTCAGGAATACGCGGGCGATGGAGATGCGCTGCTTTTGCCCGCCGGAGAGCTTCACGCCGCGTTCGCCCACATGGGTTTCATAGCCTTCGGGCAGCGCCATGATAAAGTCATGCGCGCCGGCGCGTTTAGCCGACCGGATCACATCCTCCCGTGAGGCATCCGGCCTGCCGTAGATGATATTGTCCATGATGGTTCCCGAGAACAGGTAGACATCCTGCTGCACCATGCCGATGGCGCCGCGCAGGCTCTTGAGCTGCAGCTCCTTGACATCCTGCCCGTCGACCAGGATGCGTCCTTCGCTGACATCATAAAAGCGGGGGATCAGGTTGCACATGGTGGTTTTGCCTGAGCCGCTGGGCCCGACCAGGGCGACATTCTGCCCGGCGGGCACGGTCAGGTTGACGCGGCTTAATATTTCATCCTGTTCTGCATCCTGGTAGCTGAAGCTGACGTTTTCGAAGCTTATTTCGCCCTTGACATTTTGAAGGGGCCTGGCGTTCTTTGCGTCTTTGATTTCAAGCGGGGCATCCATGATCTCCTGAAAGCGCTCGATGCCGGTCATCCCGCGCTGGAACTGCTCCGTAAACTCCACCAGGCGGCGGACGGCGGCCAGCAGCATGTTGACATAGAGCAGATAGCTCAGGAACTGTCCCGCGCTGATCTGTCCTTTGCCCAAAAAGAGGGCCCCCGCCACCACGACGATGATGTTCATGATGCCGTCCATCAGCCTCGTCGTGATATGAAAGCCGGCCATGACCTTGTACTGCCTTTTTTTGAGCATCAGGAAAGTCTGATTGCCGCGGTCAAACTTTTCGTTTTCGATTTCTTCATTGGCAAAGCTCTGCACCACGCGCATGCCCAGCAGGCTGTCCTCCGTCTGGGCGTTGATCTCACCCAGCTGCCAGCGGCAGTCGCTGAATGTCTTTTTCAGCTTGCCGCTGAAAATATAGGTGGTGACCAAAAGAAGAGGAAGCATGAAGAAGATCAGCAGGGTCAGCGGCACATTGACCGTCATGAGGATCACAAAGGTGACGGTGATCTTGAAAAAGGCGATCAGGAATTCTTCCGGACAGTGGTGAGAAAACTCGGTGATGTCAAACAGATCGCTGGTCATCCGGCTCATGATCTGGCCGATCTTGGTATTGTTGTAAAAGGAGAAGCTCAGCTGCTGCAGGTGGTTGAACAGATCCGTGCGCATATCGGTCTCGATATGGGCGCCCATGATGTGCCCCATGGACTGCATATAAAAATAGGCCCCCGCGTCCACCAGGCGCAAAGAGACATACAGCAATGCGGGGCGCAGTATAAAGCCCGGGGTAATGAGGGCCGGATTGCTGACGGCCTGATCGGTGATGGTGGAAACGATCAGCGGGAAGACCAGCTCGCATACGGTGGTCAGCATCGCGCAGACCAGATCAAAGACGAGCACCTTGGTGTGCTTTTTGTAGTAGGGCAGGAAACGGCGTATGTTGTGTCCCGCGCCGTATTTCAGCTTTGGCTTCATGTCGGGTCCTTTCTGAGTGAAGGTCAAAGGGGTCTATGGGTTTGCGATGATGAGGGCGGAGAGGGCCTCGTCATCGGATATCCGGTCGGAGAAGCGGATGATGAAAGCGGCCTGTTCATCGGACAGATAGTAATAGACATGTCCATCCTTTGCGGCGCGCATAAGCGGATAGCTCATCATGGTCTTGTCGGTGGACTCAAAGACGAGCTCGCTGTCGCGGATCAGAGGAGCCGCGGAGGCCGGGAGGACGCTTCGGACGGCGGTATCGCCGCTGAAGGCATCCAGCCTTCTGACGCGGTAGCCGTGGTAACGGTCATCCCGCACCCGGCCCGATTCGAGCGCCCGCGGCAGGGGAAGGGGCAGCCCCATTGCGGCAGCCAGCACGGCGGGATCGGTGCTGAGGATGTCCTCACGAGGTTCGGGCAGTTCATATTGGCCCGCTACCACCCACTGGTCGGTGCGCTTGGTCTCCTCATCCTCCTGCAAAAGGGCATACAGATAAAAGAACACCATCAGCAGCAGGGCCATCACCAGGGCGGCTATACGCTTGATCATGCGATCACCCGGCAGATCTCCGCCCCCAGCAGCGAGTCCAGCGCCTTTGTCTCCCCGCCCATCTGGCGGGAAAATGCCCGGTATACGCTGCGGGCGACCAGGCGCTGCTGCTCCTTCGTCAGGAAAGGAGACTGCAGCGCGTTTATGATCATATCGGCTGTCGGGCGCGCCAGGTAGCTGTGCAGCCGGGCCTTGACCGACAGGCCGAATACGCGCGGCGCGTGGCTTGAGTCGCCCGTAATAAAGATGCGCATATACTCTGCCGCCAGGTCATCGAGATATTCTTCCAGAAAGGCTCGCGGGTCCTGGGCGAGGTCGAGGCAGCGCTGCAGCCGCGGCCCTCGGAACAGCTCGTCCGCCGCCGCTTCAAGCGCGGCTTCGGTATACTTCTCCGGATGTTCAAAACTGTGCAGCAGATAGGATTTGATGAGGGAATAGTCGGCGGGCTTTTTACCGCGCTCATGCAGGCGGCCCAGCATCAGCAGTGCCCGCTGCACCGCCAGGCTGTCGGGGTCAAGCATTTCGGCTCTTTTCAGGCAGGCATAGGCATAGGCCGGGTCATCCGAGCGTCCGGCCTCGTACAAGAGATCTGTCTCATCCATATTTTCGGGCACGCTGATGCCTTGCTTCTTGGAAAACCGGGGCATTTTTCCTCCCTTGCGGCGTCGCGCATTTACAGGCTTGACCGCACTCTTATCATATCACATGCGATGGCCGGATGCTACTTGACAGCGGTACCTGTCTTGTTTATGATGTCCTTGTCGCAGGCAGTCTGCGGCAGGGGTGCTGGTTGATCACCGGCTGAGATCGGGCGCTGCCCGGGACCCTTACACCTGATCCGGATAATGCCGGCGTAGGAAAGTAAGCTGAAACGCGACCGCTTTGCCTCCGGCAGGGCGGTTTTTCTGTTCGCTTGGTTATCCAGCCCGCTATAAGGAGGAAAAACCCATGAACTTGATCACCCGCAGGATGGTGGAAAGCGCCATCCTCATCGCAGTCGGCACGGTGCTGAGCATCTTTTCATTCAGAGGTCCCTGGGCCCTGGGCGGCAGCGTGACCATCTGCTCGATGCTGCCCCTGGCCATCATTGCCTGGCGGCACGGCACCCGCTGGGGCCTGATATCCGCTTTCATTTATGCCGTGGTTCAGATGATGTTGGGCTTTGGCAATGTCGGCTATGGGCGCAACGCCGTCCAGATGCTGATGATCGTGCTGCTTGATTACATCGTTGCCTTCACCGTCATCGGCTTCTCCGCCATGTTCAAAGGCAGGGTAAAGGATCATAAGCTGGCCGCGGTGCTGGGCATCACGGTCACCTTTGCGCTGCGCTTTGTCTGCCATTTCCTGTCCGGCTGGCTGATCTGGGAGGCCCTGTGGCCCAACGGCTATAACTACGCCTCCCCCATCTGGTCGCTGCTGTACAACGGCAGCTACATGCTGCCGGAAATCGCCATCACGGCCGCCGTCGCCTGGCTGAGCTTCATTCCATTGAAGAGATACTGGCTGGGGGAGGATCTGCCGAGGGCATGAATCACCGAAGCGAGTGATGAACTCATGGTGACGGACAAAACCAACAAACCCCTCTTCGGCCGAAGAGGGGTTTGTTGTATAAGTGACAGGACGCTTATCCCTGCGGGCCCGCGTCGATCACTTCCTGAGGCATGTTTTTATACTGGGCGAAGTTGTCCCGGAACAGGCCGGCCAGCTTCTTGGCGGTCTCCTGATAAGCGGCCTTGTCATCCCACATCTTTTCGGGCATCAGCACCTCATCCGGCACGCCGGGGCAGGTGGTGGGCACCATCACGTTGAAGATGGGGTCGCGTACAAACTCGCTCTTTTCCAGCTCACCGTTGAGGCAGGCGGTGACCATCGCGCGGGTCAGGGGCAGCTTCATGCGCTTGCCGCTGCCGCTGGCGGGGCCGCCGGCCCAGCCGGTGTTGACCAGGTAGACGTTGGAGCCGTAGGTATCAATGCGATCGCCCAGCAGTTCCGCGTAGCGGGAAGCGGGCAGGGGCAGGAAGGGCGCGCCAAAGCAGGTGGAGAAGGTGGCCTGGGGCTCATCGACTCCGCGCTCGGTGCCCGCCAGCCGGGCCGTATAGCCGCTGACATAGTGGTACATCGCAGCGCTGCGGTCCAGCTTGCTCACGGGGGGCATGACGCCAAAGGCATCCGCTGTCAGGAAGATAACGGTCTTGGGATGGCTGCCCACGCCGGGGATCTGTGCGTTGTTAATAAAGTCGACGGGATAGCCCACGCGGGTGTTCTCGGTCAGGCTGTCGTCGGCAAAGTCAAACTCGCGAGTTTCGGGGTCCATCACCACGTTTTCGACCAGGGCGCCGAAGCGGATGGCGTTCCAGATGTCCGGCTCATGCTCCTGTGACAGGTTGATGCACTTGGCGTAGCAGCCGCCCTCGATGTTGAAGATGCCCCTGTCGCTCCAGCCGTGCTCATCGTCGCC
>CAZVUU010000137.1:0-4762 GCA_964630465.1 uncultured Christensenella sp.
ATGTGGGCAACTTCAACGACCCGCTGATGGACTGCAAGGCCTGCAAGGCGCGCTTTCGCGCCGATCAGCTGATCGAGGACTTTGCCGATAAGGCCGGCACGCCCGTACAGGCCGACGGCTGGGGCAATGAAGAGATGGCAGACTATATCAGCGGGCATCGGGTGCCCTGCCCCGTCTGCGGCAAGCACGATTTTACGGGCATCCGCAAGTTCAACATGATGTTCAAGACCCATCAGGGCGTCACGGAGGATTCGGGGGCCGAGATCTACCTGCGGCCGGAGACGGCGCAGGGCATCTTTGTCAACTTTAAAAACATCGTCAGATCCACCCGGCGCAAGCTGCCCCTGGGCGTCTGCCAGGTCGGCAAGAGCTTTCGTAATGAGATCACGCCGGGCAACTTTATCTTTCGCACGCGTGAGTTCGAACAGATGGAGATGGAGTTTTTCTGCAAGCCGGGTGAAGACCTTGAATGGTTTGATTACTGGCGCGGCTTCTGCCGCGACTGGCTGCTTTCCTTGGGCATCAAGGAAGAGAACCTGCGCATGCGCGACCATAAGGCGGAAGAGCTGAGCCACTATTCCAAGGCGACGACGGACTTTGAGTTCCTCTTCCCCTTCGGCTGGGGCGAGCTCTGGGGCATTGCCGACAGGACGGATTTTGACCTTAAGGCGCACCAGGCCACCAGCGGTGAGAACATGGAATACATCGATCCCGTCACCAACGAGCGCTTCATTCCCTATGTGGTGGAGCCCTCCGTGGGTGTGGAGCGCCTGGCGCTGAGCTTTTTGTGCAACGCCTACGAAGAGCAGGAGCTGGAAAACGACAGCCGCGTGGTGCTGCACCTGCACCCGGCGCTGGCGCCCTACAAGGCCGCCGTGCTGCCGCTGCAAAAGAACAAGCTGGGCGAGAAGGCCCTGTCCGTCTACGAGGAGCTGAGCCGCCACTTTATGGTGGATTACGACGAGTCGGGCTCCATCGGCAAGCGCTACCGCAGGCAGGATGAGATCGGTACGCCGCTGTGCGTGACGATAGACTTTGAAACTGAAGAAACAGGCAGCGTCACCGTACGCGACCGCGACAGCATGCTGCAGGAGCGCGTCGCGCTGTCAGACCTGGTGAGTTATATTGAAGGGAAAATTCGCTTCTGACCGCGCCTTCGGCGCTGTAAGGGGGACAAATCATGACAAATGATCCAAATCAAATGCAGGGACAGCCGCGCCGCAGGCGATCCGATCGCCACAGCAGCGCGCCTCCGGACAGAGCGCCCGAAATGAGGCCGGCCTATCAGCCGGATGAAACGGCCCCGCTGCCGATGGGCAGCGAGACCCGCGCCATCCCGGCCCCGCCGCAGCCCCTGCCGCCGCGCGTGCCCGGCCCGACGAGCTATACGGATGATCAGCTGACGGCCCCCGTGCGCTCACGGCCGGTGCCCACCCGCCACGACTACCGTGACGACGACTACGATTATGATTACGATGACGACGATGCCCCGCGCCTGTGGCCCAAGCTTCTGGCGCTGGTGCTGGTCCTCGCGCTGATTCTTTCAGCCGGGATCTATTTCCTGGTGCCTGAAAACTCGGACGGCCTCCTGGGCACGGTCCGCGGCGGTCTGGGCAGCGCGGTGGACACCGTCAAAGGCCTGATCGGCCTGGCGGAGGAAAAGAAACCTGCGCTGATCAAGTTTGAAACGCCCGATGCCGTCGGCCAGCTGGGGGTGCGCACCGTGTTCACCTTCACCGCCGACATGCCCGTGGACAGCGTGCGCATGGTGGACGAAGTGGGCAGCGAGATGATCGGCCAGCTGGCCCGTATCGACCCGCAGGGCACGGTATGGACGCTGAGCGTCGTGTTTGATGAACCTTTCAACGGGACGCTTCGGGGCGATATCCTGGTGAACGATACCTGGTATCAGGGCGATCAGCTGATCCGCTTTATGACGGCCGCGGCGACGCCCGAACCTTCGCCTGAGCCAACGCCCGAACCAACGCCTGAACCCACCCTTGAGCCTACACCCGCGCCCACGCCGGAGCCCAGCCCGGAGCCGGCCGCCGAGGCATCCGCGGCTGTTCTGGCCGCGATGCTGCCCGAAGACCCGGCGGCGGACCTGCCCGGCATCACAGGTCTGGGCGAACTGAATGAAGACGATTTTGTGGTGGATGAACCCATCGATACATTTGGGGGAGATGACCCCGGCCCGCAGGAGCCCGCGGAGGAGCCGACAGAGGAGCCTTCTGCCGCGCCTGTCATGATCGCAGAGCACAGCGCGGAGCCTTTTGTGGTGCTGAGGTCAACGCCCGAGCCGCAGCCGCCGGCTGACGATATACCGGACGAGATCCTGAGCGCCGACGAGCAGGACGACAGCCCCGAGGGCTTTGTGGAAAACATCGCGCAGGAGCAGGGCCCGGTGTCCGATGAATGGGATGAGACAGCCCGGGCGGACAGCCCGGAAGACCTCCCCCTTGTTCAGGATGAATGGGACGAGCTGCCGCCCGAGTCTCAGCAGACGGCCTCTGCAGACCCGGCTGAAGACATGGTTCAGACAGCCTCGGTGCCGCGGCTTGAGATGACCCCTGATGAGGATTTCCTGCCTGAAAAGCTTAAAATAAAAGACGAAGTATACGAAAAGGCCAAGAAGGTCAAGGAGCTGGAGCGCAGCCTGTCGCTGGATCTGTCCGGCGCCGATGACTATGTCAGCTATGACGGCGGCGTATTTACCTTCCGCGGCAATGCCTTCAGAAGCAACGCGGCCTTCGGCACAGCCGACATGGCCCTGGAACAGATGTCCATCCTGTGGAAGGCGCCCTTGGGCAGCCTGAGGACAGGGGAAGGCACCCTGTGGGGCCTTGGATGGACGGGCCAGCCCGCCATCATCAAGTGGTCGGTGGAACTGCGGCAGATGATGAACATCGTCGACGCGAAAAAGGATGTCAAGGCCCTCAAGGAAGTCATCGTGGCCGCTCAGGACGGCAAGATCTATTTCTTTGACCTGGGTGACGGCGTGGCGACCCGCGACCCGATCAGCATCGGCTATCCGCTGAAGGGTTCGGTCGCGCTGGATACGCAGGGCCGCCCGATGCTGGCCGTGGGCCAGGGCGTCTCCAAGATGCCCAACAAAACCGGCCCCATCGGCCTGTATGTGTATGAGCTGATCGGTCAGAAGGAAATGATGTTCTTAAACGGCCGAAAGACCAAGACGCAGACCCAGTATTCCACCAACGGCGCCTTTGACGGAACGGCCCTGTTTGACCGCGGCAGCGACACCATGATCGTCGCGGGCGAAAACGGCCTGCTGTACACGGTGGATCTGAACACGGTGTTTGATTATATCGACCAGTTTTCCATCAAGATCAACCCCGCGATCACCTATCTCAAGAGCAAGGCGGGCGGACAGGCCGATATGTCCGTTTCAAACGAAGCCAGTGTGGCCATGTACGGCAAGTACGCCTTTACGGCGGACAGGCAGGGCATCATCAAGGCTGTCGATACCGACAGCATGCTGACCCAGTGGGCCTTTGACGCCGGCGACAATACTGACGCTACCCCGGCACTGGGCCTGGATGAGGACGGGAGCTTGGGCCTGTATACCGGCACGACGGTGTTTGCCCGCACCAGAAAGGCGGGAACTGCCTACATCCGCCGTCTGGACGCGATGAGCGGACGGGAGATGTGGAAGGTAGAGGTGCCGGCCAAATACAGCGACGATGAGCGGGCGGGCGTAAAGGCCAGCCCTGTCGTGGGCGATCAGGGGCTGAGCGACCTGGTGATCTTCACGGTCAACCGCACCAATGACGGCAAGGATGCCACCGTGTATGCCCTTGATAAGCAGACGGGCAACGAGGTCTGGAGCTTCCCGCTGAACAGCCCGAGCATATCATCGCCTGTGGCAGTCTATACGCAGGACGGCGTGGGCTACATCATCCAGGCTGATGAACAAGGCGTCCTCTACCTGCTCAGGGGCCGCACGGGCGAACTGCTGCACAGCCTGGAGCTGGGCACAAAGATCGATGCTTCGCCTGCCGTATATAATGACGTGTTGGTCATCGGCAGCAATGAAAAGGACAACAGCTACCTCTACGGGATCAGGCTGGAGTAGCCGGACGATCCCCGCAGGACCATAAAACGCCGATATCCGCCATTGCGCCGGATACCGGCGTTTTCTTGTGTGTCATGGGATGCGGCATCCGGTCCGGCGACAGGATGCCGTGAAGCCGCACAGGCCTGATCACAGTTCACAAATCTACCCTTATGTGCTATATTGGACAAAGAAAAAATGTTTGATCATGGAGGCATAGATGAACAGACGGTATATTGTGGCGCTGGATCAGGGGACGACGTCTTCGCGGGCGGTGGTGTTTACGCCGGAGGGCAGCATCGTCAGCGCTGCCGCGATGGAATTCAAGCAGCACTATCCTCAGCCCGGCTGGGTGGAGCACAACCCCGACGACATCCTCTCCACGCAGGTGGAATCCCTGCGGGCGGCAGTGCGCAAGGCGGGGATATCGGCCGCGGAGATCGCGGCCATCGGCATCACCAACCAGCGGGAAACCACGATTTTATGGGAGAGATCAAGCGGCCGTCCGGTGCACCGGGCGATCGTCTGGCAGTGCCGCCGCACGGCGGACTATGTGGATAAGCTGAAGGCGTCGGGGCACGCGCAGATGATCCGGGAGAAAACCGGCTTGGTGCCTGACGCCTATTTTTCGGGCACCAAGCTGCAATGGCTGCTGGATCATCTTGGCCTGCGCGAGCGGGCAAAAAAGGG
>CAZVUU010000138.1:0-4661 GCA_964630465.1 uncultured Christensenella sp.
GTCGATCTCCATCCCGCGCTTTCTTGAAAGCATGGATTCCAAGATCAATTTGATATTGCTGGAAAATGAGGCGCGTAATCCTTAGGGACAGCCGAGCGGGCTTATCAAAGAGGCTGCCATCATGGCGATGACAGCCCCTTTAGTATCAGCGTTAGGAAAGGAAAGGAAAAGAACAGCAGAATTAGTAATTCTTCGTTCCTTTCCTTTTCGCGCCTTTCGCGGTGGCCGTTCCTTTATCCTACTCCGTGACCTCCGCCCCCTGTCCAGTCTGCTCCCTTCCACGAGTTCCGCGAATTCCGCGGTTCGTATCCTTTACAAATGAAACAGTAAGCAGCGAAGGAAAAACCATGACCCGCCGCTATGTTTGACCGGGACGCCGGAGGCAGGGAGGTGACCAATCGCAGAAGGCGCGGAATACGCGGAAAGGTTTTTCTGTATCAACCTCGTCCGCCTTTTTCGCGCCTTTCGCTCCTTTCGCGGTCGGCAGTACCTTTGCCTACTCCGCAACCTCTGCCCCCCGACCAGTCCGCGGCTGGCAGAGCGGGAACAAAACCCTCCATACATTCATAAAAACATGGCCATATAGACAGGGAGGTGGGTTATGCCGTTTTTGAGCATAAGATCCTTGGGGTACAGGATATATTGTGTGCCAAGCTTTCCCGCGAATTTGGCTTTGAATTTATCCAGGGATGCATGGGACCTGTAATTGCCCGATTTGACCTCAATCGGGGATATCCGCTTCTTTTCCGTTATCAGAAAGTCAATTTCAATATGGTTTTCGCGGCGCTGCTTGTCGCTGCGGGAGTAGAAGTACAGCTTGTGCCCGTTTTTTCTCAGCATTTGGGCGACGATGTTTTCCATGATCATGCCTTCGTTGATGTTGAGCTTATCAAACAGGATGGCCTTGTACAAATCATTTTCGGCATAGGAACTATCCATAAAGGTGTGGGTGACCAGGAGGCCGGTGTCGGCCATATAGCATTTTTGGGTGGAATAATCCGCGCTGAGCGCCAGCCCGACATTCGGGTCGGTCGCGTTGAAACAGGTGTTCACCACCATGGCCTCGTGAAGCCAGACAAACGAATCCTCATAACTGCGAAAGCGCGCCTGTTTTGAAATGGAGGACAGCTGATACTTTTTTTCTTTCTTTGAAAGCTGGCCGGGGATGCCGTCGAAAACGGCGAACACCTTATCCTCGTACCCTTGCGCGAACTTGGCCACATCATCCCGGTAAAGCTTCAAAATTCTGCGCTTGACCGCGTCCACCGCTTGAAAATCCTTGGACCTGATATATTCAAGCACAGCCTGCGGCATGCCGCCCACAAGCATATATTGCCGGAAGTCGTTCATGACCTTCTTGTGCAGCGCCTGTCCCAGGGGCGTTTTCGTGTCAAAGCAGGTTTTGATCAGCGGCGCGGTCGCGGCATCGCCCATAGCCCACAGGAATTCCTCGAAGTCAAGCGGGAACATTTCAATATGCTCTTCCTCTGAGGGGATGATGATGTCCTGCACATTCTTTTTCAGCCTGATCAAAGAGCCTGTTTCGATGAAATCATACCTGGCGTCCGCGACAAGATATTTGATCAGCTGCCGCGCGCGGGGGAATTGCTGCACCTCATCAAAAATGATAAGGGATTCTCTTGTATAAAGCGTTTTGGCGTAGAACGCGGACAGCTTGGCGAAAAACAGATCCAGGTTATAGCTGTCGCTCTTAAACAGCTCCAGAATATCTTCCGGCGCGTTGCCGAAATCGATCAGGATATGGCTTTTATACTCGGCTTTCGCGAATTGTTCGCAAAGAAAGCTTTTGCCGACGCGCCTGGCGCCGTCAATCATCAGCGCGGTAGAACCGCCGCTTCTCTTTTTCCACGCCAGCAGCTCATCGTAAATCTTTCTTTTCAGTGTAAGCATTTGCCGCATCAGCCTTTCTGTAACATGTCTTTTCATGTAACAGCATGACACGGACATCACGAAAAGTCAAGCTCAAAACAGCTGATTTCGCACGAAACGGCAAGTTGGAGGAAGCTAATTCTGCACGGAAACGTAGGTTGAAAACACCCGTATTTGCACGAAAAGGCAAGCTCGCTGTCTCTTTACCCCGCGACTTCAGCCCCCTGTCCCGTCCGCTCCGCACGATAGGCCGCGTCCATGATGGCGCTGAGCCGCACGGCGGCGTCGATGCCGATCTCCTCGGGCACGGGCGTGCCGTTCAACACGGCATCGGCCCACTGCCGCAGGGGGGAGGGGGATGCTTCGGGCAGGTCCGTCACAGGCTGCCAGGCCATGTCCGTGGTGTTGTCGCAGACGCTGAGGCCTTCGTGGATCATCAGGCTGCCCTGTGAGCCGGAGATCTCCAGCGTGTAGGGGTTGCCCCGGGAGATGAAGCCCGTCTCGCTGACGCCGATGGCCCCGCCCTCAAAGCGCAGGAGCGACACGGCGTTATCCTCCACCGGCTTATCTGTAAAGGATGTAAACAGCGACTGCACCGCCAGGGGCCTGCCCAGCAGCCAGGCCAGGGTGTACATGGGGTGCGCGCCCAGGTCGATCATCGCGCCGCCGCCGCACTGGTCCCTGTCGTAGAAGTGCGGGGGCAGCCAGCCCGCCACCGCGCCGTCGTGCACATTGCGCACGCGGGCGTAGCCGATTTTGCCCAGGCGGCCCGAATCCGCGATGGCCTTGGCGGCCTTCAGCTCCGGCCGGCCCAGGTGGGGGAAGGAGATGGCGAAGGTGATGCCGGCGGCCTCGATGGCCGCCTTTGCCGCCAGGGCTTCGGCGTGGCCCGCGGTCAGCACCTTTTCGGTGAAGATGTGCTTTCCCATGCCTGCCATCAGGGCCAGCAGCTCCGGGTGATCCCGGGTGGGGGCGTTCAGGATGCCCGCCGTGACGCCGGGGGCAGACAGCGCGGCCTTCGCCGTATCAAAATAGGGGCAGGCAAACTGCTCTGCCAGGGCCTTGCCGCGCGCCGCGTCCTCATCATAGACCGCCGCGATACGGCAGCCGGGGATTTTGTTGAACTCCTGCGCGTAGCCTTCTGCGTGAACATGCCAGCCCGATATCAATGCCGCCTGAAACATGGTGTACCTCCTAAAAATTCAAATGGTCAGCCGGTAAAAAAGGGGCCGCCTCAGTCACTGCTGCGGCGGCCCCGTCATCTCATTGCTTTTCGCGCGCTTACTGCTGCGCGCCGCAGGAGGGGCAGAACTTGGCGCCCGCCGCGATCTCCTCACCGCAGGCCTTGCATGTGGGGGCGGCCTGCTGCTGGGGCGCGCCGCACTCCGGGCAGAAGCGGCTGCCGGGGGCGATGGGCTTGTGGCAGCTGACGCAGGGAACCTGCTGAGGGGCCGCCGCCTGGGGCTGTGCCGCCTGCGGCTGCTGGGGCTGCTGCGGCTGCTGGAAAGCCTGCTGCATCATCTGGCCCATGGCCATGCCGGCGCCCATGCCGGCCCCGATGCCCGCGCCGCCGCCGGGGTTGTTGGCCGCGTCACGGATGGCTTCCGCGCTCTGGAACTGCGCGTATTTGTTCATATCGCCGACCACGCCCATGCTGGTGCGGCGGTCCATGGCCTTTTCGACTTCCTCGGGCAGGCTGATGTTTTCGATGACGAAGCTGTCCAGCCGCAGGCCCAGGGGGGCGATCTTGGGGGTGATGGCGCCCAGCATATACTGGCCGAGCTCGTCATAGTTGGCAGCCAGGTCGAGCGCCGGGATCTTTGACTGGGCCAGCATGTCGCTGAGCGAGGACACGATGGTGCGCTTCACCTGGCCCTCGACGCCCTCGGTGGTGAACAGCTCGCTGGTGCCGAAGACCTCGCGCAGGAAGGCCACCGGGTCCTGCACGCGGAAGCTGTAGATGCCGAAGGCGCGCAGGCGGATCATGCCGAAGTCGGCGTCGCGCATCATCACCGGGTTGCTGGTGCCCCATTTGAGGTCCAGGAACTGGCGGGTGTTGATAAAGTAGACCTCTGCCTTGAAGGGGCTGTTGAAGCCGAACTTCCAGCTTTTCAGCGCGGTCAGCACAGGCATGTTCTGGGTGCTCAGCTCATAGCGGCCGGGCTGGAAGACGTCGGCGATCTTGCCTTCGTTGACAAAGACGGCGACCTGGCTTTCGCGCACGGTCAGCTGCGCCCCCATCATGATCTCCTTGCCGCCCGACTCGTAGCGGTATACCATGGTGTTGTTGGACGAATCCGTCCATTCGATCACATCGATCAGTTGTCCCTTGATCATCTTGAAGATGCCCATGCGCGCGTCCTCCTTATTGTTAAGTCAATACGTTGAATTATACCCGGCCTTCGCCGTCCTCAACAGGCTTGATGTTGTTGTCGGCGATTTCGTTCAGACTGCCCAGCACGGTGAACTGCTCGAGCTCCAGCTCCAGGTCCATATACTGCTTGATGAGGGCGACTTTCTCATCCACATAGGCGCGTGTGCGGGCCAGACAGTCCTCGGTGCTTTCGTCCCGGTTGTTTTTGTCCTGGCAGGCGACGATGCGGATATGGCGGGGGGACAGCATCGCCACGCCGTAGAAGATGCCGTCAGCATAGCGGCCGATAAAGTTGTTGCGCAGCGCGCTTTCCAGCCGCTGGCGGCCGTAGCGCCAGCGCCCGTCCAGGTAGAGCTCGCCCTGGGGCATATCAAAATCAAACAGGAAGGCGGGCTTA
>CAZVUU010000139.1:0-4603 GCA_964630465.1 uncultured Christensenella sp.
CCCTGCGGTGATCCCTCTTCCGTCTTTACAAGCAAGCCTTCGGACATGATCCCGCTCTTCAGATACCTTTTGATCAGCCCCGTCACGCGCTTGTCCTTGACTCGCTCCCTGACCATGTTCATCAGCAACTCGTGGTTCAAGGTGTCAAAGTATTTGCTCAGGTCTATCTGTACCGCGTACCCATAGCCCGCTTCAGCGTACTCTTTTACCTTCCGGATCGCCATCTGAGCGCTTCTTCCCGACCGGTAGCCATAGCTCCCGTCCTTGAAGTGTGTCTCAAACATTGGGCTGATTTCCTGGGAGATCGCCTGTTGGATGATTCTGTCCACCACCGTGGGGATGCCTAACTGTCTGACGCCTCCATTTCCTTTGGGTATCTCTTTGCGCCGCACCGACTGTGGTTTGTACTTCCCGCTCAGGATGCTTTCCCGCAATGCTTCCCCGTGTTCTTTCAGCCATCCAAGGCTCGCCTCAACTGTCATTCCGTCGATTCCGGGCGCTCCTTTGTTGGCCTTCACACGCTTGTAGGCTCTGTTCAGGTTCTCCCTTCCCAGTATCCTTTCAAGCAGGCCTGCACCGTCCGCTTCCTGAGCCTCCCGATGGCCGGCGCTCCGCGCTCGCGCATACTCTTCATGTTCCGCACTATCCCTTTGCGCGCAGCCCCCGTTCCTCACAGGGTTTTCTGCTTTCATCACGCCAGCCTCCTTCTTCCCTTATTCGGACTTGGGTTCGTTCAGCCCTTCCCGGCTTTTTTTTCCGGTACTATGGCTTCTGCTGACTTCTCGCGGTTCGTTGTTACTACGCTCCCTTTCGACAATTCGTGCTTACTCGTTCAGCGTCCGCGAGATCTCCCCGGGTACTCACACATTCTTTCACTCCATCTACCTGCCGCATTTACCGCAAATGATTCCGTGTAGCTTTTGGGTCTTCGACTTGTCTGGCAGCCTTGCCCTCATTTGCGGCCTTCTATGCGGTTTCTGTCCGTCAGGCCGGAGCTTTGCCTCCACCTTTCTTCAGATTCCACCTCACGATGGACACCCTTGGTCTTGGCTATCGCCTTCCCGCTACAGAGCGGCTTCGGGACTTTCACCCTTTAGAATGGGCGCTCACCGGGCGCACCAGAAAAAGCCGCCGGGTAGGGGCCCGGCGGCTTTTCAGGGGCAGATTGTCATGAGCCGAAGAGATGCCATCCTTCTCTCCTCCTAACAACTGCAATCATTATAAAATATAAACCATGAGGACTGCTGCGAAAAATCTGATAGTTTTTGCAAAAAAACGCCGTTTGACAACGAAATAATCCTTATAGACTTGTTATTATATATTCATCTATTGTTATTATATCAACATCGTCAGGTTAATCTTCTGAAGAAATACTGATGTTTTTTACAATTTTGGCGGATCCCCCTCTCTTTTTCCGGTTGACAAATCCAATTTACGATCCATAATGATATCAGAATCTGACAAGCCATATACACGGGGAGGGCGTCCATATGACGAACGGGAGCAGTGTCTGTCGCTTATCATTAAAGAATATATACCAGCTGCTGACAAAAGATGATTTTCCTTATCCGTCCAATGCCATTATCAAGCGTTCCATGAAAAAAGGAATCACCCTGCTCAGCTTCTGGCGCGGCATGCTGTCGGATGATCTGGGCATCACCCCCACGGGGGAGCGTTTATGGGCAGACAAGGGCAAACGCCCCCGCTACCTCAGCGATCTGCTGAACCGCACGCGTCCCTTTGACTTTTATCCCGAATACTTCAAAGAAGCAGCCGGCGCCGTCAACCCGGCGACGCTGTTAAACATGACTGACCGCATGGCGCGCTTTTTGCTGTCGGCCGACTACGACTCTCTGCTGCTGAATGCCAGGCTTCTGTCTTTTCAAGAACGCTTTTGCGAATGCGATTCCGATGTGACCCCGGCCATCCAAAGCTATCTGACGGGGCTGTTCTGGCTGAAGCCCGAGTTTGATGAGCAGACGGACAAGCAGGTGTTTTTTGATGCCTATGTGCTCTCCGTCCTCTCGCTGCACGCCTTTTTCGGTTCGCAAATGAACAACGCGGCCATGGCAAGTCTCCGGACGGACCCTGCATTCAAGCCCTTTGATCTGTTTGTCGTGTATTTAAAAAGAAACCGCGGCGCGGGCTTTCCCCCGCCCCTCTGCCTGACCGGGCCCGCCTGCGAGCTGTGCCGCGAACCTTTGCCCGATGACCTGTTTTTTGGGCGGGAAAAGGAAGCCGGCGAGCTGAAAGTACAGATCATACGGGGCGGCAAAATGATCGTCTCCGGCATCGGCGGTATCGGCAAGACCGAGCTTGTACGCCAGGTGATGAAGGATGTGCTGAGGGAAGGAGTTTTCTCCCGGGTGGCCTATGTGCAGTATCAGGGTAATCTGCATGAGAGCTTTATACGTGCTTTCCCCGGGCTCAGCGGCAAAACCGCGCTGCTCAAATATCAAGAATGTGCCCGGCGGCTGAACGACCGGGGCCCGGGACGCACCTTGCTGCTGATCGACGACATGAATACACCCGTATCAAAGGACAAGACCCTGGACAGCCTGTCCGCCCTGGGCTGCGATATTGTAATGACCTCCAGGCTGTCAGCCTTTGGGGATTTCAGGGTCATTCCGCTTGGCGCGCCTGATTACAGCGCGGCTCTCAGCATCTTTGCCTCGCACTATGGACAGCGGATCCCGGACAGTGCATCGCGCGCCCTGGATGATGTCATCAACATACAGCTGGACCGCCACCCGCTGATGTGCGGCATCCTGGGAAAAATGGCGCGCGCCAGGCATATCGACCTCTCCCTTCTGTACGGCCTTCTTGATAAAGAGGGACTGTCAGGCAGCTACACGCAGGAAGCGCAGACCATCCGGATCGAAGATACCTTGAAATCAATGTTTGATCTCAGCGCCCTTGGTGAACCGTCGCGAAGTCTGCTCCGGATGTTTTCCTTGCTGCCTTTGAGGCTTTATTCCTTCCAAACCTGTCAGGAACTCTTTATGGACGTCTCCGGCGATCCGGATGTCCTGTCGCATCTTCTGGAGTCACTGTGCTATCTGGGCTGGCTGGAAAACTCCGCTTCCTCCTATTCAATTCATCCTGTGATCGCGCAGGCAGTTCGGCGAGACAGGCCGTCTCTACCTGATTTTCCGGGGCTTTTGGCCCTGTTGACGGATAAAATCGACACCCGGAAGTTCCGCCAGTGGGACTTTGTCCATCTGGCTTACTTTGTGCTGAAAAACAGCGCAGCACATGACGCGGCCACCCTTCCTTTGATCATGAATACCGCGGACATGCTCATTGAGCGGTCGATCACCGACGCGGCCCAGGGGCTCCTGGATATCGCTTTTGAGACTGCCCGATCAACCGGATCCTTCCCGGCTTTGTTTGACTGCCATGCCTTGAAGCTGAACTTGTTGAGAAACGCGGGCGCGCTGGAAGGAGCTCAACCCCATGTCCGGGAGGTGCTTCGCCTGTTTGATTCGTCGCGGCTGTCAAGCCGCCGCGCCGGCGCTGTGGGCCAGGCCCTGTATTTTGCCTATTCGCTATCCATGGAGGAGGAGAAAAAGCAGCTGCAATCACTCTTGTCCAATACCCTCTGGGAAGGGCTTGACTACGCGGTATATTGCCAGTACATGTCGATGACCCAGGAATTTACCACGGCCTATCGGGACGGCATCGCATGGGCCGAAAAAGGCCTCCAATACCTGGAGGAACTTGACGCCCTGAGCTCACCGGAGGCTGCGGCTTTATACAAGCCCAGGGCCTTGTTCTGCGCCTTGTGCGGCATGACGCGGGAAGCGGAAGAAAGCGCTGCCCGGTACATGCGCATCATTTCAGATTGGTATGATGGTCTCGATTGGGTTGAGATTGCCCAAATCAGCCAGTATCTGGGCATTGCGTTTTTCCAGACAGGAAGCTACGAAAAGGCGCTGCGCTATCTTTTAGAATCCCTGGAGGCGCTGAGAAAGACCTTCCCCGGGGATACGGTGGATATCGAACACACGCTCAACAACATCGGCAATATCTATTTCCGTATGAAGCAATATGAGGAGGCCATCCGATACAGCACAGAAGCCTTTGATCTGCACCTCCGGCTCAACAAGCTGCCCAACATTCAGCTGGCGACACTGATGAACAATATGGGCTGCATCTATCGGGACAGCGGAGACAAGCAGGAGGCGCTCCGCCTGTTTGAACAGGCGCTGGACATCGTGTACAGCCTGGGAGAAACGGACCACCTGTGTCTGGCCGAGCTCAGCCTGAACCTGGCCCTGCTGTATTTGCAGGATGAGCGCTCCCCCAAGGCGAAGCCGCTGCTTGATGTTTCCCTTGTGATTTTTGAAAAAAACTACGGACCGGATCATATGAAAACAAAACTTGCAAAAGAAGAGCTGGGAAAGTATATATGACACAAAAGGCATAAAATAGTGTATGATAGCTATAGAATCTTATGGAAGAGAGGTGCGCTATGAAAAACTATGTGTTGAGCTGCTGCTCCACCGCCGATCTGACGAAAGAGCATTTTACGCGCCGCGATATCCACTATGTCTGTTTTCACTTTTCCCTGGACGGCAAGCAATATACAAACAACCTGAAT
>CAZVUU010000140.1:0-4573 GCA_964630465.1 uncultured Christensenella sp.
TTACTTGATTGTCCAGGCAGTCCACCATCAATAATCATCGCTTCTCCATCACATAAGATGATGGCAGAATCCCCTTGTCCAACATCCAGAAAATAAACCCTAAGTTCAGCAAATGCGAGAAATGGAGTCAATAATATGAGCATAAATAAACCGATGATTCTTTTCACCAAGCTCCCTCCTTCCCCTACCGACATGAGCCTCATCCAACGATTTTCTTTTATTTCACACATTATAACCTATAAACATGAAAAGCATAAGACCATTTATGAGGAATGATGAAAATTTTGTCCAATCATAAAGCATTGCAGGGGATATATCCATTCAACAGCAATAAAAACAACCCATAATGTACATTGCGTTATGAGTTGGTTTTTTTCGTCCACAGCCACATTGAACTTGAGACAAGTAGGTGGCTGAAGAACGACTCTTGTTTGTATATCAGCCTCATCATATATGAAGTCATAAGATGGGAGATGTTGGCTCATTTATAGATAAACCACATCATATCTGAAATAATCATCCTCCCGCCGATATCATTCTCTTGTTTCGATTTCGTTTTTCCTCTTTACAGCCCCCGCATGCTCCGCTTCAAAAACGCCGCCGTTCGCTCATGTTTGGGCGCTCCGAAGATCTCCTGCGGTTTGCCATCCTCCACGATCAGGCCCTCATCCATGAAGATTACCCGGTCAGCCGCGTCCCTGGCGAAGGCCATCTCATGGGTGACGATCAGCATGGTCAGGCCCTCATGCTTCAGGTTCGCCATCACGCGCAGCACTTCGTCCACCATTTCGGGGTCCAGCGCGCTGGTCGGTTCGTCAAATAGCAGCACATCCGGGTCCATGCACAGCGCGCGCGCGATGCCCACGCGCTGCTTCTGCCCGCCGGACAGCTGCGCCGGGCGCGCGTCGCGGTAGGGCAGCATGCCCACCTGCTCCAGGTAGTAGGTCGCCTTCTCCTCCGCCTCCTTCTGGCTGCGGCGCAGCACCTTGCGCTGCCCGGCCACGCAGTTCTGGAAGGCCGTCATGTTGCTGAACAGGTTGAACTGCTGAAACACCATGCCGATCTTGGAGTGCAGCCGCGCGGGGGGCAGCGCGCTCACATCCTCCCCCCGAAACAGCACCCGGCCCTCGGTGGGCCTCTCAAGCATGTTGACGCAGCGCAGCAGCGTGCTCTTGCCCGAGCCCGAGGGCCCGATCAGGCAGACCGCCTCGCCCTCGTCGACCGCAAAATCAATGCCCCGCAGCACCTTCTGGCTGCCGAAATCCTTTTTGACACCCTCTGCCCGTAAAATGTCCTTCATATCCTCAGCCCTCCGTCATGACCTTGATCTCGGCCTTCACATCCGTCTGCGAGCCGTAGATGGTGTAGCTGTCCCCGCCGCTCAGCTTTTTTTCAAGCAGGCGCAGCAGGCGCGTCACCGTGAAGGTGAGCACAAAGTAGATCACGGAAGTGATGAAGAACACCTCAAAATACTTCCAGTAGGTCCCCGCGGCGGAGCGCGACATGAAGTACAGCTCCGTCACCGAGATCACGTTGAGCACGCTTGAATCCTTGATGTTGACCACAAACTCATTGCCCACCGAGGGCAGGGTGTTGCGCACCGCCTGCGGCAGAATCACGCTGGTCATCGTCTGCCAGTGCGTCATGCCGACGGCGACGGCCGCTTCCTTCTGTCCGGGGTCGACCGATAGGATGCCGCCGCGCAGTATCTCCGCCATGTAGGCCCCGGTATTGACCGAGACCACCAGAAAGGCGGCGCCCATCGCGGGGATGTCCAGCCCCAGGTATTCCAGCGCCCCGTAATAGACCACCATGGCCTGCACGATCATCGGCGTTCCCCGGAATATCTCGATATAGGCGGTCAGCAGGCCCTTGGCCGCCCCAAGCACCGCTCGAGAAAAAGCCCCCGACTGGAGGGAAAGCTCAGCCGTGCGCACAATGGCTACGCCCAGGCCGATCAAAAAGCCCGACACCGTGCCCACGATGGCGAGCAGCATGGTGGCACCTGCCCCCTGCAAAAAGAGAATGCCGTACTTATCCAGTAAAAAGATGACCCATCCGAAAAAGCTGTTTGGCAAAACAATGTCCTCAATTCATCCGTCATAAGGCCGGCACAGGGCCGCGAATGCGGCCCTGTGCCGAATCTGTGCAGGTCTTAGGGCTGGCGCTCCAGCGCCTGCGCCATCATCTCCAGCCGGACTTCCTCCCTCAGGTCGGTCAGCGCCGCGTTGATCGGCTCCAGCAGCGGGCTGCCCTGGCGGATGGCGACGGAGATGATCGTCTCCTCGGGGTCCACCTCAAAGCCATTACCTTCTTCAAACACCAGGTAGGTGAAGTCCGGGTTGGCCGCCACGGCGGACATCGCGCCGGGCCGTTCGCTGATATAGCCGTCGATGCGCCCGCCGGACAGGGCCGCCACCATCACCGGGAAGTCGCCCATCGCCACCTGCCGGTTCACACCCTCGATCTGCTCGATCAGATCGTAGTGGAATGTGTTGAGCTGGCCCGTGATCCGGGCACCCGCCAGGTCCGCCAGGCTCTGCGCCTGGGCATAGGGGCTGTCCCTGCGGACAACCACCACCAGGTCGCTCTCATAGTAGGGATCGGTGAAATCGACCACCATGCGGCGCGCCTCCGTCGGGCTCATGCCCGCGATGATGGCGTCTATCTTGCCCGAGCCGCTGGTCAGGGCGGGGATCAGCCCGTCCCATTCGATCTTCACGATCTCCAGGCGCATGCCCAGCTGCTCCGCCACATAGCGGGCAATCTGCACATCGTAGCCATCGGCATAACCGCCGCCGCCCGAGATCGCGATCGCGGGGTCGCCGGCCTCTGCCTGGGTCCAGTTATAGGGGGCGTAGGCGCATTCCATGCCCACGCGCAGGACGGGCGCCTCGCCCATCTCCGCTCTTGCTGCCGTCATGCCCATCAGGGCCATCATCATTACCAGTGTCGTTGCCAGGATCTTCCTCATGTGACTCTACCTCCATAAAATGTCATGGGCGGCGGAGTCGCTATGCTCCGCCGCCCATGGTATCATGAAAGCAGCTTTTGATAGCGCTCCACAGCGTCGTGCTGTGACAGACAAGTGGATGTTCTCCTCTTATCCAAGGGGTCGCGCCGGCGCGCTCTGCCTTTCGGTGGTTTCCCTTTCTCCGGAGGATCTCTGCCGCCCGACGGCTCCTCTCCGGGTACTCATGTACCCACGCCTCTATCCTTTCAAGGAAATATGCACTTAAGGGAAGTGTAGGTGAAGATGCCGGGCCTGTCAACATCCAAAACGGCAGATATTTGACCTCTTGTTTCAAAATTAAAGGCAATTTGAAGGAAATTTGTTTTTTCTTTCGTTTTTCATCATCATTTTGTGCTTCTGCTTCGTTATATAAGGTGAGGGGGTGAAGCGATTGGACAACCGTGACGGCGATGCGCGCGACAGCGTGATTGAAGCATGGTTTACCCGTTATGGGGATATCGTTCTGCGCAACTGCTATGTTCTGCTTCGCGACGCGTAGCTGGCACAGGATGCCATGCAGGAAACCTTTTTCAAAGCCTGGCAAAGCCTTGATCGTTTTGAGAACCGGAAGGCCGGCAGTGAAAAAAGCTGGCTGATGCGCATCGCGGCCAATACCTGTAAAGACTACCTCCGCGGCGGATGGTTCAAATATGTTGACCGTTCCCTGACACCGGACACGCTGCCTCCGCCCCTGCTTTCCGTAGAGGATGAAGACAGGACGCTGTTCTTGTCCGTGATGGATCTGCCCATCAAGTACAGGCAGGTCATATTGATGTATCACTACAATGGACTGACTCTGGGAGAGACGGCAGAGGTGCTGCGCGTTAACGTCTCTTCCGCCCGATATCGGCTGAAAAAAGCAGAAGCGCTGCTGAAGACAGCGCTGGAAGGAGAGATCAAGTGAATAACAAAATCAAACAAGCCCTTGACAACAATCTCTCCGGCCTGCGCTTCAGCCAGACAGATTACAAAGCTATCGTGGAGAGAATTCATGGAGGAGAAAAAGTGAAAAAGAAGATGTCGTTGGGCCTGGTATTGGCTCTGATCCTCATCATGCTCAGCGTCGCGGCACTGGCTGCCGTGTTGCTCAGCGGAAAAGATGTGGTCGAGCTTCTGATCCAGCCAAAGGCGCTGGAGTCGACCGAGACCAACTGGTTTACCGAGGAGGAAGTGGATGGGATCATTGCTGAGGCTGAAAAACATGGCGTGACCCTCGACGATGAGGTGCTGCGACGAATCAGAAGAAGCGGGGGATATTTCAAGGAAGAACTGGCCATGGCCTTTTCAAGAGAAGCCTTCGGCGGCAATTTCTATACCTGGGATGTCGCCGACCAGCTATGGTTTGAGGAGTTCTGGATCAGGATCGGCGACCTGTTATTCACCCTGCGTACCGTCCCGCAGGAAGGAGAACTCAGCCAGCAAGAAATAGAATCGGCTGCCGCGGCCTACATAGAGGCTCAGACCGGGAAATCTTATCCGATCCATGACCGCAGCCTGTACATGCCGGAAAGATCATTTACCGCCGTCAAGGATAATCCCTACCATGTGACCCGCAGCTGG
>CAZVUU010000141.1:0-4417 GCA_964630465.1 uncultured Christensenella sp.
CGGGCATTGATGTGCGCGGGCAGCTCCGCCCACATAAAGAGGCCGCCCGAGGGGCGCGTATAGCGGACCGATGCGGGGAACAGCTCATCCATGACGGCCAGGGCGATGTCCCGCCGGCGATTATAGGTGGCGCGGATGGTCTCGATGTGGGCGTCGATGTCGTTGAGCTCGAGGAACTTGTCGATCTCCATCTGCGCCAGGGTGTTGCACTGCAGGTCGGTGCCCTGCTTGGCCAGGACGAACTTGCGGATCAGCTTCTCCTCGCCCGCGATCCAGCCGATGCGGTAGCCGGGGCAGAATATCTTTGAAAAGGTGCCTGTGACCAGGACATTGCCCGCCTTGTCAAAGTGCTTGACGCCGGGCAGAAACTCGCCCTCAAAGCGCAGTTCGCCGTAGGGGTTGTCCTCGATCACGGCGACGCCGTGGCGGGCAGATACCTCGGCCAGGGCGCGGCGGCGTTCCAGGCTCCAGGTGCGGCCGGTGGGGTTTTGAAAATCGGGGATCATGTAGATCAGGCGGGCGCGGGGGGAGGAGGCCAGCAGCTTGTCCAGCTCCTCGATGATCATGCCCTCATCGTCAGTGGGCACCTCCAGAAAATCGCAGCCGTAGGCACGGAAGGCGCTGATGGCGGCCAAATAGGTGGGGCTTTCGCACAGCACCACGTCGCCCTCATCCAAAAACACCTTGCCGGCCAGGTCCAGCGCCTGCTGGGAGCCGTGGGTGATCAGGATGTTGTCAGGGCCGAAATCACAGCCCAGGCGGCTGTTCATCCGCTGCGCAATGCGGGCGCGCAGGGGGGCATAGCCCTCCGTGGTGGTGTACTGCAGGGCGCGGGCCGCGTCATGCTCCAGCACCAGGCGGCCAGCCTCCATGATCTGGGCTACGGGGAAGAGCTCAGGCGCCGGCAGGCCGCCCGCAAAGGAAATGACCTCCGGCTTTTCGGCCAGCTTGAGGATCTCCCTGATTTCGGAGGCTCTGAGATGGCTCATCCGCCTCGCCATTTTCAATTCCATGCGCTTGCTCCCCCTTTGTGATGCTGTATTTAGACTCTGCGGGGGATTATATCACAAAACGGGGAACGGTGTTGTTTATAATATGCATTCGAAGGGTGATAATTATTCAGAGTGGATTCAAAGGCAGGAGGGATTCTGCCCGCGAAATGCAGCCTGCGGCTGCGCAAAAAAGGCGGCTGAGGCCGCCGCGAAGTGTGGCGAAGGAGGGCCGGGGACGCGGGCCCCGACCCCTTTGCGGCTTCGAAGAAGCCGTTTTGCCATTGTTTCGCGCGGCCCCAGGCTGCGCTTTGCTATATTCCCTAACTTCCGGCGCTCTGCATCCCCTGCAGGTGTTCCTTCAGGCGATAGACGCAGTCCAGCTCCTGGTAGTAGCCCCTGGCCACGTCTTCCGCGAAGGCAGCGCAGCTGGGCGAGCCGCAGGCCCCGCAATCGTGCCCGGGCAGGCGGGAGAAGATCTCCTGGATCTGCTCCATCATCTCAAGGGCGGTGGACATGTCCTCGTCAAGCGTCAGGGCGGTGTTGGGCTCGATGGGCAGCTCGTTGAACAGCCGGGAGCGGGAGAGCCTGACGGGCGGCTTGACCGCGCCGGGATCGCGCGGCGGCATATCGCGCAGGATGGCGCGGATGGTGTTGCGGGCAATGAAGCTGTTGCCGTAGACCAAAGGACCGCCTACGCAGCCGCCCGGGCAGGCCGCGGCCTCCAGAAAGTCCAGGTCGCTGAGGCGGCCGTTTTCAAGCTCTTCCAGCACACGGATCACATTGTCGATGCCGTCCACCGCCAGGCTGTTGACGCACAGGGCGGCCTCGCTCTCTCCGCCGTTGAGCGCCCAGCCGATGCCGAGCGGTGTGGCGGCGGACTCCGTCCGGGAGTGTTTGTACAGCGGCAGCAGGGGCTGCACGGCCTTGTATACATCGCGGATGGAGATGGCCCCGTTCAGCTCGGAGCGCTCGTGGCCCAGGGGGCTGCGGATGGCCGTTACCTTGGCCGGGCAGGGGGTGATGAAAAACAGCCCGATCTCATCCGGCCTGACGCCGTGGCGGGCGGCATAGTCTTCGCGGGCCATGAAGGCCGCGACCTCCATGGGCTGGCGCAGCGGCGCGATGTGGCGCAGCAGCGAGGGGAAGCGGATCTGGATGATGCGCGTCACCGCGGGGCAGGCAGAGGAGATCAAAGGCCGGGGAAGGCTGCGGTCGGCCAGCAGCTCGCGCAGCGTCTGCGATACGATATCCGCCCCGCGCGCCACTTCAAACACCTCATTGAATCCCAGCGCCTTCAGGGCATCGAGGATTTGCCCGATGCCGTACACGCGCCTGTCAAACTGCGCGAAAAAGGAGGGCGCGGGCAGGGCGATGCTGTGGGCATACCGTCGGATGCTCTCCAGCTCGCCCGTCACCGCCACCTTGGCGTGGTAGGTGCAGTAGCGGATGCAGGCGCCGCAGTCAATGCACAGCTCCTTGATGATATGCGCCCGGCCGTCGCGTACGCGGATGGCCTGCGTGGGGCAGTGCATCAGGCAGTCGGAGCAGCCACGGCACAGCTGCGCGTTGAGCGTCACGGAGTGATATCGGGCAGGCATAGGGCCTCCTGTTGTGGGTCGGGGGGAAGTGGCGGCTGCGCCGCCGGGAAGTGCCGGCTGCGCCAACGGGAAGTGCCGGCTTTCGCCGGCGGGAAGCGGCGGCTATGCCGCCGGAAAGCAATGGGAGAACGAAGGGCAATAAGCGCGGGAAAATCTCTTTGCCATCGCTTTGCGGCCGCGAAGCGGCCTTTTCGCGCGGCCCGCGGCCGCATTTTGCTCCGGGAAGTATTGAGGGGTGAATGACGGTAACTCCTTTGCCATCGTTTCGCGGCCGCGAGGCGGCCTTTTCGCGCGGCCCGCGGCCGCGTTTCGCTGTCCTCCTACAGCATGAAGCGCGCCTCGATCCTCGTGCCGAGGCCCGGCACGCTGTCGATGTGAAACTCGTCCGCGTTGCGGCGGATGTTGGGCAGGCCCATGCCGGCCCCAAAGCCCATATCCCGCGCGCGGTCGTCAGCGGTGGAATAACCCACCCGCATCGCCTTTTCAATGTTGCGGATGCCGGGCCCTTTGTCTTCCGCCGTCAGGGTGACGGACTTTTTGTCAACGGCCAGGCTCAGCTTGCCGCCCAGGCTGTGGATCACCAGGTTCATCTCCGCCTCATAGGCGGCGACCGATACGCGGCGCAGCACATCCGGCCCGATGCCCAGGCGGCGCAGCGCCCGCTTGATACGGGCCGAGGCTTCGCCCGCCCGGTCATAATCCAGGCTTGTGATGTCGAATTGGCGCAGCAAGGCCTGCCCGCTCATGAGGCGGCCTCATCCATCGGGAGCGCGGCGCCCCGGATGCCGCCTTCATACAGCAGCCCCGCGGAAGTAAACATGGTATGCCGCGACATCAGGATGACCAGGCCGATCTCCTTTGCGCGGGCCAGGATGTCATCGCCGGGCAGCTTGCCGCGCGCAAAGATCACACATTTCAGGTCCAGTATCTCGGCTGTGCGGATGGCGTGCAGGTTGGTCAGACCCGTCAGCAGCACCGTTTTTTCGGATACGAAAGCTAGCACGTCGCTCATCAGATCCGAGCAACAGGCGCTGAGGACCGGGGTATCCAGCCTGTCTTCCCCGCACAGAACCGCCGCATCCAGCAGCCTCACCACATCGCGTATGGTCATAGCGTCACCTCATTCCAGGGGGATTATATTAGATTGGGTAAAAATTGTCAAAAGAAGCTTTGACGAGATTTTGTTCATCTGTATCTTTCGCAATTCATGGTGTACAATACATGGCAAAGCCTGAAACAAGCAAGGAGGGTCAATATGGCCATTGACGCGATCGGGCCCGTGGTGAATATCGGCGTGATCGGCCTGGGCAGCCGCGGCCTGCCGCAGCTGAAGGTGCTGCTGCAGATGCCGGATGTCGAGGTGAGGGCTGTCTGCGACGTGTATGAAGACAGGGTATCGGCAGCGAAGGAGCTTTGCCTGAAGGAAGGTTGGCGGGAGCCTGAGGGCACGACCGATGCGGATGAGCTTTTGGCGCGGAATGACATTGAGGCCCTCATCATCATGACCGGCTGGCAGACGCATATCAGCCTGGCGGTCAAGGCGCTGCGCGCGGGCAAACAGGCGGGCATGGAAGTCGGCGGCGCTGCCTCGATAGACGAGTGCCGGCGGCTGGTGCGCGCGGCGGAAGAGACGGGCTTTGGTGTGATGCTGCTTGAAAACTGCTGCTACGGCAGGGAGGAAATGACCCTGCTTAACATGGTCAGGCAGGGCCTGTTCGGCGAGATGGTGCACTGCCAGGGCGGCTATCAGCACGACCTGCGCGATGAGATCGGCCTGGGTGACGTGAACCGCCACTACCGGCAGGATCATTTCCGAAGCCGCAACGG
>CAZVUU010000142.1:0-1879 GCA_964630465.1 uncultured Christensenella sp.
AAACGTTTTGCGGCATCGGGGTCGGCCGTGATGATGGCCTCCGAGTGCTGGGTGCCGTATCTGGCGATGTGATCCAAAGCCTCGTCCAGGTCATTCACCACGCGCACGGCCAGAGTCATGTCGTTGTATTCCATGCCCCAGTCGCTCTCCTTGGCCGGCACCATCTGCGGCACGAGTGCGCGCGCGCCCTCGTCGCCGCGCAGCTCGACGCCCAAGGCGATCAGGGCATCGGCGATGCCGGGCAGGGCCTTCTCTGCGATATCGCGGTGGATCAAAAGGCATTCCGCCGCGTTGCACACGCTGCAGCGGCTGGCCTTGGCGTTGACCACGATGTTCTGCGCCATGGCGATGTCGGCGCGGCTGTCCACGTAGACATGGCAGACGCCTTCGCCCGTCTGCAGCACGGGCACGGTGGCGTTGTCCATGGCCGAGCGGATAAGGCCCTTGCCGCCGCGCGGAATCAGCAGATCCACATAGCCGCGCAGCTTCATCAGGGCCGCGGCGCTTTCGCGGCCAGTGTCGCCGATCAGCTGCACGCAGTCCTCGGGCAGCCCGGCCTCGCGGCAGGCGGCCCTTGCCAGATCGGCCAGGGCCATGTTGCTGCGGATGGCCTCCTTGCCGCCGCGCAGGATGACGGCGTTGCCGCTTTTAAGGCACATGGCCGCCGCGTCCAGCGTCACATTGGGCCGGGCCTCGTAGATGACGGCGATCACACCCAGGGGGACGGAGACCTGCCGGATGCGCAGTCCGTTGGGCCGCACAGATGATAAAAGCTCACGCCCCAAAGGGTCGGGCAGGGCGGCGATCTCTTCCATGGCGACGGCCAGGCCCTCCAGACGATCGGGGGTCAGGAGCAGGCGGTCGCGCATCGCCTCGTTCAGATCGCTTGCCTGCAAGAGGTCTTCCGCGTTGGCCGCGAGGATGTCCCCGGGCTCTTCGCGCAGCCTGCGCGCCATCGCCAGCAGCGCCTTGTTTCTATCTTCAAGAGCCGACAGCGCGAGGATGTTTTCCGCGGCCTTGGCCTTTTTGCCCATCTGTTCAAGCATTGCCTGTTCCTCCTTCAAAAATCGTGCCGATGTCGGCGCCTTCCAGCGCCAGGTAGAGGTTGTCGGGCGGTGTTCCGTTGATGATCACGGTGCTGATGCCGGCCTCTCCCGCGATCTCCGCCGCGCGCAGCTTTGTCTCCATGCCACCGGTGCCCAGGCCGCTGCCGGCCCCCGTGCATGCGGCGCGCAGCTCGGGCGTGATCTCGCGCACGCGCGGGATGCGCCTGGCATCGGGGTTCACCCGGGGATCCGCGTCATACAGCGCGTCGATGTCGCTTAGTATATAGAGGGTATCGGCGTGCACCAGCCGCGCCACGATGGCGGAGAGGCTGTCGTTGTCGCCGTAGACGATCTCTTCGACGGCCACCGCGTCGTTTTCATTGATCACGGGGATGACGCCCATCTCAAACAGGCGGTCAAAGCAGGCGACCAGGTTGGCGTGGCGCTCCTTATCCTCCACGTCTTCGCGGGTGATCAGAAGCTGCCCGACTTTGTGCCCGAACTCGGCAAACATCTTGTCATACATGAACATCAGCTCGCACTGGCCGACGGTGGCCGCGGCCTGCTTGCCGGGGGTGTCCTTGGGGCGCTCCTTCAGGCCCAGCTTGCCCACGCCGATGCCGATGGCGCCGGATGTCACCAGGACCACCTGGATGCCGCTGTTCATGATATCGCTGAGCACCTGGACCAGCCGCTCCATCCCGCGGATATTGGTGCGCCCGCTCGGGTGCGTCAGCGTGGAGGTGCCCACCTTGACCACGATGCGATGCTTATCTGTTGACAACATGTTGTTTCCTCCTCCTGTGCCCTTGCGGGCGGGAAAATGCGGCCTT
>CAZVUU010000142.1:1979-3987 GCA_964630465.1 uncultured Christensenella sp.
TGTTACTCCCCGCTGATGCTTTGTTTATTCGCCGATCGTGCGGATCCCGTATATAAAGTAGAGGATATGGCACAGCCAGACGATCCCCAGGATGATCTGCCCGACCGGCACGCGGCGCATCATATAAAGGCCGATGCCCATCGTGAGGCTCAGCGTGAGGCTCATGCGAAGCTTGGCTCCGCGTGTCATCCCCCTGCCCTTCAGGTAGCTCTCCAGGTTATCCCTGTAGATACGGGTGGCGATGAACCAGCCGTGCAGCCGCCGGGAGCTTCGGGCAAAGCTGAGCGCCGCCAGCAGCAGGAAGGGAAAGGCCGGCAGCAGCGGCACCGCCGCCCCAAGGGCCCCCAGGCCCAGGCCGATGAAGCCCAGCGCCATCCACAGGATCTTGTTGACCTTCACGCCGCGCTATGCCTTCTTTTTGCTGCGCATGCTGTGCGCGATGTGGCGCAGGGCGTCCCAGGGGCGGTACAGCAGCATCCAAGGGCCTGAAAAGCGCATGACTTCGCGTATCTTTTCGCGCATATCGGAGCGGTAGCAGGGGCTGGGGCAATTGAGGCAAAAGCTTTTATGTGCCATATAAGGGCACAGTTCGCTGCGGCGGCGGACATAGGCATCGAGCGCCGCGCAGTCAGGGCATAACGCCCTCTGTCCGTGCTTTTTGCGGCAGTACAGGGCGATCATCCGCCCCGACAGCGCCTGTTCACGGCTGCGCTTTGTGCCGATCCGCGATTGTTTCACATATCCCCCACGGAGAAATCATAGCATGCATCATTTTTCATGTAAAGCTTCGACCTTCTACTCGATCAGGCCCCGGAGCTTTTCCCGGTCCAGCAGCGTGACCCGCCCCCGCGACAGCGCCACCATGCCCTCCTCCGCCAGGTAGTTCAGCATTTTGGTGATCGCCTCCCGGGCGCTGCCGATGTGCCCTGCGATCTCTTCGTGCGTGACGGGCAGCACACGGGAACCTTCGATGCGGCTTTGCTCCAGCAAAAAGGCGGCCAGGCGGCTGTCCAGGCTGGTGAAGAGGATCTGCTCCACGGCCCACATGACGTCTGAAAAGTGCGAGGCCATCAGCCGGCTGGTGTAGTTGGCCACCGGCAGCGATTCCTGCATCAGCCGCTCGTAAAGCTCTGCGGGGACGATATAGACATCGCTGCTTTGCTCCGCCTGCACGTAGAGATCAAAGCTGATGTCCTTCATGATGCAGGAGGCCGAGAGCAGGCAGACATCCCGGTCAAACAGGCGGTAGAGCGTGACTTCACGCCCGCCCTTTGACTGCATGTAGACGCGCAGCTGCCCCGATTTGATGATAAACAGCCCCGAGCAGCTCTCGCCGCTCAGGTGCGGTCTGTGTCCTTTTTCATAGAGGCGCTCGTAGGTATGCGCCTTCAGGCTGAGCCGCTGCTTTGGTGTCAGTTCGCTCCAGCACGGCACCAGCTCCTCCAGGCTGAGCGCAGCCTGCCCCATCTTGCCACCTCACTTTAATACAAAACAAATGAGACCAATTACCTATCAGTAACTGGTCTCATTGTAATGCTTAAGTTAGCTTATTGCAACCGCCCGATTTATTTCTTTTCGCGCTTGAAGCACATGAACCAATCCAGGCAGTACTGGTCGTCGGACTGGGTCTCCATTCGCTCCTTGGCGGTGCCGCAGGAGCCCGCCGTGGGCACGATCACATCGTCGCCGGGGCGCCAGTCGGCAGGGGTGGCCACGCTGTCCGCGTCGGCCTTCTGCAGGGCCTGCACGATGCGCTTAATCTCGTCAAAGTTGCGCCCGGTGGACAGGGGATAGTAGAGGATGGTGCGGATCTTGCCTTCGGGGTCGATGACAAAGACCGCGCGCACGGCCTGGGTGTTGGACTGACCGGGCTGTACCATGCCGTACTTGTTGGAGACATCCATCCTGATGTCTTCGATCAGGGGGAACTTGACCTCGACGTCCTTCATGCCGTTCCACTCCAGCTCCTGGATCTTGCGCAGCCAGGCGATGTGGGCATAGAGGGAGT
>CAZVUU010000143.1:0-3978 GCA_964630465.1 uncultured Christensenella sp.
CTTTTTGCCCTCGCCCAGGTTGCTGATCAGTACTGCCAGGCCCGAGTTGTCGTGTCCGGCATCCCCCAGGCGCAGCCAGCCTATGCAGTGCGGGTCATCAAAATAATCTTTCTCCTCACCGTAGGCATACTTCAGCCGCGCCTCCAGCATGGGGTCCAGCCGGGCCTTCAGCCCCTCCTGCGGGGCCGGCCCGGCCGCGATGCCGTAGTAATCGCCCCAGAACAGGCAGGGATAACCCGCCCGCCGCAGCAGGATCAGCGCGTAGGCCGATAGCTTGAAGGGCAGCCCCACCCAGCTTTCCAGAGCCTGCCCTTGCTGGGAATCGTGGTTGTCCACAAAGGTGACGGTGTCCCAGGCATTCTTTTCGATCAGCGTATCCGAAAAGATCCCGCGCAGGTCGTACTCGCCGCCCCGGTCTGCCGCCTCCTTGAAGTTGAAGTGCAGGGCCACGTCAAACAAAGCCATCTGCTCGCCCGTATCACCGATGTATTCCATCAGGCGGTTTTCATCCGCGTTCCAGTATTCGCCGACGAAATACAGGGGCCGCCCGGCGCTCAGGCGGGTCTGGCGTAAAAAGACGCTGACGAAGCTGGAATTGATGTGCTTCACCGCGTCCAGGCGCATGCCGTCGATGGGGAAGGTCTTGACGAACCATTCGCTCCAGCGCAGCGTTTCCTCCATCACCTCGCGGTTACGGTAGTCGATGTCCGCGAACATCAGGTAATCGAAATTGCCCTTCTCGCCGTCGACGCGGGGCGAAAAGCCCTTGTTGTCGCCCAGGATGCGGAAGATACCGCCCTCCTTGTGCAGGTCGTCATAATCCACCGCCGTAAAGTGCCGGAAGCCCCACACGAAGCCGGAATATTTGCCGCCCCTCCCCGGAAAGGTGAAGCGCGTCCAGCCTTTGATGTCGTAGGGATCGGATATCTCCTCATCGCGGTTGTCGGGGTTGACCCGTACGGCGGCAAATAGCTCCGCCTCATCCGCCCCGGCCTTGTGATTGAGCACCGCATCGATGTAGACTTGTATACCCGCTTTGTGCAGGGCATCGATCAGGGCTTCCAACTGCCTGCGCGTGCCGTACTTGGTGCACACGGCGCCCTTCTGATCAAACTCACCGACATCCCACAGATCATAGACGCCATAGCCCACGTCATCGGTGCCGGTAGCCTTGCAGCAAGGCGGGATCCACATCCCGCCCACGCCGACGGCGGCCAGTCCCTCCGCCAGGGCGCTCAGTCTCATCCAGTGCCCGCCGTCGTTTGGAAGGTACCACTCAAAGCCTTGCATCATAACGCGGTTGTCAGGCTCCTTGCCGGGCAGGGACTCGGGAATGACATTGCGCAGCTCCACACCCTTCTCATCCGCTATTTTTTCAAAATACCCGACGACCTTCTCCTCCACCTCTTCGGGCAGGCTGTCGGTGATTTCCTTATGCAGGATGCCGCTGAGATCCGGCTTTTTCTTTTCTTTACTCATGGGTTTTACCCCTGCATGGCACCGCGTACCCAGGCAGCGACTTCGTCCGCCATGGGCAACCCTTCCCGAAGCAAAGCTTCTCCCTGCTCGCGGTGCTCCTTGACAAAGGTTTCATCCTCTATGCCGCCCAGGTTGATCAGCACATTGTCCCAGGCGCCCTCAAGCGCCGTGCGCAGACTGAGCGCTCCCACGCCCAGGTCACTGGCGGCATTGATGTTACACTTTCCGATCATCCGGTGCGCCAGCCTCAGCCCCCGCACGCTCAAGACCATCATCTCATAGGGGCTGATCGTGCTGCCTTTGAGCGCCGCCTGCATGGCGGCCTTTCTGGCCTGTTTTTCCTCGTCCGTATCCCTGGGCATGGGAAAAACGGCCACCACAGCCCGGTAGGCCTCGCTGTCCGCGTCCATCGCCGCAAGCAGCTCATCCTTGACGGCCAGCGCCTTCTCCCTCGTGTCACGGGCCAGGGTGTCATATTGCTCATATTTCTGACGCCCCGCGGTCAGGCCGCAGACCATCGAGATCAAGGCAGCGCCCTGCGCCCCTGTCATCGCTGCGGAAGAGCCGCCGCCCGGCGTCGGCTCGCCCGATGCCAGCAGATCCACAAAATCTCTCAGGTTTTTATCCGCCAGTTTACTCATGCTGTCCTCCTCCGATCAGGTGATATTCGAGCACCTGCCGCCGTCCGTCGAATTGTTCAAGCTGCAGGTAATAAGCCGCCGAGTCGATCAGGGCCCGGGCGGGGGTCAGCCCCACCAGTTCCGTGCCTGTCACCCGCGCGCCCCAGCGCGCCGCCTCCATGCGGATCATCTCCACCGCGCGATAGAGCGGCGCCGCCTCATAGTCCACGACGTTCATGCTGACCTGGGCTCTTCCGCCCGGTGTGGGCAACAGCCCCAGGGCCTTGATCCCCGCAAAGCCGCCGGAAGAGGCGCGGATCGACCTGGCGATCGCTTTGGCCACCTCCACTTGGTCGGTATCCAGGTTGACGTTAAAGGCGATCAAGGGCTTTCTGGCGCCTATCGCTGTCACGCCGGCTGTCGGATGCGGCTCGCGCCCGCCAAAATCCGGCGCCCATTCGGGCAGCCTCATCTTGGCGGGCATGCCCTCAAACTGCCCCCGGCGCACATCCGCCAGGTTGGTCCGGTGAGGCGCCGAGGCAGATTCTTCATATAAAAATACGGGCAGATGCGCCTCTTCCCACACGCGCTTTGCCGCGCGTCGGGACAGATCAGCGCATTCCTCCATCGTGACGTCCATCACCGGCACAAAGGGGATCACGTCCACCGCGCCCATGCGCGGATGTTCCCCGCTGTGGCGGCGCAGGTCGATCAGCTGAGCCGCCGCCTTGGCAAGCGCGACCGCCGCCGACTCGATCCCCTCCGGGCTGCCCACCAGGGTCAGCACGCAGCGGTTGTGCCCCTCATCCGCCTGCACATCCAACAGGCTGACGCCCGGCACGCTCTGCGCGGTATTTGACAAGGCGTCGATCACCGCCCGGTCGCGCCCTTCGCTGAAATTAGGTATACACTCCACAAGCTTTGGCATTCTTTTTCCTCCCCTTGATCACTGCCTGCACGATATCAATGAAATTTCGGCATGTCCAAACAGAATTGTAGCATTTAGCGCCCCTATATTCTACCCCTTCCTGCGCCGATCGGATAAATCGGGTAGGAGGCCGACCCTTAGCGGGTCAGCCGACCTCCCACACCACCGTGCGTACCGTTCGGTACACGGCGGTTCAAACCCTTTGTTGCAGGGACTCGTACCTCGCTAGGATACTGTAGTATCCTGCCTGTACGAGTCTTTCATTCGTTATGGTGTGCGTCAGTATGCCGCTTCCGGCTACTGCCCAGTATCCTTTGCGCGTGTTCCCGTTTCGGTAGGCTTGCCAGTCCGGCATCCCTAATTTCTTCAGGTTATTCACACGCGTTCTCGGCTTCTTCCATTGCTTCCAGATATACATCCTCAGCCGTCTTCTCAGCCATCCGTCCCAGTTTTCCATCATTGTCTTCATGCTCGCGATTCCGAAGTAGCCAAGCCATCCGCGTATGTACTGTTCCAATCTCTTCATCACTACCCGGACGTTTCTGCTCTGACTGCGTGAACTCAGTTCTTTCAGCTTCCGCTTGGCTTTCTTCATGGTCTCCGCGTGGGCTCGCAGGTAATATCCCTGCTTGCCCTTTCCCAGCGCGAAGCCCAGAAACTTAAAATTTCGAACCGATAGCGCACTCACCACTTTGCTTTTGTCTTCGTTTACCTTCAGCTTCAGTTTGACTTCCAGGTACTTCCGGCTGCTTTCAAGCAAGCGTTCCGCCGCTCTCCGGCTTTTAGCCAGCACCACGATGTCGTCCGCGTAACGTACTACCGGAACGCCTCTGCTTTCCATTTCCTCGTCATACTTATTCAGGTAGATGTTTGCCAGTAAGGGGCTCAAGGGGCCGCCCTGCGGTGATCCCTCTTCCGTCTTTACAAGCAAGCCTTCGGACATGATCCCGC
>CAZVUU010000144.1:0-3902 GCA_964630465.1 uncultured Christensenella sp.
TGCGCTTGGCGACATGACGGTTGACGAGGCCTGGACAGAGGCTGTCACCATATCCAACGCTGCCCTGCAAGGCAAGTAATTGATTTTCGGGGGCTGCTGTTTGCCGGCAGCCCCCTCTTTTCATTTTAACGAACGGAGTGCTCGGATATGCGCGTTGTCATGGAAAACCTGACTAAAAAATTTGGACACTTTACCGCAGTAAATGATTTCAGCGTTACCTTGGAAGACGGGGAGCTTGTCTGCCTGCTCGGCCCGTCCGGCTGCGGCAAAAGCACAGTGCTCAATATGCTGGCCGGCATCCTGCCCGTGACCAAAGGCAGGATCCTCTTTGATGATGAGGACGTGACCGATATCGCCCCGGAGCAGCGTGGTATTGGTTTGGTGTTTCAAAATTACGCGCTTTATCCGCACATGACGGTGATGGGCAATATATGTTTTCCGCTGGAGATCCAGAAAGTGCCCAGGGCGGAGCGTGAAGCGCGAGCCGAGGAAATAGCGCGTCTGGTGCATATGCAGGATATGCTGGGCCGCAAGCCCAGGCAGCTGTCCGGCGGTCAGCAGCAGCGCGTCGCCATTGCGCGCGCATTGGTTAAAAACCCCCGTCTTTTGCTGCTTGATGAGCCCTTGTCGAATCTGGATGCCAGACTCCGCCTTGAAATGCGTGAAGAGATCCGCCGCATCCAGCAGGAAACCAAGGTGACCACCATCTTTGTAACCCATGATCAGGAGGAGGCGATGTCAATTTCTGACCACATCGCACTGATGAAGGACGGGCTGATGCAGCAGCACGACCGGCCCCAGTCCCTGTACAACGACCCGCACAACCAATTCGTGGCGAATTTTCTGGGGAATCCTCCGATCAACAACATCCCGGGAACCATATCCGCGGGAACATTCAGGACCGCAAGCGGTGCCTCATTGATCCGGGACGAGTTCCGGCATATCCCGGACGGCAATCGGGTCAACCTGTCCATCCGCGCGGAGAGCTTCTTGGTTGAAAAGGAGCCCGCCCCCGATCGCATGAGCTGTGTGGTCGAGCATGTCTATCAGATGGGCAAGGAGGAGATGGCACAGCTCAGCTTCGGCGGTGCAGGCTTGCGCGCTTACATATCATCAGACTACGGTTTCAGCCCGGGCGATGCCGTTTATCTCAGCCTGCGCAGCCGGGGTACCTTCGTGTTTGACCTGGAAACGGGGGCGCGTTACTGATGCGGCAGGCTCCAATACCGGCCACGAGAAAAAGACGGCCGGGCATTATGCGCATGATGGCGCATATCATTGTTTTTTCGCTCTTGGGCGCCATTCTTCTTGGCCTTGGCCTTTATGGCTTTCAGACGCTGGAGCAAAGGACGCTTGATCAAAAGCGACTTGCCCGCGTCGATGCTCATCTGGACGCCGGCGTCAAAGAAGCGCAGGCCCTCGCGCAAGCTGCCGCCCCGCAAAGCAGCAGCAATATCAAGATCGGTCTTAATTCGCGCAAGCGCAGGCTGAAGGAGGACATCGCGTCGGCGGTAAGTCAGGGACACAGTGACCCGGACATCGCGCATGCTTCCGTTGAAACGCTGCTTGGCGGCATTCTCGGGCGGGTAAGCGACGAGGCCGCGAGCGGGCTGATTTCCGATGCTTTTTTACAGGACAGAGAGGGGCTGGCCGAACGCATCGTGCTGCAGGTGGATTCCGCGGAGGATGCGATGAGCATTGCCCGGGCCCGGCTTTCACTGATGGTGACAGAGCCGGGCTACGCCTTGATGTATTACTACATGCCTCTGCTGGCCGCCGGCGGCTTTTGCTTGCTGTTTGCTGCTGCTTTGCTTGTTGCCTGGTTTAAGTATGACGAGCGCAAGCGGGCGCGCGTAGGCGAGCTGCTGGAGCCGGTTGACTATCTGCTGCCCTTTTTTATCGGGGTGGCCATCTTTACCCTCTACCCCATTGTGCGCGTTGTCATCATGAGCTTTCAGGAGCGCTACAGGCTGGAGGGTAGCTTTGCAGGCTGGGGCTTAGGCAATTATGAGTATGTGATCAAGGGTATTCCCGGCACAAGCAATTACTTTTTGCAGGGGCTGCGAAACACCTTCCTTTATGTTCTGTATACGGTGCCGATCTCAACGGCCCTGGCGATCATCATCGCCTATCTGCTTAACCAGAAGCTGCGCTTCTCTGCGCTGTTTCAAACGGCTTATTTTCTGCCGATGGTCACCTCCGTCACAGCAGTCGGTCTTGTCTGGCGGTGGATATTCAACCGGGAGTTTGGCGTGCTCAATGCCTTGCTGGGCCTGTTCGGCATCGGAAAGCTCAACTGGATGCAGCAAGCTTCTCATTCCATGACCGTGCTGGTGATCTTTGGTATCTGGTCTGCCCTGCCTTTTACGATCATTCTCCTGCTCAGCGGCCTTCAGAACATTGACGATACCTTCTATACAGTCGCCAAAGTGGACGGGGCCGGTCAGATGCGGATATTCCGCAGGATCACACTGCCGCTGCTTTCACCGACCATCGGCCTGGTGCTCATCATCAACTCTATTTCCGCCTTCAAGGTCTTTACAGAGGTCAATGTGCTGTTTAACGGCTCGCCCGGTCCGGTCAGCAATTTATACACCGTGGTTTATTATATCTTTGATATGCTCAGGGCAAAGAATGAACTGGGCCGCGCGGCCGCGGCTGCGATCATTCTGTTCATTTTTATTCTGATGTTCACAGCCATACAACGCTATATCCAGCGCAAATGGAAGTATGATTAAGGAGGCAAGCAAAGTTGGATAAGGCAAGAAGAAAACGTCTGGGCACAGGGCTGTATATCTTTGGCGTGCTTCTAACTCTGTCCGGTCTTATCGGCTTTGCGCTGATCAACCGGACCCGGGCCTCCGCCCTGCTTGGCACAGGACTGGTAGCAGCCTCCGTGGGGCTGTACCTGAACCACTCCTACCGCACCCGGCAGGATACCGCGCGCGCCATGCTCTACAGCCTTCTGGTCATCGGCGCCTTGATCATGATCTTTCCCTTCTACTGGATGATCTCATCGGCATTCAAAACTTCGGCGGAGATGAGCATCTTTCCCCCCACCTGGGCGCCGCGCAACTGGCTGAACTTCAACAACTTCCGCGTTGCTTTCAACACAGCCCCGTTTGAAAAATACTTCATCAACTCGGTCGTGGTTACGGCGTCAAGTGTCACCGCGACTGCCATTACAACGATCCTCGCGGCCTTTGCCTTTTCCCGGCTCAGCTTTCCCGGTCGGGAGATCCTCTTTTCCTTGCTGCTGAGCATGATGATGGTACCGTTTGAGATGCTGGTGATCACCAATTATCAGACCATTGTAAAAGTAGGCCTCAATGATACGCGCTTTGCGCTGATCATCCCATTCACCTCCAGTATTTTCTATACCTATATCCTGCGCAACTTTTTCCAGACCATCCCCGACGGGCTATATTGGTCGGCCCGGGTGGACGGCTGTACCAACTGGCGCTACTTGTGGAAGGTGATGGTGCCGATTGCCCGTCCCTCTCTGGTCACGATCATTCTGCTCAATGGCCTGGCCTCCTGGAACAGCTTTATGTGGCCGCTGCTTGTTATCAAGACAGATGTTCACCGCACCCTCCCCTTTGGCTTGTACACCTTTACGACTGAGGTGGGCAGCAATAACGAGCAAATGCTGGCTGCCTCCACAGTCGTTGTTTTACCGATGATCATACTCTTTCTTTTCGCCAGAAAACAAATTATCAAGGGTGTCGCAAGGGGCGGCATCAAAGGCTGAACAATATATCAAAGCATATAAAAGGAACCGTGCGATGAAGTGCACGGTTCCTCTCTGTTTCAGGTCCGGTCTTTATCTGCCTTGCAGGGCAGCGTTGGATACGATGACAGCCTCTGTCCAGGCCTCGTCAACCGTCATGTCGCCAAGCGCG
>CAZVUU010000145.1:0-3873 GCA_964630465.1 uncultured Christensenella sp.
CATGATGACCAGGTCGGGCGCCAGGGCGATGATCTGCTCAAGGTTGGTCTCCATGCCGGACTGCACGCTGGGCACTTCAAGCGCCTCGGCGGGGTGGTCGGCGTACTCGCCGCGGCCAACCAGGGTATCACCCGCGCCCAAAGCGTAGAGGATCTCCACATCGGAGGGGGTGAGGATGACGACGCGCTGCGCCGTGACCGGGGCGACCTCGCGGCCGGCCATGTCGGTGAGTGTGTCTGCCAGGGCGATGTTCAGGCTCAGCGCCAGCGCCATGGCAAGGAATAAGCTGAGGGTTTTTTTCATGGTGGTTCCTCCCATTTGTTTTCCTTGAACAGGCACTTAAAAGTAGAAAAAGGGCCGCCCGTATGGGCAGCCCTCAGCAACACAGGGTGTTAGCTTTACTCTGACCCAGAAGTAAACGAAGCGTATCGCTCGTTTCTGCGCGTCCAGGTCTCCCGGCTTAGCTTCGTCCTCAGGGCCGCCTTCCCGCCTTGCGGCAGTGGCCTGTGGCCCTTCGTCAGCTTCACGGTTACTGGGATAGCCCGGAAATCTCATCCGGTTCCCATCGCTTAATGCGGCGTTTTCACGCAAACACGCAGGCTGTTCAATTGTGAGGCCATTATAATCCGCAGGGCGGGGGAAGTCAATGAGCGCGGGGGGCAGTGTGAAGCCGTGAAAGGGGTGAAGGGCGCGGGAAACCCAGCCCGCGCAGGCCCGGGATCTGCCTGTTTTTTCCTTGTGTTTCTTGTCTATATAAAAGCATGCCGGCGCATTGCAACATCGTTTTTATCGTGATAAAGTGTAAAGGTATGATTTTCATGAGCGATCGTGAGAACAGCATGAGGGGAAACGGTGAATGGAAAAGAATTTTGGCCATCGCCATGGCGGTTTTTGCCTCAAAAATGAAGATATGTTCCCCGATTCCTGTGTCAAAGGCTTGATGACAGATACTTTTATTTGAAAGGTGGTGCATTGAATGGACAGTGATTCGTCGGGAGGAAGCGGTTTGTGTTTATGCGGATCTGTGTCGTGTTTCGGTGCGCCTTATCCGGAGAATAGGAGGGCTTAGAGATGGATATAAAAGACCTGGAAAACTTAATGCAGGAAAGAAACTACGGTAAAGTAAAAGAAATTTTATCGGACATGAACGAGGTGGACGTAGCGGACATGCTGGAGCTGTGCGACCCGCCGATGATGCTGATGTTATTCAGGATGCTGCCAAAGGACCTGGCGGCGGAAGTCTTCGCGAGATTCACAACAGAGCAGCAGCTGGACATCATCAATTCCATTACCAGTGAAGAGTTGACGAACATCATCAATGAGCTGTTCTTTGACGATATGATCGACCTGATCGAGGAAATGCCGGCAAATGTCGTCAACAAAATTTTGACGCACAAAGGCGAAAAAGAAAGAGAGCTGATCAACGAATTTCTGAAGTACCCTTCGGATTCCGCCGGCGGCCTGACGACGATAGAGTATGTGAACCTGAAAAAAACCATGACCGTCAAAGAGGCCATGGACCACATCAAAAAGGTCGGGCTGAACACGGAGACGATATACACCTGCTATGTCACGGATCAAAACAGAATCCTGGAAGGCATCGTGTCTTTAAGGGCTTTGGTTACCTCCGAAGACCATACGATCATTGAAGACATCATGGAAACGGATATCATCAAGGTCAGCACCCACCAGGACCAGGAAGAAACAGCCAATATATTTAAAAAGTACGGGTTTCTGGCCCTGCCCGTGGTGGACAATGAAAACAGGCTGACCGGCATCATAACGGTCGATGACATCATGGATGTCATCTCACAGGAAGCCACGGAAGACTTTCAGAAGATGGCCGCGATGTCGCCTTCGGACGAAGAATATCTGAACGCGGGGATATGGCAGCTGGCCCAGAACAGGCTGCCCTGGCTGCTGATCCTCATGATTTCCGCGACCTTCACCGGAAGGATCATGGGCAAGTATGAGGATGTACTGGTCTCGGTGGCGGTGCTGGGTACCTTTATCCCCATGCTGATGGATACGGGCGGGAATGCGGGCAGCCAGTCCTCCACCTTGGTGATACGCGGCCTGGCGGTGGGGGAGATCAAGGTCAGCGACGGGCTCAAGGTGCTGTTCAAAGAATTTGCGGTATCCTTTATCGTGGGCGTGATTCTCGCCATCACAAACTTTGCCAGGCTGATAATCGTGGAGAAGGTCGGGGTGCTGGTGGCGGCAACCGTTTCCATCTCCTTGATCGTGACGATCATTCTGTCCAAAGTCATCGGCGGCGTCTTGCCCCTGTTCGCTAAAAAACTGAAGATGGACCCCGCCATCATGGCGGGTCCTTTGGTCACGACCATCGTGGACGCCGCAAGCTTGATGGCCTATTTTGCCATAGCGACGGCCATGCTGGGCCTGTAAATCAAAGTCATATGAAAAGGGGAGGCATGATAAAAAGTAACTGAGGGTGATGCAACTAAAATCTTAATGCTGTAGAATACAGTTAACAGCAGAAAGACAGATAGATACTAGCTCGGCATATTTTGTGGCCCTCGAGGCCGAAGGGGAGAATGAGCGAGTTAGCATCGAATCATGCAGAGGTCATAAAGACCGGATAGGAGAATGGAAGCATCACCTGAAAGAGGCTGTCTTGCTGAATAAGTCATGGAGGAAAATGAAATGAGCAAGGCAGAAATGAGCCGGCTGAGTGTGGGCGTAGATCTTCACAAGACTCAGTTCACGGTATGTGCGCTGAATGAAGATGGAGAGTATGTGCTGGAGAAACAGTATCCGACAAAGGAAGAAGGGTACAGTGAGTTTTCCCGGGAGATGCACAGGTGGGAAGAACAGGGCTATTCCATCGAACTGGCGGTTGAAACAACGGGGAACGCCAGATTTTTCAAGAACAGGATGGAATCAGAGTTCTTTGAGGTGAAGGTGGTGAACACCAACAGGTTCAAAGTCATCACGACGAGCACAAAGAAGACAGACGCGAATGACGCAGCGACCCTGGCCTTTTACCTGATGAAGGACATGCTGCCGGAGGCGCATCTATGCAGCCAGACGAGTGAAGAGATCCGGCGACTGCTGAAGACAAGAAGCATCCTTGTACAAAGCATGGTCAAGATCAAGAATCAGATCCATGGGATGATGCTGGGGTATGGGATAGAAACGAAAGCAGCACAGTTTCAGAGTAAGAAAAAGAGGCAGGAGCTGATAAACGGTCTCGAGGACCACAACTTCTCAGCGTACACTGCCCCATCACTCAAGGTGATGGTTAAGATTTTAGACGATTTGACAGCAGAAATCAAGGGCGTTGAAAAACTTCTTGGTGAGATGGTAGCGAGTAATGAAGATGTAGAACTGCTGATGACGGTACCGGGGATCGGAATCAACACGGCGACAACGATAGCCGCCTATACTGAGAACCTGGAACGGTTTGAAGGGAGTTACAAGAAATTTGCGTCGTATGTTGGGATTATTCCCAGCGTGCGCAACTCAAACGAAACAAAGCATTACGGCCGGATCACCAAACATGGCCCTCAGGAACTGCGGACAGCATTTGTACAGGCCGCGCTTGGAATGATCCGGCTGACGAACCTAAGCTCCGAATGGAGAATCATCCAGGAATACCAGCGCCGAAAAGGTGACAAGGGCTCTGGTAGAGCGATCATCGCGCTGGCAAGAAAGATTACTCGGATTGTCTTCGTCATGTTGTCAAAGAGGGAAAGCTTTAATCCCGAGCTGATGCGACGCGAAGAAATAATACAGCAAACAGCCTAAAAACTGTTGACTTTTTATAGGAGACTAAGCTATGAAAGCAATGCGAGTAGGATCACAGGGAGAATTGCTATGGGTAACAGTGCCGGACCCGACACCTAATGA
>CAZVUU010000146.1:0-3864 GCA_964630465.1 uncultured Christensenella sp.
ACGGCCGATACGGAAAAGGTCATCAGTCCGCTGTATACAATGATCGTCCTGACCTGCCTGTCCTTGACGCAGTAGAGGAAGCTGTCCGCGATGACCCTGCCCATCGTTTGCGCGCCGGCATTTATTTTGCTGATGAAGCGGCTGTGATTAGCCCTCTCCCTTGTCTCTTTGATGAAGACATGGACCAAGGCGGTGAACACAAGAGCGGCTGCAATAGACAAGGCAAAATTCAGCCTGATGTTGATATCCGCGAGATAGCCGCCAATCAGCCCGCCTGTCAGCATAATCAAGCTTTGAAACTTGTGCTTGTCGGCGCACACGCCATCGATCCTCTCCTTGGGAAACCCTGGCGCGTCAAACACCCAGGCATCCAAAGGGCCTGACAGCATGGCAGCCGAAATGCCTGATAATAACTGCCCGGCCAGCAGCAGGCTGGCGTTGCGGGAGAACACAAAGAGAGCGTTGGCTCCGGCCAGCGTAATCCCGCTGATCAACAGGACGGCCCTGTTGCCCCACAGATCAGACGCCGCCCCCGAGGGGATCTCCGCGATAAAAACGCTGAGGACGGCGCTGGCGACCAGCATATTGACCACAAAGGGCGAATATCCGAAGGAATAAAGAAATAAAACGAAGGTTGCACCGGTGAAGCCTGTATAAACGCAAGCTAAGGCATTCAGTGTCTGATATACCCTGATCCTGCGCGTGATCGTCATAAGGAGTCTCCCTGTTATTTAATCCTCAGGCAGCCAGGTCGCCTTCACTTCATGCCTTGTGCGGTACTGCCCATAGGTCAGCGCCCCTTCATCCGTTTCCACCTCGCCCGACTGGTTGTCATAGGGGTCGTTGCGGGGGAAGGCCCTTGCGGGCTGGAAGTCGCCCATGTACTGGTGGTTGAATACGGCGCGGTAGGGGTCGAGGTTGCCGAAGTAAAACTCCCTTCGCTCCTCATTACCGCCTCTTCTGCCCGCGCCGCCGAAGCTGCAATCCGCAGGCAGCCATCCCCAGGCCTCGGTATAAAACCAGGCCCAGTCGTGGCTGCCCGCGTCGCCCGGGGCGGCATAGAGGCCGCTTTGCCAGCGGGCCGGGATGCCCGCGATGCGGCACAGCGCGATGAAGAGCAGGGCCTGCAGGCCGCAGTCTCCCCGCAGATTGACCGCGGGGTACTCCGCGCCGTTTTCGATCAATTGATAGGGCCTGACGTAGCTGTAGAGTACCCGGCCCGTGATGAAGTCATAGAAGCGCTTGGCCTGGCGCACGGGCACGATCTCGTCGCCGATCAGCTCCTTGCACAGCGACACCAGATAGGGTGTAAACAGGATGTGCGGGGCCTGCGGCTCCAGGTCCTCCCGCACAGGGGCCTTGGCCTCGGGGTAGAGCAGGTGCGGGGCGGGGTCGTTCACCGGGTCGCAGTAATGCAGGGTCTGCACATAGCTGGAGCTGGTTGTAAAGGGCCTGTTCTCTGACATGGTTTCCTCAAAATAAGCGGTGCGCTGGGGCGCGCTCTCCCTTGCGATATGCTTGGGGTTGGGGCGGATATCTTCTAGCTGTATCTCTTGCTGTTGGGCTGCGGGGCCGGGCAGCGGCAGGTGGACGCGGTAGGTTTTACCGTGCTTGAAATATTCATCCTTGATCTTCAGGGTACTTTTCAGCTCCATCTTCATGCGCAGCTGCCCGTTTTGCTTGAGATGGGCGATCGCTTCATCAAGCAGCGGGCGGTGGGGGCTGAGCGGCTTGCCTGCCCGCGCGGCAAACTCGGGGTTGGCCTTCAGCAGGCTGGCCACCAGGTCTTCATGGTACATCCGCTTTGCGCCGATCATCCTGGAATCCAGCCAGCCCAGGTCGCGCAGCCGAAGGAATTCATCCCCGTTGAAATCGGGGATTTCTTTTTTGATGTCATGAAACAGCGCTTCCTCCGTCAGCGGATAGGAAAAGGCCAGCTTTTGCATGAAGAAATCAGCCGCCAAAAGGCGGTCTTTTAACATATCCGGCAGGCCGAGCTTCAGCCTTTCGCGGATCATCCGGCGGGCTGTATCCCAGTCGCCCGACACCATATAGTTCTCAATATCCTGGGGCAGGGGCGCCGATAATGAAACGAAATTGATCATGTCAGTTCTCCCAGCGTTTGATGATTTTTTCGATCTGGTCCGCCAGCTTCCGCTTCAGGTCGTTGCTGTAGCCGCCCGCCTGATCCAGCAGATGGCGCAGACGGTCGAAGGCGGATTGAAGCTTCCTGTCCGCCTCGCTGAGCCTCGGCAGGGCTGCCTCATGCCTGTGCGCTTTCTTAACAAGGGGCGGATGGCCTTCCTTGATGCGCTGATCGCTCAGCAGGTCCCATACATCGCCGTTGTAGGGCACGGCGGTGGCATAGCCGCGCGTGTCAAGCTCCCCCGCGAAGGACTCGGCGACCTTCTCTTCGCCGTGGCAGACAAATATGCGCACCGGTTTGGGGGAGAAGCTCTGCGCCCAGGTCAGCAATCCCTTTTTATCCGCGTGGCCGCTGATGGCGTGCAGCGTGCGGATCTCGGCCTTTACCTCGATTTCTTCATCAAACAGCTTGACCTTCTTCGCCCCGTCATAGAGGGCCCGCCCCAGGGTGCCCGCTGTCTGATAGCCGACGAACAGGATCGTCGCTTCCTTCCTCCACAGGTTATGCTTGAGGTGATGGCGGATGCGGCCCGCCTCGGCCATGCCGGAGGCGGAGATGATCACGCCGGGTCCCCGGTGAAAGTTGATCTCCCTGGATTCGTCGGCCGTCACGCAGAGCCTGAGTCCTTCAAAGCTCAGGGGGTTCTCGCCCGCGCGCAGCAGGGCGCGCATCTGTTCATCAAAGTTGTCATCCGAGCAGCTGTTGAATATGCCGGTGGCATTGATGGCCAGCGGGCTGTCCATAAACACGGGAAAGCCTTCGTGGCCGCGTACCATGCCCCTTTGCTTGATCTCACGCAGAAAGTAGAGGATCTCCTGCGTGCGGCCCACGGCAAAGGAGGGGATGACCACCTTGCCGCCACGGTCAAAGGTGATCTGCAGGGTATCGGCCAGATCGGCCAGGTAATCCGGACGGTCGCCGTGCAGGCGGTCTCCGTAGGTGGACTCCATCACCACATAATCGGCCGTGGAAAGATACTGCGGGTCGTTGATGATGGGCTGGTTGATGTTGCCGATATCGCCCGAAAACACGATGGTACGCTGTTGTCCGCCCTCATCAAGCGCCAGGGTCGCGCTGGCGGAGCCGAGGAGGTGCCCCGCGTCCGTCAGGGTCAGGCGGATGCCGGGTGCCAGCTGGAAGACCTCGTCATACCTGACAGGTACAAAGAGCGTGAGCGCGCCTTCGGCGTCATCCATATCGTAGATGGGGTCATAAAGCTCGCGCCCCGCACGCTCGGCCTTGCGGTTGCGCCACTGGGCCTCCTGCATCTGGATGTGGGCGGAGTCGCGCAGCATGATGTCGCACAGCGCTACGGTGGCGGGCGTGGCGTAGATCGGCCCGCGGAAACCGTCCTTATAGAGCTTTGGCAGCATGCCCGAGTGGTCAATGTGGGCATGGGTGAGCACCACGCAGTCCACGCCGCTTGCGGGCAGGGGCAGCTCCTGGTTTTCATAGATGTCGGCGCCCTGCTCCATCCCGCAGTCGATCAGGATGTTTTTGCCGGCCGCGCGCAGCAGATAGCGGCTGCCCGTCACCTCGCGCGCGGCGCCCAGAAAGCATAGATCCATGATGTCTGCCTCCCCTATTTGTCTAAATGAAAGAAATTGAGTGCTTTATGCGAAATATGGCCTGCGGCCTTGCGAAGCGATGGCAAAATGTCTGCTTCGCAGACGCGAAGGGGTACGGGAATATACTCCGGCAGTCCCTTTGCCATTTTT
>CAZVUU010000147.1:0-2472 GCA_964630465.1 uncultured Christensenella sp.
CGTAAATTTTCCACAATGTCCGGATTCAGGTTGGGCACACTGAGTTTGATTTCCTTTTCTGCCATGTTGGTTCCTCCCGTATTTCGCAATTTTTTCTGAGAATATTATATCATGTTCCCTACTTATTACAAATTGATAACAATTGCGCCGGCTCATTGAAAAGACCTTGTGCATTGGATATAATAAGGGACGGAAACAAATCAGAATTTTTTACGTCTACTTCTAGGACCAGAAGTACTGCCTAGGGGATCAAGAGGGAGGAATCGATATATGAAGAAGAACAAGAAATTAGCGGTGGTGATGGCATTGTTGCTCACCTTGACCATGGCAGGAGGTACCGGTGTGGCTTTTGGAGACATCGACTATTCTCAATGGGACAGCGGTGGCACCAGTGGACAGCCCAAGGACCTTCAGGGCACCAGCCTTTACAGCCAAGCCAAAGCTTTCCTGGATAAAGGCGTGATTACCGGAGATACGGACGGTCTGTTCCATCCGGAACGCACCATCAAACGGTCGGAGTTTGCCGCCATCATAGCCAGAGCCACCAACAACGCCAGCCAGCTGAACACCAGCGAGCAGGCCCAGTACTTTGGGGACTTGAAAGGCTATAGTTGGGCCAAGGGATACATCAACCGATGTTATGAAGTGAACCTGATGCAGGGAGTGGGCAACAGCCGGTTCAATCCGGGAGGCACCATCAGCTACCAGGAAGTAATGACCGCCATCCTGCGGGCCAAAGGCATTAACGATGCCACCATGGCGGCCTATGGCACCTGGCCCAATAACTACATCAAATATACCCAGCTCTATAACTTAACGGGGACAGTACGTGTCACCGACTGGGCGGCTCCCATCACCAAGGGGGAAGTGGTACAGCTGATGTATAAGAATATGCCCAAGAGCACCGTGGACACTCCGAGCATCGTCATTGCAACCAACACGGTTGGCACAACAGTGACCGCTACCGTTACCGTTACCGGCACCGGAACTCACACCTTCCAATGGTATGATGGTTCCGGCCTGATTGCGGGCGCTACTTCATCCACCTACTCCTGGACCACAGGAAGCGGTTCCTACTATGTGAAGGTGACCACTTCCAAGACCGGATATGAGGATGTGGTATTCACATCGGCTATGTACTCCTAGTAAATGAAGGGACAAACATCCCATAAATGATCGAAGCAAGAAAGGGGAAGAACGGAATGAAAAAAACAAGTGTACGAATTTTAACCACGTTATTAATCCTGTGTCTTTTGACCACCGGGTTTGCCTTCGGCGCCTTGCCGGAAGATGTACAGGGCAAATCTTATGAAGCGGCGGTGGAGGCCCTGATGGAACGGGGGGCCATTACCGGGGACACGGACGGACTTTACCATCCGGAAGCCACTCTCACCCGAGCCCAGGCTTGTGTGATAATTGTAAGGACCATAGATCCACCGGAGGCAGAGCTCTTTGGTACTCCCACCCAGTCGGTATCCGATAGCGGATTTACCGATATGGCCGGGTATGGTTGGGCCGCCCCATATATCAACTATGCCGTAGCTAAGGGCATCACCAATGGTGTGGGGGGTGGCAAGTTTGCGCCGGGGGCTTCTGTGAAAAGCACGGAGCTCATCACCTTTGTTTTGAGAGCCATGGGCTATACGGATGCTATGCTGGGAGGTACCTGGCCCCAGAATTACGTGGACAAAAAGCAAGAGTTGAATCTAGAGGAAAACATGCCGGAAGAAATGCCGGAATTGGCCACCAAGTGGATGACGGCGCAACTGGTATATAACGGGATGGACGAGATTCTGGAAGCCCAGGGAACGACCCCTCCCACAGAGGGAGTCATTACCACAGGCCTATCCTATGCCTCCGGTAGCTTTAACAGCGACATTACCACCTTTGATGGAAAGCCATTGGCTTCTGACGTAGTGGTCTATACCTACAGCAAACAATCTCAATACAAATCTACCATGACACTGCCTTCCACCAAAGGAAGCTACGGAGACTCTACGGTATATAAGTATAAGAATGTGGCCACACCGGCCTTCTACCTGACAGAAGGTGGAAAGATTACCCAAATCATCCTACCGGCGGATGTGGGATTCTCCGGCTCCGTATATGGAGTGGTGAATAAAATCACTCAGGTGAAGAATGTGGATGGAGACACGGTATATGCGGTGTATTCCATGGCAGCGGGACGAGAAATCACCTGGCTGTGTGAAAAGGGCTACAACCCCACCACAGACCTGACGGATCGAGTGAATGGGGAAGTATTCAAGATGGTAACGAGAAAAGGGGTGATCCAGTCGGGCATTTCTAAAGCCACCACCAGCGCTACCGATGATTTTGTGGAATATACCACGGGAGCCACGGTGATTCATGAAAGAGATGACCTGATTGTTCGGCTCACCAATGCTTCCGGACCTCTCCAAAGCATGGCGGACAATGCGGCGGTATACATCTTTAAACCTTCCGATGACAGCT
>CAZVUU010000147.1:2482-2742 GCA_964630465.1 uncultured Christensenella sp.
ACGGTCGGAAAGATGGCCGATGTTCGAAAAGACCGGTATGTGAGAATGTTTAAACTCAGCGATGAAGAAGCCCAGATTGCAGAAATCATCGTGGTTTCGGAGACTACATTCTAGGCAAAATTCGCATATGATGATGTAATATGTACTTGCAATTTCAACTGTATTACGATTATATTACAAATGCCCCCAACGGTTGACGGTGTCTTCCTTTGGGGGCTATAATTCAGAGTGATAGAATATGTTCATGTTCTGCATGCACC
>CAZVUU010000147.1:2805-3755 GCA_964630465.1 uncultured Christensenella sp.
ACAAAACATCCAGACAAGAAGCCCCTTCAGATGATACAATTTTTAAAGGAGGATACAAAATGAGAAAAGTACTATCATTTGTGCTAGTTTTAGCACTAGTACTTGGTAGCTTCTCCTTCGCATTCGGTCTCACAGACATTGACGAAAGCGCAAACAAAGAAGCTATCCAGGTTTGTAACGATCTCGGAATCATTGATGGATATCCGGACGGTACATTCCAAGGCGACAAGGCTGTTAACAGAGCCGAATTTGCCGCAATGATTACGAGAGCTCTTGGAGTTCCGGACAGTGCACTGGCCGGATATGCTACCACGAGCTTCAAAGATGTTGCAGGTTATGGATGGGCTGTTCCTTACCTTGCATTCTGCGAATCCAAAGGAATCATGTTGGGTGACGGAATGGGTAATGCAATGCCCGGAAGAACCATCAGCGTTAACGAAGCCATCACAATGGCTTTAAGAGCAGTTGGTTATACCGAAAATTCCGCGATGTTGGTTGGCTCTTGGCCGGCAAACTATGTGACTCTTGGTCAGCAACAGGGACTGTACACAGATCTTGCTACTGCGACTACTATCGACAGGGAAAATGCAGCGCAGGTTATCTACAATGCGCTTTCTGTTAATTTAGTGTCAGTAAATGCGGATGGCGAAACGACGGCTGTTGACCCAGCTGGCGCAGCTACGACTACTACTATGTTGGAATCTTATCTGAATTGCACCAACGAAGGAAAAGTTGTTCTTGGTACAGCAGGTTTTGATTTTGACAACTCCCTCATTAATATCGCTAGCAGATTGGGTGCTTATGGAGATGCTTACTATAATGATGATGACGAGCTAGTGGCATTTACTCAGGATTCCACAAAATTGACTGGTTATATTAATGCAGATGGCAAGTTTGTTGCAGACGGAGTGAAATACACTGTGGAAGAAGTAGGCCTTTTCACAACAGGT
>CAZVUU010000148.1:0-3727 GCA_964630465.1 uncultured Christensenella sp.
CTCCCGCAACGCCCGAGATGAATCCTATCGAACAGGTATGGGCTTGGCTGCGACTGCACGGCTTCCGCAATGAGGTGTTCAAGACGCTTGCCGATGTCGTCGAAAGGCTGTGCAGAACGATTCGTTCACTTACTCCTCAGACTATTTCTTCTATCACTTCTCGTGAGTGGATCTGTTCGACCGTTTGATTGGATGTTAGTATTAGAATGGGCGCATCGTGGGTATGTCCTTTTATTTGATATTCTCTGTGAAAAGGGGGACTTGTCCCGCCGCCTCTGTTGTTCTGTGATTTCTGTGCGAGACGTCCCTCCTTTCGCAGCAATACAGATCGGTCAGATTGACAGATCAATAAAAAACGCCGCCGGGCTCAGTGCCCGGCGGCGCGGTCTTTTAGTCGGGGATCACACTGCGGGCCTTGCCTCGGCCGGCTTTCCCTGGAACTTCTGCCAGATGATGACCAGGGCGATCAGGCCGATGCCGATCAGGTCGGTCATAGCGCCGGGGTAGATCAGCAGCAGGCCGCCTGCCAGGGCCATCAGGGCCTGAACAGGGTTGAGCTTGCTGACATAGAAGCGCTGCAGCGCCATGGCGATACCGAACATGCCGATCAGGGCGGTGGCCGCGATCTGCAGGACTTCGTACCACTGGGCGTTGAGCATCAGCAGCTGGGGGTTGAAGATGAAGATGTAGGGGATCAGGAAGGCGGCGATGGCCAGACGGGAGGCCTCAAAGCCTGTCTTGATCGGGTCGGCCTTGGCGATGGCTGCTCCCGCCATCGCGGCCAGGCAGACGGGCGGCGTGATATCCGCCACGATGCCGAAGTAGAAGGTGAACATATGGGCGGGCAGGTTGGCATAGCCCGGGCCCATGGCCTGCAGGCCCGTGAACACCCCCGGCAGGGCCACCTGCATGGCCTTGATGACCACGGGGGCCATGACGGAGGAGGTAATCAGGTAGTTGGCCGTGGTGGGCACGCCCATGCCCAGGATGATCGAGGTGACCATGGTAAACAGCAGCAGGAGGATCAGGTTGCCGCCGGCTACGGCCGTCAGGCCGCTGCCGATGCGCCCGCCGATGCCCGTGACGGTGATGACGCCCGACACGATGCCGGAGGTACCGCAGGCCAGGGCCACTGCCAGCACGCTGCGCGCGCCCGTCTCCAGCGAGCTCAGGAAGTCGCGCCCGGTCAGGCCGGGGCGGGTATCCATGATCTGCTGGATGCTCTTTTTACCGGGGACGAGCAGTTCGATGATGGTTTTGAAGTATCCGCCGAGGACGGCGACGATCATGCCGATCAGGGCCGCGTAGGCGGGGGTGAGCGAGGTGCCGACCAGGATGAAGATGATGGCCAGCAGCGGCAGGGCCAGGTAGCCCTGCTCGGTCACCAGCTTTTTCACCTTGGGCAGCTTGTCCTTGGACAGGCCAAGCAGGTTGTGCTTTTTGCTCTCCAGGTCGATGATCATATAGATGCCGGCGAAGTAGAGCAGCGCCGGGATGACAGCAGCTTTGACGATGGTGCCGTAGTTGACGCCCACGGAGTCCACCATCAGGAAGGCGGCGGCGCCCATGACGGGGGGCATGATCTGCCCGCCGGTGGAGGCGGCTGCCTCAACCGCGCCCGCAAACTGCGAGCGGTAGCCCATGCGCTTCATCATCGGGATAGTGAAGGAGCCGGTGCCCACGGTATTGGCCACCGAGCTGCCGGAGACCGTGCCCATCAGCGCGGAGCTGAGGACGGCTACCTTGGCGGGGCCGCCGCGGCGATGGCCGGCGACTGCGTTGGCCAGGTCGATGAAGAACTGGCCGACACCCGTTTTTTCCAGGAAGGCGCCGAACAGCATGAACAGGAAGATAAAGGTACAGCAGGCGCCGATGGCCGGGCCGAAGACCCCCTCCTTGTCGTACCACAGGTGTTCGACGATCTTGCGCAGGATCAGATTGCTCTTGAGGAAGCCGGGCATGTACTTGCCAAACAGGGCCAGCAGGATGAATACGCCGGCGATGATGACGATCGGCAGGCCGACCACGCGGCGCGTGGCTTCCAGCAGCAGGATGATGCCGACGATGCCGATGTACATCTCATAGGGCTTCAGGCGCAGGCGCGAGTTGAGCGCCCCTTCGTTGACCACCTGATAAAAGCATACGCCGCAGGCAATGAGCGCCAGGGCGACGTCGTACCAGGGCAGGCTGCTCTTGCTGCCGCCCTTTTTGGCGGGGTACAGCAGGAAGGACAGCAGCATCACCAGGCCCAGATGCAAGGGACGGATGAAGGTGATGGGGTTGAAGGTATTGTACAGCTGGATGATGGAGAAGGCGATGCAGATAAAGCCGATGGCCTTGCCCCTGAAATCGGGCAGAACGCGAAAGACGCTCTCGCGGTCATACTTGGCCATGATGGCTTCCAGTTCGGCCTGGTCGATCTCCGCACCCGGCACAGCCGGGTCAAGAGCAAGCGCTGCATCCTGAGGGCCGTTCAATTGTTTTTCCGGTAGATCAGACATTGGGAAACTCCTTCCTGAAAATCAGGGAGGCACCCGATGGCACGGGTGCCTCCCCGCTTTTAGAACGGTTTTGATCGACAGCCCCTCAGCGCGATGCCCTGAGAGACCTCATACTCACGGCAGCTTGGACTGCTCGGGAATCTCTACACCGACTTCGGTAAAGTATTTCGCGGCGCCGGGGTGGATCGGGCAGGGGATGCCTTCGACGGCAAACTGGGTATCCAGCACGCGGGCCTTATCATGGGTCAGATCGTCGGATTTTTCAAAGAGGGTCTTGGTCAGGTCATAGACCATGTCCTCGCTCAGGTCCTTGGAGGCGATGATCACGGCGGTGGTGGAGGGGATCACGGTGTCCTCATCCTGGCCGGTGTAGGTCTCGCCGGGTACGGTCACGGGGACGTAGAAGGGATACTTGGCCTGCAGGGTGCTCATCTGCTCGTCGGTCAGGCTGATCAGGCGCACGGGGCGCTTGATGGCAGCGGAGATGATGCCGGTGTTGGGGATGCCTGCGGTAACGAAGAAGGCCTCGATGGTCAGGTTCTGGAAGGCTTCGGCGCTGGCGTCAAAGGAGAGGTACTGGGCCTTGACGTCGTCCAGCTTCAGGCCGGCCAGCTCCAGGATCTGCATGGCGTTGACCGAGGTGCCGGAGCCCTGGGCGCCGATGGAAATGCTCTTGCCCTTGAGGTCTTCGATGTCCTTGATGCTGGAGTCAGCGGCGACAACCAGGTGGACAGCTTCGGGGTAGAGGGCCGCGACGGCGTAGAAGTTGTCGAACTTCTCACCCTCGAAGATCTCGGGATCGGCGCTGTAGGCGTAGAAGATGGTATCGTTCTGCGACCAGCCCAGCTGCATTTCGCCGTCATGGATGCTGACGATGTTGGCTTTGGACGCGCCGGTCACCATGGGGGTGACTTCGACGCCCAGGCCTGAGTTGTTCCACAGGCCGGCGATCTCGGAACCAAAGGCGTAGTAGGTGCCGGCGGTGCCGCCGGTGCCCATGGTCAGCACCTCAACGGCGGACGCGGACAGGGTGGCCATCAGGCACAGGGCAAGGACCAAGGTGAAAATTCTTTTCATGACAGGGTATACTCCTTTCAACTATAGGGGCCGCAATCCGGCGGCCATTTATGTGAACAGAGCATATCAGATTTGGTCATTGTTTGTCAATAGATCGGCGTACCTTATATATAATGAGCGCGAAGAAGAAGTCATGCCTCAGATAAGAA
>CAZVUU010000149.1:0-3727 GCA_964630465.1 uncultured Christensenella sp.
GAGCGACCCAGTGGCCGAACCAAGTGTCAGTGGCATGACAATCCTACCTGAGGGAGATATTCGCCTGTCTTTATCCGATAAACAGAAGGGCATTCAATATGTTCTTGAAGCGTCTTCTAATTTGATTTCGGGAGTTTGGACAACTAGCAGCATTATTAGTACCACATCAGGGACCATAGACTTAACCAACGCAATTCCATCACCAACAGGCTTCTGGAGAATCAAGAGAGTACAATGAAGTGAACAATCGGGTGCAGGATACGCGCCACAAGTGGCGCGCCTCCTGACCCGTAACGTTGGGCATAAGAGATGAATTCCATTATTACAATTACGATTCTCCTGGTTATCGTATTGGCAGTAATGGCCGCCGCTATTCCTAATGAACGAGAAAGTAAACGACGGCTACAGCGATATTGGGACAGGGTATGCACCGGTGTAAAATGGCGACGCCGCTTCCCGAACATTCCCAAGGAAGAAATACGCCGATTTCTAGAGGCGTTTATTGATGGATTTGCTTTTAAAAGCAATCAACGCCTCAAGTTCGATCCCGACGACAAAGTTATGGATGTCTATCGAGCGCTCTATCCATCAACCGGCTGGCCAGACGCGCTAGAGCTAGAGACCTTCGCAAACAACCTTCAACATACTTACGGCTTCGATCTATCCCAAGTACACGACACGAATGCTACCCTTGGGCAAATATTTGAAATGGTCAGAATGAAAGCCCAACAAGGCGTTGCTCCGTACGTCGCACAAAGTGCGCCGTCCGGAGAACGCTGACGTTCTGCATAAGAGATAATGACTACACGCGATATATTCAGGACAGAGATTATCCGTTCACAATCGCTACTCAAGCGAGGCGCGACCATGACGCTAGTCGGATTTACGCTGATGGTACTTTCTCCCCTGTTTACCGCAGACTTCAGCCGCCTTACTTGGCAACCCGCGTTACTTGCTGCGATCTCTGGCATCGGCTTTCTCACCTGGGTATATTCCATCCTTCGGCTACGAGAGGTGATCAAGTGTCCTGAATGCGGCAAGCGGCTGAATTACCTCCTTATAGACCCCAGTTACGGCAAAACACTTGCACAATTTGGTATCCCAAAGGACTTGCCCAGCAACATCACCGCATGCCCATATTGCCATGCAGATCTCGGAAAATGAAGATGCAGAACAAGGCGCTCCAGACTATCGGCGCCAAAGCGCGCCTCAGTCTGATCGCTGACGTTCAACAAATGAGGAGTGATCCCCAAAACCTCAACGCCCTCGCGGAGAAGTGACGCTACGCCAAAAAATGAGGAAAAGTGCTGGTTTTGCGCCCCAAAAATGCCAAAAACACCCCAAAATGCCCCAAAAACCGAAAAACACGCCATTTTCAACGCCCAAACACCAATTTTCTGGACTCAAACCCTCCCGTTACGCAAAATGAAAGAGTCGAACAAGGCGCTTGAGGCTATCGGCGGCAAGCCGCCTCAGCCTCACCGCTAACGTTGGGCTTCTAAGATTGTGCTAATTGTATAGAATAGAATAACCGTATGCAGGAGGAAAATAATTATGAAGCTTTTATCTAAGATGATAGCTTTTGGAGTTCTTGTGGTTGCAACTGCTGCTTATTCAGCAACTGCAAATAGCGCACAACCTGTTTTGACAAACAAACCTAACAATCCAATTGGAGGCAATGCCATGCAACTGACTAAAGAATGGGATAAGACATTCCCTAAAAGCGATAAAGTAGATCACCAAAAAGTGACATTCAAAAACCGCTACGGTATCACTTTAGCAGCTGATTTATACTTGCCAAAAAATCGTGGTGGCCTGCGCCTTGCAGCACTCGTTATGAGCGGTCCATTTGGTGCGGTGAAAGAGCAGTCTTCGGGACTTTATGCAAACGAATTGGCTGCCAGAGGTTTTGTGACATTGGCTTTCGACCCTTCATTCACTGGCGAAAGCGGTGGAGAAGTTCGTAATGTCGCCTCACCTGATATTTTTACGGAAGACTACAGCGCAGCGGTGGATTACATTGGCTTGCTGCCTTCCGTTGACCGTAACCGCATTGGTGTTTTAGGAATATGTGGTTTGAGCGGTATGGCACTTACCGCCGCCACGAGCGATTCGCGAATTAAAGCGGTAGCCACGGCTTCTATGTATGATATGTCCCGCAGTATGAGTCGCGGTTATAAAGATGGTTATACACTGGAACAGCGCAAAAAGGTTATTGATTACCTAAGTCAGCAGCGTTGGACAGATGCGGAAAACGGTAATTATGCTCTTGGTTTACACGAAGTTCCCTTTGACGAAAGCGGCAATATTGTAAAAGGAAAGCGTGTGCTTCCTGAAACGCTACCCAAAGAAGCGGACCCTGTATTAGCTTCCTTCTTCGATTATTACCGAACACCACGTGGTTTCCACCCAAGGAGCATCAACTCTTCAACAGCGTGGACGGCTACAACACCAATGACATTCTTCAGTTTTCCGATGGCAGCCAACATTGCGATGATTTCACCTCGCCCAATTATGCTTATTGCAGGAGCAAATGCGCACTCCCGTTATTATTCTGAAGATGTTTACAAAATGGCTTCCGAGCCAAAAGAATTGGTGATTGTACCCAATGCAGACCACGTTGATTTGTACGATAAAACGGATAAAATACCATTTGATAAAATACAAAAGTTCTTCAATGAAAATCTAAAACAATGAAGAACAAAAGGGTCTGCTCTTGATGGAGGACAGGGATCAACAGCGTTGCCCAACAAGTCGCTTCACCTGACCACCATTTCGCTACGCTTCATGGTGGCAGGTGAGCTTGGCGTTGGATGTAAGAAATATGAAACATAAGTTACTCATATCCATCCTAACTATAATCGGCATCACCGTGTTTGCCGCATTTATCACCCTTTTCATATACGGCGCTGGCGGAAGACCTATGCTTTCGGTCGCCCTTATTGGCAACAAGATTGAAAATTCAATCGCAACCGCCGATGGCAAGACGGTCGAGGAAGTGCTACGCAATCGTGGCGTTGTCAATACAGTATGGTCTGTTCAGGATGGCGATTGGCTAGGCTTTGAGGGTGAAGCATACGCCGCATGTTTTTTACGCGACGGAACTACAGAAGTATTCGTCTGGCAATGGGACTCTGCGTGGCCGCATGCGTTGGCGCTAACACCGAATACCGCAAAACTATTCCCGATTATGGATCCAGGCGTTGAATTAACCCCCTACGGCCAATCATCGTTATGGGGCGGAAGACTCGGGAGAGAAAAGTATTTTAAGAAAGAATAGCATCCAACAATCGGTTCCAGAGTGCCTTCTACAAGGTGTCGGGTCCCCTGACCCCTGACGTTCGATGAAAATATATGTGGATAATTCTAAAGCATAAATTATCGCTATGGGCCTCCCTGCTCGTACTAGGCGCAATAGTCATGTTTACGGCCTACGGGTGCGCCAAATGGGGCGCTGAAACAGGCTTAACTCTAGGGTTATTAGCGTTTCTATTGGCCGGTGGTTTTGAATCTACCTGGTACCTATTAACCCGACGGCTAGAACGTCGTATTGATGAGCATATTGAGCAGGACCAGATGTCCAGATCTATTAAAGCCAGTGAAAACAACCCGACGATTAGATAGCATCGAACAAGGCGTTCCAGAGTGCCTCCACAAGGTGTCGGGTCCCCTGAACCGTGACGTTGGGCATAGGAGATGATGGACTGCTTACTTCCAGTTCCAGCCT
>CAZVUU010000150.1:0-3715 GCA_964630465.1 uncultured Christensenella sp.
CGTCACCGTGGCGGGGGATGGCGCAGGCGGCCGGATGACCGTGGTCGGCCACCACGGCGGCGACCTGAAGATCGCCGTTGAAAACCCACAGGCGGAGCTGCCCGTGCGGGAAGACGGCAAACAGGATGTATCAGGCTTTGTGGGCACGCAGGGTCGTCTGACCGTCGTACGCGACAAGGGTGTAGGCGAGCCCTATATTGGCATCGCCAACCTGGTATCGGGAGAGCTCGGACTTGACTTCGCGGAATATTTTACGATGTCGGAACAAACGCCTTCCCTGGTGGCGCTGGGTTGCCTCAACCAGCACGGTGTGGTGCTGTCGGCGGGCGGCATCCTCATCCAGGCTTTGCCCGGTTGCGGGATGGATGTGATCGAGGAGCTTGAAAAGCGTGAACCCTTCTTTCGAGGGATCAGCCGTGAGCTGTATGACCGATCGATGAAGGACCTGGCTGAGTTCTGGTTCCAGGGGATGGATCTTGAGATGATCGGACATGAGCCGCTGCGCCTGAAGTGCGACTGCTCGCGGGAGCGGATGGCCCGTGCCCTGTATTCTCTGGGGAAAGAGGAGCTGCTTGAGATGGCGGCCGAAGGCCGCGCGATCGACATGTCCTGTCACTTCTGCCGTGCCACCCACAGCTTTACCGCCGAAGAGGTCCTGGAAATGGCCCGTGAACAGGAGAGGGTATAAGCGATGCGCCTGATTGATTTTGACAACCGTTTTGCGGAATATCTGCGCGGATGGATACAGGATCACGAGGATGATTTTGATGATGCCGACCGGATGGAGGACGCTGTGCCGGATGTATACCGAGATTTTCTGGATACCCCGGCCGATTGGCTCGACGGCAAGAAGCCGGGCGAGTATTTTGACAGCTTTGATGACGCGGATGAGCTGGTGCGTCTGATGAATGCCTATGTCGAGCGGGGCGTCAGCCTGCCCGATATGCTGCTCAACCGCCTGGTAGAGCTGGGTGACGAGGCGGCCGAGCGGCTGATGGCGCTGCTTGATGATGAGGGCGCGGGTAACGAACAGAAGATGCTGGCTGTGTCTTTGCTGCGCGAGCTGGACAGCTTCCTGCCGATGGAGCGCTATGTTGACTGGCAATATGAGCGTGAGGATGAGGATGAGCTGTGCGACAACGCCATGGAAAGCCTGGAGGCGATGGGTGAAAAAGCCTGCGACGCCATGCTGGAGGGCCTGGAGGGCGCAAGCCCGGCCGGCAAGGAGGCCCTGCTGGTGGCGCTGAGCCGTTACCCGGGTGATGAGCGTATTTTTGAGGGTCTGCTGCAGCTGCTGCAGACGCGGCCCCGGCGGCTGGCCATCACGGCAGCTTGCCTGGGCCGCCTGGGTGACGAGCGCGCCTTGCCTGAGCTCAAGCGCCTGGCGGAGGAAGAGGGGCTGAGGTATCTTGATTATATCGAGCTGCGCAGCGCCATTGAGGCCTTGGGCGAAGAGGCGCCCAGGCGTGAGTTTTATGATGACCCCGAGTATGACGCCCTTTTTGCTTCAGAAAGCGAGTAAGGCATGATCTGCAACCACTGCCAGAGAGAATCGGACTCGCCAAGCCGTGTTTGCCCATACTGCGGCAAGTTTATGAGTGATCAGGTCCTGCCGCCTGTTATGGGAGATGCCGTGCCTGTCTATGATGACAGCGACTACAGGCCCAAAGAGCGCCCGCCCAAACCCGGGCAGAAAAAACGCAAAGCCGGGCGCCGCCGCAAAAAAAAGAGTGGCCGCGCGGAAGCCAAGCGGCGCAAGCGGGAGAACTATCGCGGGCCTATGATCAACTGGGCCATGGTCGCTTTGGTGATCCTGATTTTGAGCTTTGCCGCTGGCCTGGGTTCTTTTGTTTATCTGCAGCTGACGCCCGGCGGGCAGCTTTTTCTGGCACGCATGGGACGCGAAGCCAATGCCGATGCCTATTGGACGCTGGGCGGTGAGTACCTGGACCAGGGCTATATCAGCCGATCGGTGGAGACCTATGAAAAGGCTTTGGCGATGGAGCCCGAGCATCCCGACCTGGTCAGCCGTCTGATGCTGCTGGCCGAGGCCTACGAGACAGCCGGAAACGCCAAGGCGGCGGAAGATGTATATACCCGCATGTATCAGCAGCTGATACCGGAAGACTCGCTCGGCTATCGTCATGTCATCCGCCTGATGCTGCAGCAGGAGCGGTTGTCCGAAGCTGTGGAGCTGATGAGGGTGGCGGCGGAAAAGACGGGGGATCAGAGCTTTTTAAAGCAACGTTCGGGCTATGTGCCGCTGCCGCCGACGGCGACGGTGGCATCGGGCCGTTATCTGATCAGCAAGACCGTGGAGTTTGTCTCCTCCCAGGGCTATGAGATCTACTATACGACCGGCGCCGGGCAGCTGCCGGAGGACGGCACGCTCTACAGCGGGCCGATCACACTGGGGGAAGGCTCCCATACCTTCCGCGCCATCTGCGTATCAAGCAGCCTGCCCAGCGATGAGATGAACATTAAATACGTCGTGACCCTGCCGACGCCCCCCGCTCCCAAGGCGACGCTGCAGCCGGGCGAGTATGACGGTGTGCGCAGCGTGAAGCTGCGGGACATGAAAGAGGATAAAAAAGACCCGGACAATATCCTCTATTACACGGTTGACGGGACCCCGCCCAGAGTGGGTGAATCACCCCGTTATACGGGAGAAGCCATCAGGCTGGTGGGCGGCAGGATCACGCTGCGGGCAATTGCCGTCAACAGCTATGGTAAAGTATCCAATGAAATGAACATTTCCTATAAAATCAACAAGGTCAAAGTCGTTGAGATGTTCAACGGGAATGATGAGTTCAGCAAGTTCACGCTGATGAAGACCAGCTATGAAGACTTCAACGCCCTGTACGGCGAGCCGCAGCGCTTTGGGGAGCTTATGGATGATGATGTCGTCGGACAGAGCTACGAGGCCCTCTATTCCTGGGGAGAAGCGCGGTTTGTGCAGACGGATATCGGCCGGCTGATCTATTATGTATCCACCGGCAACCCCGATATGACAGGCCCTCGCCGGGTGAGCGTCGGCATGGATATGGAAGACATCACCCCATTGTTCCGCGATATGGGGCAGCTGCCCAATGAACGCGGCGACAGGGGCATTTATTACAACATCGATCACGGCTACGCTTCCTACAGGGTCGCTTCCGATGACCCGACCACGGGTGAACTGTCCTACGCGGCCACGCTGTTCTCAGAGACGGCTTACACGCGTATGCTGACGATTGATATTGAAGCGGGCAAGGCTGTCCGCATCACATTCCGTCATATTGACCGCAAGGTCTCCAATATTATTTAGGAGAGAGAGAATGAAAGAAGTAAAGTCTCCGAGAAAGCCGCTGATCTTCTACTACGCCATTGCCATGGTGGTGCTGATGCTGCTCAACGCCTTCGTGTTTCCGATGCTGTCGCGGCACCAGATCAAGGAAGTCAGCTATAAGCACTTCATCGACAGCATCGAGTCGGGCAGCGTCATGCTTGTCCAGATCGAGGAGCGCCGGATCCTCTTTACCGAAAAGGAAGACGAGAGCCAGGTGTATGAGACAGGCGTTATGGATGACCCAGGCCTGGTGCAGCGTCTGACAGAGGCCGAGGTAGACTTCACCTCGCCGATCGTGCGAGAGGCGTCGCCGCTGATGAGCTTCCTGTTGTCCTGGGTGCTGCCGATCGCCATCTTTGCTCTGCTGGGCCAGTACCTCTCACGCAA
>CAZVUU010000151.1:0-3652 GCA_964630465.1 uncultured Christensenella sp.
TGCGGGTATCGAGAGATAGAACCGCAGACGACAAAATCAGCCCTACAATCCAGTCCGATGCCATCATCCGCCACTGCAAAAACAACAGCTTGAAGCTAGTTGAGATTATCCAAGACCTTGATATTAAAGGCTCTAGCTTTAAACGCCCCGGCTGGCAAAAACTGGTAGAGAAGCTCCCTACGGTTCACGGTGTAGTCTTCTATTCCCTTGACCGTTTCGGGCGTAACCTCGAGGAAAGCCTCAAATGGGGCCGATACCTTCAGGAGCAGGGCAAGGAACTCATATCGGTTAACGAACAGCTTGATATGGAAACGCTAGGTGGCAAAATCCACTATAAGACACTGCTGTTCATGTCGGATATATTCCTCGAGATGCACACCCAGAGGATGAAGGACGTACAACAGCACAAAAGGGATAAGGGCGAATGGGGTGGAGGTACTCCTCCTTTTGGATACAGGGTTATTGCGGGGTGCCAACCAACGATATGCGCACAAGAAGCGGATATGGTGCGGGATATTTTTGCAATGAGGAAGAAAAGCTCGTCCTGTATCAAGATTATCGAGATGCTCAACAAGAAGTACGGAACGTCAATGAGCAAATCCACTCTTAGCTATATCGTGAAGAACCACAACTACACCGGATATGGCTTGGACAAGGAAGGCAAAGAATACAAAAACGGGCTGCCTCCCATTATCTCGAGGCAGGACTTCAAGGAGGCCCAGGCTCACAATACCAGTAATCGCCACCTTGTTGACAAACCTCTCAGGGGCAGGATCCTTTGCAACAAGTGTGGTTCGGTCATGTACTTCCACAAGAAACCGGATGGGCGTCACAACTGGGCATGTTCTTCCATGCTTCGGGGAGAGGGCTGTTCGGGGGTTACAGTCCGGGACGGCAAGGTACAGATGATGGTGAAAAAAGAGTTTGACCGCCTGTCTCCGGGATTATGGAGCAAGTGGGACAACAACGAAAGAGCAAAAGCCCTTGACCTTATGGTTGAGCATATCGTAATTACACCCTCAGACTCTACCCGTCGTAGAATTCATGTAATATGGCGGGACAAGGAAGCTCTTGACAAGGACGAATAAATAGGCGACACTCTCTCCACGAAAGGAGGCTGTAATGGTTGGAATATTTGATGACGATGAATTGGGCAAGAAGGATTTTCCCGATTGCGCCTGCGTTGAAAATGGGGGATGTCCGTTTTTGCAGGAGATAAACTTCAATCACAAGAACCCTGATTTTGGCATAGCCAAGTGCGCCCTTCGTGGAGATGTAAAATGGATGGAGACAAACAAGGATTGTGAGCTTATCCCCATTCCATTGTTCCCCTTGATCAAGGGCTACTGGAACAATAACGAGCTAACGCTTAAAGCCACCTATGAGAACTTGAAGGAGGACATCTATTATGGAGACCCCAACAGAGCGGGAGGGTATTGAGCGAATTGATAGACGACGCAAGCACTCTGCCCGCTTTGATATGGAAGGGGGCAACCCTCATGAGCCCATATCGATGTCCCCCTCGAAGGTCTTAAGACGCAGGAAGCTCACACTGGAAGAACAACGGTTTATGGCGTGGGTGGGGCGTGTAATGAGTACCGATTTGAAGAAATGCTCCATAGTTGACTGTTTTGCCCTCGTGCCGGAGGGCATTTCCTTTTGTCGAAAGCACGAAAAAGAGGCCGTAATTCGCAGGATGCTAGGAGCGAGATACTACTATTCCAGATACCGTCCACAGGAGGAATCAATGCACATTAGATGTAACCGATGTAAGCACTTCGATAACCTGGAAACCGAGTTTACCTGTGCCAGGCTAAAGGTTAACATTCTGGCTGTTAGCTGTGACGAGTTTGAGAAAGAGGAGCCGGCAGCTCCGGAGTACCCTCCGTGTGTTTATGGCTACCATACCGACGATGGCTATTCCTGCTCTAACAAGACGAAGCCGGATAAACCTGATGTAGCTTTTTGTCTAGCTTGTGATTGTCGCACAGACACGGAGGAGCATGTTGAGAAGTAAACGTTGCGTTTTGTGTGGGCGATTAGCAGAACGTCATCACTGGTTCTCCAGAGGCTCCCTGAGAGGCGACGCGGAGGTTCCTGAGAATATTGTGTGGCTATGTAGGAAACACCACTCAAAGGCACACTCAATGGGCAGGAAGACGTTCTCAACGCTTTATCTGCTAACGGCTGAGGTTGACTCGGCAAGGCAAGCGATATACAATAGTCGGTATAAGAAACAAGAGAAAGACCCCCTACTGTTCGGGGAGGAACTTTGATGGATGACGTTAGTTTTATCGGTGTTGTCAAGGACTCGGTTTCTGCTCTCAAGATCGACGGCGGGGGTAACGGCGGCGAGATAACCATACAGGTGCCTGAGATACACTTGCCTGCGTTGCTACACATGTCCTTGAGACGCAAGATGCTCCTGCAATTTACGGTGAAGGTTCTGGAAGACAATGAAGCCTAGCAAGGCAAGCAAGGATACCAATAAGACACGATGTAGCAAGGCAAGCAAGGGTACGAGCAACGCAAGCAAACACCCTAGCAAGGCAAGCAAGCTCTTTCCCGAGGGGGCTACAAGGCGGCTCCCTCTTTGCAGCAAGAAGAAAGGGGGATGCTCTAAGCTGTCTGAGTTTTCTCCCGACGAGGAAGGCGTTGGGCTGGGGGCTTCTTCTTTATTTTCCTTTCGGGGGGCTCCTGGCACCAACGCTTTTACTATCTATTCAGCCGTTGCCTTGCGCGACACAATGTGTGGTACCAGGTCTCTCGGCTCTGTCTATGCCACTACCGCCATGAATGTTGAAGATGTTACTAAGGATGTGTGATAACAATGCCCAAACTCTCCAGGGCTCAGGCAGGTCGTAAGGGAGGGTTAACTACCAAATCCCGACACGGCTCTGGCTTTTACAGCTCAATAGGAAGAAAGGGAGCAAGGAAGGGCGGAAAGAGAACGTTGGAAAGGCACGGCGTTGACCACTTCCGGCAAATAGGCAAGAAGGGCGGGAACGCCAAGGCGGCTAGGAAATAAGTATAATAGCCAAGCGGGGTTGGTGGAGCCAATGAGGTCTCCATCAGCTCCGCTTTTTTGTTGGGAAGACGCTCCTCCTCTCCCACTTCATCAGGGTGTGAATAAGTATGAATGTGTGTATTAAATTTGTATGACTATGCACACCCATGCAATGTGGGCTGTGGAATACACTCCCACGGGGGGGTGTGGGTGTGGAATATATATATGTGAAAGCTGAACTAGCTCAAAAAATCCCGCTGGACAAAAATCATGTCCAAAAACAGATAGGGTTCTTGTCTGACATTTGACGGTTTAATTGTCCATTATCGGACATGGAAGTTGTTACTATATGGACAGGAAAGTTATTAGTATCTGGACAATATAGTTATTATGACTTTTGTCACTCGTGCCACAAAAGCCAGGTGGACGACGGTCTGAATTTGCTTGTACAGCTTGCTCGGTATGCTTGACGGGCGGCTTGCTTGATATGCTTGGCAGTTGCTAGGTTTGGCTGGCCTTGCTTGAACAGCTAACAGAAATTACCAATTTTGCTTGATATGTTTAGCCGGTTGCCATGTCCCAACCTTGCCTGTACCGTTTAGCCGGTCGGCTTACAGGACGGTGCATATATGCAGGCGCGAGGGC
>CAZVUU010000152.1:0-3502 GCA_964630465.1 uncultured Christensenella sp.
ACGGCAAACGGAACCTGGGCATCCACACCGAAATGCTGACCACCGGCATGATGGACCTGTACAAGTCCGGCGCCGTCAACGGCAGCAAAAAGCAGCGGCAAAAGGGCAAGATGGTGTGCACCTTCATCATGGGCTCAAAGGAACTGTACGATTTCGCCAATGACAACCCGGGGGTGGAGGTGCTGGCCGGCAGCTATGTCAACGACCCCGCTGTCATCGCGCAAAACGACAACATGGTGTCCATCAACTCCACCATCGAGATCGACCTGACCGGCCAGTGCGCCAGCGAGTCCATCGGTTCCACCCAGTTTTCGGGCACGGGCGGCCAGGCGGATACCGCCATCGGCGCGCAGAACTCAAAGGGCGGGCGCAGCTTCATCTGCCTGTACTCCACCGCCATGGTCACCAATAAAGAGACGGGCGAAAAGGAAGAGATCTCAAAGATCGTGCCGCAGTTAAAGCCCGGCGCCGCCGTCTCCCTCAGCCGCAACGATGTCGACCATGTGGTCACCGAATACGGCGTGGTGAGCCTGCGGGGCACCAACATCCGCGAGCGCGTGGACCTGCTGATCAGCATCGCCCACCCCAAGTTCCGCGAAGAGCTGCGCCGCCGGGCGCATGAGCTCGGCCTGGTGTTCGACCGATGAGCGAGTTTATCTTTCAAGGCAAGCGCGTCAACTACCGCCTGGAGGGCGAGGGCGAAACGCTGCTGATGCTCAACGGCATCATGATGTCCACCAAAAGCTGGGCGCCCTTTGAAGCGGCGCTGCAGCGCGGCGGCAACCGCCTGCTGCTGGTCGACCTTCTCGATCAGGGCGAGTCCGACGCCATGGATGAGCTCTACCCCTTGCGCCTGCAGGCCGACATGCTGGACGCGCTGATGGAGCACCTGAACATCCCCTCGGCCGCCGTCTTCGGCACCAGCTACGGCGGCGAGGTGGCCCTGAACCTGGCGGTCAGATACCCCGCCCGGGTGCACAAGATGGTGCTGGCCAATACCGTCGCCCGCACCAATGCCTGGCTCAAAGAGATCGGCGAGGCCTGGATCATGGCGGCGGCCAGCCCCGAGGCCTACTACAACACCACCATCCCCGTCATCTACAGCCCGGACTTCTACGACCGCAAATCCCTGTGGATGAACAAGCGCAAGCAGTTTCTGACCGCTACGGCCTTTGCCGACCCGGGCTTTCTGGCCCGCATGGAGCGGCTAACCCGCTCGGCCGAAAGCCATGATGTGCGGGACGGCCTGGGCTTTATCAACTGCCCGGTGCTTTTGATCTCCTCCCAGCAGGATCACATCACCCCGCCGGAGGAGCAGGCCTACCTGCGCGATCATATTCCCGGGGCCGAGCTGGTCATGCTGCCAAAGACCGGCCACGCCGCCTTCTATGAGCGGCCGGACCTGTTCATCAGCATCGTCTCGGGCTTCATCAACCACCGGGAGCCGATCGTGCTGCCCTGAGGACGGGCTTGGCCGGGTTTGACGAAGAAACCCTTTTACGGTATCATTTAATGCTTGGAAGAACTAAGCAAGGTAAAGGAAGAAGCAATGACGACAGGCCCCAAGACAGCGCGCGGATTGACGACCATGAACCGCATCATCAAGGCCGCGGAGACGGAGTTTGGCCGCAGAGGCTACTATAATACCGGCATCAACGACATCGCCACCAGGGCGAAGGTTGCCTCCGGTACCATTTACCTGTACTTTGATGACAAGTACTCCCTGTATGTGCACCTGTTGACCCAGTACGGCCACCGCATCCGCAAGGAGATCGCCAAAAATACCGAAAAATGCGAAACGCGCCATGAGTTTGAGCGCGAAGGCCTGCTGGCCTTCCTGAAGCTCGTTAAAAAGCGCCCCCACATGTACAACATCATCTGGGAATCGCTCTACATCGACCCCAAGCTCTTCGTCGAATATTACGAGAGCTTCGCCGCCCGCTACAAGCAGCAGCTTGACAAGGCGCAGGACGAGGTCACGCAGATGGACACCACCGTCATGGCCTACTGCCTGATGGGCATCTCCAACTTCCTGGGCCTCAAGTATGTGTTCTTTGACAAGGACGCCGATCTGGATTATGTGGTCGACGAAGCCATGAAGTTCATCAGCGCGGGCGCGCTGATGAGCAAGGCAAAATGAAGAATGTAAATCAACCCCTTAATCGCAAGGGCTCGCGCAGTGCAAGGATACAATAGTATCCCGCCAGTGCGAGTCCTTTAAATATAACGTTATGCGTCGGTATACCGTTTTTATATGTTACCCATTATTCTTTTACCGTATTTCTATTTTGGCCGACTTCTCAGTTTGACCATTTACGCTCTCTGACCATTAAGTAGTATCGCCTGAATAACCTCGGAATTAGATTTACCAGCTCGCATTAAGCACAACAGACAAGCTCTTTTCTTGAACTCTGAGCTTTTGCCATCCGCCATAGAAACCAAATAAGAAGCCTGAGCCTCCGGAACAGGTTGCGCGTCAGGATGGCGGCATGGATATCCACCTCACTGGTGCGCTCCAGACGCATCATCACCAGATCAAGCCCGTATCGACGCTTGCACACGCCGATACATCCTTCTATTTCGTTGCGCACACCCGACTCCTCTCGCTCAAGCGCCAGAGAGGCCAGGTAGGCTTGTCGGTCTTTGGGTGGCTCAGCTTTGGGACCGTTCAAGCGGATTCCTCGTTCCTTGCACCAATCCAGGTTCTCTCGTGTTCGGTAGATCTTGTCAGCCAATACGCGCTCCGGGTACTTCCCTGTCCTCTCCTTGTACCCTTCCACGGAGTCGATCAGCGTTGTGCCTTCGTTAAACGCGTCCCACGAGATCTTTTCAATCCGAGCGTAGCCTCCGCTTAAACTCAAGGCGACCTTGGCACCAAACTCTACCGGTACAGTTGTCTTTCCACGTACGATCGGGCGTACCCAGGGCTGGTGCAGGCTGACGATCCGGTCGTCCACTCTGCGGGTCTTGTTCTCGTACATCTCCCTCTGCTGCTCATACATCCGCCGTATCACCGCTAAACGTTCCAGGTCTTTCGCGCTCAGCGCTTCCGGGTGATTGTTCAGAATGGCTTCCAGATAGCCAAGGTTCCGCCTGACGTAGTTCAGCTGCTGACGAAGCGCTTTGCGTATTTTCTTACGCGTCGGCTTCCGGTCTCGAGCAAACCGCAGAAAGTCACGTCTGGCAAGATTGCGGTAAGTCCTGGGTTTTTCTCCTTCCGTCGCGCCTGCCTCGTGCGCTGTGTCGATCATACTTTCCAGCAGCTCACGCCCTTCATTCAACAAGGAAACATCCGTGGGAAAACGAATGTTCTGGGGAACACAGGTCCCGTCCAATATCAAGGTTCCTTGTTTGTCCTGTTCTTCTCCGCTTCCCGGATCATCGTCAGATGAAGGTCTGTCCTTGTCGCTTTCCTTGCTGTTGATGATGTAACCATTCACCTCTGAGAGCATCTCCGGCGTGATCCGCTCCCGGAACCAGGTCATCACACTGGGATCAAAAG
>CAZVUU010000153.1:0-3477 GCA_964630465.1 uncultured Christensenella sp.
GGACAAGGTCCCACTCCTCTCCCATGCCAATCAGGTGGGTTCTGACCTTGCCGCCGGCGTCGTTGGCGTGGACGTAATTGATGGCCTCGCGCGCGCGCCGGCAGGCCTCGCCGTCCGCGCCGATGCTGATGTCCGGGTCGATGGCCGTGAGGATGCTGCCCGCCCCCAGCCCCACCCGGAAAGGGTAGCGGATCAGGCGCAGCTCCAGGTCATCCATCATGCGCATGAAGCCCTCCTGCCCGGGGTCGAGCAGGGCCTGAAACTCGTCGCCCGGGGTGAGCGTGAGGCGTGAGGCGAAGAGCTTCGGGTATGCCGCGCTGACGGCCTCCAGCGCCTGCTTGATCTCCCGCCGGGCATCCGAACGCTCCGCGATGCCGCGGGACTTCTTCAAATCGCCGATCAGGGCCAGGTATCCGGGCAATGGAACCTCCTTTGGCGCGCGGGTTTCCGCAGAAACAGAAATTCTTGAAAATTTCCGTTTATAGGGAAAATGAGCTCCTGCTGCTTCGCCGTCATGATTTCCGTGTTAAAGGAAAGAATTGAAAATTTCCTTTCTGACGGAAATTATACCACCGCAAAGGAGGTGAATCAAGCCAAAGATGTCAGCCCGTGTCAGTAGGCAAAGGCGGCAAGACTTGATAGCTTGTATAGCGATATCATCAAAGGAGGTATGCAATGGAGGAACAGGGGCCGAAGAAAACCGGGAAGCCGCGCCCGCGCCTGAGCGCGGCAGGCTATGAGACCCTCAGGCGGGAGGCGGCCCGCCAGCTGAAGGAACGGCTGGAGGCCGGGGAGCTCAGCACGGCCGATCTGCTGAAAGTGATGAACATGGAACCGCCCGAGCCCGAAAAGGTAAAGCTCCCGGAGGGCGACTGGGTGCTGAGCGTCGAGGGTACGGCATGAGCGGGCCCCGGCGCATCATCATACCGCCGGAGGCTTTCAACGCCTGCTACCTGCCCCATCTTGGGGCGCAGCAGTTCCGGCAGATCTACTTCGGCGGTGCGGGCTCGGGCAAGAGCGTCTTTCTGGCGGGGCGCGCGGCGCTTGACGCGCTGTGCGGGCGCAATACACTGATTGTGCGGCAGGTGGCGCGCACGCTTCGTCACAGCTGCTTCAACGAGGTGCAGAAGGCCGTGCTGCGCTTTGGCCTTGTCGATCACTTCGCCGTGAGCCGCAGCGACCTCTGCCTGACCTGCAGGGGCAGCGGGGCGCAGATCCTCTTCCTGGGGCTGGATGACACGGAGAAGATCAAATCCCTCACCCCGGCCCGCGGCGCCCTGACCGACATCTGGATGGAGGAGGCCACCGAATGCCGGTATGAGGATATGAAGCAGCTGGAAAAGCGCCTGCGCGGGCACAGCCCCCACAAAAAGCGCCTGACCATGAGCTTCAACCCCGTCAGCCGCGGGCACTGGATCTACCGCAATTTCTTCATGGGCTGGCAGGAGGGGCAGCGAGAGCTGGCGGAAGAGGAGCTGCTGATCCTGAAGACCACCTACCGCGATAACCGCTTCCTGACGGAGGACGACCGCAGAAACTACGAAAGCGAGCAGGATGACTACTTCCGCCGGGTCTATACCCTGGGCGAATGGGGCGAGATAGCGGGCGCGGTGCTGCCCCGCTGGCGCTCGGAGGACCTTAGCGGCCTGAAGCCCTGCGCCGACCGCCTGCGCTTCGGCCTTGATTTCGGCTACGCGCGCGACCCGGCCGCGGCCGTGAAGCTGCACATCGACACCGCGCGGGGCAGGGTCTATGTGCTGGAGGAGCTGCGGGAAAAGGGCCTGAGCAACGAGCAATTGGCCAGGCGGCTGGCGGGCTTTGCCGGCAGGCATCCCCTTACCTGCGACAGCGCCGAGCCCAAGAGCATCGCGGAGCTGCGCCGCCACGGCATCATGGCCATGCCCGCCAGAAAGGGGCCCGACAGCCTGCGCCACGGCCTGAGGTGGCTGCAGGGCATGGAGATCATCGTGGACCATGCCTGCGTCAATATGATGGAGGAGCTGGAAGGCTACCGATGGCGAAAGGACGCCGCGGGCAACAGCCTGCCCATTCCGCAGGGAGAGGATCACCTGATCGACGCCATGCGCTACGCCCTGGAGGGGGACAGCCTGGGCAGTGTCGCCGGGGCGGGGAAGCGGTGAGGGGGAGGGGGAGGGGGAGGGGAGCGGCTCACACAGAGCGCACAGAGGCACGGAGGCGCTTCGCTTTTCACAGAGGTCGATTTATATTTTTCGCGAATCAAAGTTTGCTTTCCTGTACTGCTTAAAAGCTGTGCATTGGTAAGGTGTACAGAGCAGAGCGCCCCGCCGGGTTGGTGGGGCGTTTTGTGTGGGATTGTAGCGTTGCCTGAATGGACTGTGACAGACGGAAGGTTGAAGCTCGCATGAAAAACATAGCTTGTTATGGAAGAACTCTCATGCACTTGCTAAGCCCAAGAATATAGTCCGCGCTGACATTATAATATTTGCAAAGGGTTTTCAGATGACGGATAGGGAACTCATTAAGGCCCATTTCATAGCGGGAGTAAGCCTGTTGAGTCGTATTCAACAAAGCTGCAATCTGTGTTTGTGATAAATCATGATCTTCTCGTATCTCTCTCAGGATTTCCCAATACTCTTTCATATTACTACCACCTCATGAAAGAGTGTATTTTCACCACATGTGGTGTAATGAAAACTACATAATAATTGATGTGAGATATATATCTAAAGAAGAATAGAAAAATGAAAAGGGTGGAAAATGCTCTAGTCATGATCATAATGACTGGTATCTGTGATTAGGATAATTAAGCCATCACAAAATTAGCCTTTCACAAAGAGGTTTCCATATTGACTTATACAACGAAAATGGAGTATTCTCTGACTAGGTTCAATAATAGTAAAGCGGGAAGGGCAATGCTATGAGTCAGAGTAATATGTCCCAACAGCGTGGAATCAGGAAGCCTTTTTTAATTGTACTGATTGCTGCTGTGGCTGCTATCGTGATGTTTTTCATGCCATATATCACTACAGTCGGTGATTTCCGAAAATCGTTGGAAGCCATGGGCGATAAACCAGTTTATGAAACCGGAGACATCACAGCGATGGATATGATGGATATGTCTTTGTTTGAATATGCAAAAGCGTATTATCAAAGCGGAAAGGAAATAGATGGACATGAATCATCCAATATATCAGGGGCTATCATTTACTCTTTGGTAGGTATAATAGCTATTCTCGTCTTTTTAACCGTGTTAATGAAAAAGCCTGTCTTAATTTTTATATTGAATATTTGCATGGGCGGAGTGAATTACTTCATGCACTCGTTTGTCAAATACAATGGTGTGATCAATGCCTATAGAGCTAAAGAGGGAGTTGCATTTTACGCGATATACATCTGCGTTGCCCTGATTGGCGTTGGTGCGGTGTGGATGTTTATCGAAAAAAGGAAGATTAAAAAGAAAAATAAATTTTCAAGTATTAGATAACCGATATGGAA
>CAZVUU010000154.1:0-3309 GCA_964630465.1 uncultured Christensenella sp.
TCGCGCAGTCCAGGGTATCGGACAGGGGCATGATGTCGCTTTCCGTCCTGCCCTCACGCAGAAGCCCCGCGAAGTGCCTGATCTGGTAGACGAAGCCGTCGTCAAAACGGTCTTCAAATGCCTCGATCAGCGCCCCCTCCTCATCATACAAGAGAGCTTTGTCCGCCCGGAAGAAGTCGGGCGGCAGTTGGATAGACCCCTTTTCCCCGTATATGCTCATCCGCGCCGGGGCTGCGGCGGCGATGCTCGATATCGCTGTCCCGACGGCGCCGTCATGATAGATCAGGTTGACCACCGCCACATCATCCACCCCCGACTCGCAGATGTGCAAGGCGCTGCTGACATCATCCGGCCTGCCCAGTATCCCCGTGATCGCCTCCAGGCAGTACACGCCGACATCATACAGCCCCCCGCCACCCATTTCTTTGCGATAGAGGCGATGCTGCGGGTCAAAGGGAAAGCGAAAGCAAAAGGAGGCCTCGATCATCCGCACCCGGCCGACCCGCCCTTCACCGACCCACTGCTTTGCCTTTTGATAAGCCGGCAAAAAGCGTGTCCACATCGCCTCCATCAGCAGCACAGAGTTTTCACGCGCGCAGGCGATCATCACCTCAGCCTCATCCGCGCTCAAGGCCATGGGCTTTTCGCACAGCACAGCCTTCCCCGCCTTCATGCACTGCAGGGCGGCGGGCAGGTGCATGTCATTGGTCAGGCCGATATATACGGCGTCAATCTCTTCCATGCCCAGCATCTGCTCAAGGCTTGAAAAGGCCCGGCATCCGGGGAAGTTCCCGGCCAGTGCCTCTGCCCGAGCTATGTGCCGGTTGTATACGGCGCGCACAGCCATGTGCTCCACGCCCGCCAGCACCTTTGAGAACCTGGTCGATATATTGCCCGCGCTGACAATGCCCCAGTTGATGGTTTTCATCTTCTCTGCCTCCAGCATGATTTTGTGTCAGTATTGGTTTCGCTGCCCGATTTTTTATATCATATCACAGTTTATCGGCAATAAAAAACAGCCTTCCTTCTTTTAAGGAAGACCATTTTTGGTGCGCCATCAGGGATTCGAACCCGGGACGCCCTGATTAAGAGTCAGGTGCTCTACCAACTGAGCTAATGGCGCGAAATGGAGCGGGTGATGGGAATCGAACCCACGTGACCAGCTTGGAAGGCTGGAGCTCTGCCATTGAGCTACACCCGCGCAGCCATACCAGGATGGAAAGTGGAGCGGTAGACGAGACTCGGACTCGCGACCTCAACCTTGGCAAGGTTGCGCTCTACCAACTGAGCTACTACCGCATACTTGGTGCGGACGAAGAGACTTGAACTCTTACGCCATAAGGCACTAGATCCTAAGTCTAGCGCGTCTGCCATTCCGCCACGCCCGCATGCCATTGACCGAAAATGGTGACCCATCCGCGACTCGAACGCGGGACACCTTGATTAAAAGTCAAGTGCTCTGCCAACTGAGCTAATGGGTCAGGATGGCTGGGGTGGCAGGGATCGAACCTACGAATGCGGGAGTCAAAGTCCCGTGCCTTACCGCTTGGCTACACCCCAACACCCGGTGCAAGGCCGAAATGGGGTGGGTAATCGGATTCGAACCGACGACATCCAGATCCACAATCTGGCGCTCTAACCACTGAACTATACCCACCACAGGTTGGCGCGCCTGAAGGGATTCGAACCCCTGACCCACGGCTTAGAAGGCCGTTGCTCTGTCCGACTGAGCTACAGGCGCATCACCGTCGGTACAGCGAGCGAAGGGAACCCGTAGGAATCCATTCCTGCTGACAAGTTGAGATGTTAGCACATGTGCTACGAGCTGTCAATATCTTGCACGCTTTTCCGCTCGTATTTTTTGTCATTCGGTATTTTATCATCCGGCATGTGGGGCACGCTATCCGCTCCCATGAGTTTATGCTATCATATACACATATCTTATATCGAAGGAGAAGCTCATGAATTCCACTACCATTATCTGCCCGCACTGCAGGCGGCCCTTTGAAATATCCGATGCCATCAGCCATCAGATCGAGGACGAGCTGCTGCGCGCGAAGACAGAACAATCGGAGGTCCTGAAGCGCGAATATGAGGAGCGGGCGGAGAAAAAACTGCGCCGCGCCGTTGAAAGCGCCCTGGAGCAGGCCGGGCAGGACGCGCAGCTGCAGATGGACCGGGAGCGTCAGCAGATGAATCTGGTACTTGAAAAGCTCAAGCTGTCGGCACAGCTTGAGGCCGAACAGGCACGGCAGATGACGGAACTTGAAACAGAAAAGTTGAAAAAGCAGGCCACTGCCGCCAAAGAGAGCGAGAAGGAGCTGCGCGAACAGCTCAGCCGGCTGCTGGATGAGCTGTCAAAGGCCAACAAGGCACGGGAGGAGGCGCAGTTGCTGGCCCGCCGGGAGCTGCTGGAGAAAGAGACACTGATCCGCCGTGAGGCGACGCAAAAGGCTTCCGACGACTTTAACACCAAGATACGGGAGCAGGAGGAGACCATTAACAAGCTGCGCGAACAGCTGACCACGGCAAAGCAGGTCGCGGAGCAGGGCTCCCAGCAGCTGCAGGGCGAGGTGCTTGAGCTGGATATCGAAGAGGGGCTGCGCATGGCCTTCCCGCTGGATACCATCGAGGAGGTCAAAAAAGGTGAGCGCGGCTCGGACATCCGCCAGACGGTCAACGAGCGGCTGTACCAGAACTGCGGCCTGATCCTGTGGGAGTGCAAAAACGCCAAAAACTATCAGCCGGCCTGGCTGGGCAAGCTCAAGGACGAGATGGCTGAGGAAAAGGCACAGATCGGCGTGATCGTCTTCCAGTCCGCCGACGGCAGCGGGCAGGAGTTTGAGCAGCTGGCGGATAATATATGGCTGGTAAAGCCAAGGTACGCCAACATGCTGGCCGCGCTGCTGCGCGAAGTGCTGGTGAAGGTCTTCATCGCCAACCGCAACGCCGAGGGCAAGGACATTAAGACGGAGATGGTCTACGACTACCTGACCGGCGGGGAGTTCTCCAACCGCATCCGCTACATCATCGAATCCTATAACGAGATGGCCAAACAGCTGGACACGGAGAAAAAACAGGCCCACCGCCGCTGGGCCGCCCAGGAGAAAATCCTGGACAAGGTGACCAGCAGCCTCTACGGCATGAGCGGCGACCTGCAGGGCATTGCAGGCAAGGAGATCATCGCCCTGCCCGGGCATGGGATGGGGGAAGAGGAGCCCTGAGCGGCTCATAGAGGCAATTAGTTACTGCAAAGGAAAAACCGTCTAAAGAAAAGAAACTTCAGACGGTTTTCCATGGTGCACCCGG
>CAZVUU010000155.1:0-3306 GCA_964630465.1 uncultured Christensenella sp.
CTGGCCTGCTCCTCCATGAGCCAGATCGGCTTCATCCTGGTGGGCATCGGGATGCAGGGATTGCTTGGCGAGCACAACGCGCTGGCCGCCGAGGGCACGGTGCTGCACATGCTCAACCACAGCCTGATCAAGCTGCTGCTGTTCATGGCGGCGGGCGTGGTCTACCTCAACATGCACTCCCTGAACCTCAACGACATCCGCGGCTGGGGCCGCAGGCGCCGGGGCCTGAAGGCGCTGTTTTTTGTCGGCGCGGCCTCCATCAGCGGCATTCCGCTGTTCTCCGGCTATGCCAGCAAGACCCTGCTGCACGAAAGCATCGTGGAATACATCGAACACCTGCAGCACCTGGGCCAAGGCGCCTTCTGGTACCTGGCGGCGGAGTGGGTCTTCATCATATCGGGGGGGCTGACCTTCTGCTATATGCTCAAGCTGTTCATCACCATATTCGTTGAAAAGCACCCGAAAAGGCAGCCGGAGTTCGACCGCATGCCTGCCTCGATGACCCCGCTGTCGGCCATAGCCATCGGTGCCTCGGCGCTGATCCTCTTTGTGCCGGGCCTCTTCCCGGAGGCCTTGATGATCCCCGTCGCGGACAGCGCCCTGCCCTTCCTGAAGGCCCACCGGCCCGAGCACGCCGTGCGCTTTTTGACCTGGGTCAACATATCCGGCGCGCTCAAGTCCCTGGCCATCGGCCTCGCGCTTTACCTGACGGTAGTGCGCAAATGGCTGACCGGGCGCGAGATGCCCGGCGGCGCGCCCGTCTCGCTCAACCGCTGGCCCCTCTGGCTTGACATGGAAAACGGCCTCTACCGGCCCCTGGTCAAGGCCCTGACCAATCTGGGCTACCTGATCTGCACCCCGCTCAACGCCAATTTCGAGCAGTTCCTGGTCCCCGCGCTGTACCGGACCGGCTCCTTCGTGGCACTGACATTCAGCGGCCTGACGGACGGGCTCATCTATATCCTGCGCAGGCTTGCCTTCAAGCGGCACAGCGAGCCCTATGTCGACGGGCCCGGCCCTCGGCTGTCCTCGGCCGCGCGCCTGGCGCTTGATACGCCGGCGGAAGCCTTTCACCGCGCCCGTCAGTCACTCTGGCCCCGCCTGCTGGCCTGGCGCTACCTGCTGGTCGCGGGCCTTTCTACCCTGAAGGAGTTTTTCCTGCGCCACATCACCGCCCTGGTGTTCATTCTGGCGGGGCTGGCCATGACGGTGATCGGACTGATCGCCTGGCTGTCAGGATAGGATGATCCGATCGCTTCTTTCCGGTATTCCCTGTGCGGTCACGGTAAGGCCGCAGGAAGTTTGGCCATAAGCCCATCTTACCGGCTGCACATGTCATTGAAATACATGTCGCATCAGCTCAAGAAACCTGTCTGAAGTAATGGGCAGGCCAAGCTGCCCGGGGTCATATGGGTCGATGATATAGCGTTCAATAAACCGTGCTATGTCAGCTTTCACCGGCTCGGGCAATACCGGCCGCTCCTCCCCGGTCAGCAGCATTGACAGCCGCACCGTGTCACGCAGATGCTTCCTGACATCCTCATTATCATTCAGGCCCAGGTTCTCTCTTTTCATTTTCAAATCCAGATATGCTTTGGCCTTGAAGGCGATCAGGCATTCAGGGGAAAGCACTGCCACCCCCGCCACAAGTCTTGTGCCCTGCCGAAGCGCTCTGTAATAGTCTTCATCCAGCAGGATAGCTGAGAGGCTCGTGATATGGTCATCCATATAGATCGGCATCAGAGTCGAGTCCGGCACGTTCAATACAAAATTCGGTCTGGCGAACAGCTCTATCATGCCCGGAAATGACGGATCCTGCGGCTTATCAAAACGATAATATTGCGGGATATGTCCGCTTCTGTTTTTGTTTCTGTATCCGCCGTCTGCAATAAACCGCCAAAACTGCCGGGCGAACTCCTTCGTCAACGTCTCAACGATCAGCACAAGATCCAGATCTTTGGTCGCGCGAAAATCAATCCCAACGTCATCAAACAGCAGATCGCAGGCGCTTCCGCCAATCAGCACGTACTGATCTGTGAAATTATGAAAATACCGCCGAAAAACATCAATCCCCTTGACCATTCAGCCATTCCTCCAACACATCATGAAAGGTTTTTTTGATTCTCGGGTCTTCCCGCTCCTTTTCATTCAAAGAGAGATACGCCGTGACCGGATCAACTGCCCGGGCGTGAGCTTGGGCCTGTTCATAGGAGAGCACCTGAATCAGTGTCTGCGGTTGCTCGTCGCTTGGCACAGTCGGCAGAGAGGATAAAGCGCTTTCTTTGTCTTTCGCTTTACTGATTGCATATGTCGGGTAGCTGTCGTCATTGAGGTTTCCCCAATGGCTAAGCGCCGATATGCCCCCAAGCATAAAATCAGACCGATCGATCTTCATATCCAGATGATATTCATGGACAACGGGGCTGCGCAGATAAGGACGGATCATCTCCCACAGTTCGCCCGGTGTTCCTTTCCAGATAAACCGCCTGTATCGCCCGTCTTTAGCGATCAAAGGCAAAGAGAGCCCCTCAATTTGATCAAAGCATCTGGAAACTGTCATTTTATTGGTTCCCAGCCTGATCGCTGCATCCGTCAGGCTGACCTCATGCCATCGTCCATACAGCGCAGCAAGCAGTAGACCTTGTGTTTGTCCGCCTATTTTTTTTATGCTCGGCTTTTTAATATCCGTCTGTTTTTGCATGGCAATCCCTATGAAGGGCAGATAGACAGCTTGATTTTTTACGATATAGGGAATACCTTCCTTCACCAGAGCGCGCTTGATATAGGTGCTCACACGCTCAAAGCAGAATACACACTCAAGCCGTGTATGCTTCATCAGCTGTATCCGCTGTTTTTTCAGCACAATCAACTTTTCCTTATCCTTCGGCCTGGCCAGAAGACACTGCGTATCAAGTATCTTCATCAAATACAGATCATAGGCTTCGCTGAGATAGATGGGCAGCTTTATCCCCGAATATCTGCTTATCTCAGCATTTGTATGCAGCAGGTTCCTGATGGTTTCGGCAGCCACAATCCCGCCTCCTTTCATCCGGTGTAACATATTTATTGCATTGTAACATACATATTGTTACAGCACAATTCATTGTTACTAACTTTATACCTCTCTTTTGCTGCGTATATGATTGAGCGCCCGGCACGCTCGGGTACGCTCATCTCCCCCTCTAACGCCGGGAGAAAACATTCCGTCAATGACAATCCATGCAGCTTTTTATTTTTGAAATCTGTCATCTACGCAGTGCCTCATGTCAATATGAGCGCGAAAGAAAGATTGATGCCTCAGATACT
>CAZVUU010000156.1:0-3132 GCA_964630465.1 uncultured Christensenella sp.
ACCCGGCGCACAGCGGTCTTGGACAGCGGCGCCACAGTGTGCAGGCTCATGGTGGAGATGCCCATCTGCCCTGCGACCGCGACGACCTCTGCGATGTCCGTGCCCGAGGCCGCGACCTGGGTGGACATCTGCTTGATTTCATCTGAGATCGCCGCAAACTCCTCCTCAGTCGCATCGACCGTCTTCCTGACGGAGGTAAAAGCGCTCTCAAAGTCAATGGACGACTTGATGGCCGTGGCACCCAGTGCCAGGATGGGCGTGGTCAGTGCACGCGAAAAGCCCCGGCCTGCGCTCACCAGGGACTTGGAGAGCGCTTCGCTCTTCTTGGCAAAGCTGTTTAGGTGATCCCCGGCCCGGGTCCAGGCAGATTGCTGGCGATACAGCTCCAGGGTTAGTTTCTTGAGCTCGGCTTCCGTTGCTTTGAGCTCAGCCTTCGCATTATTGAGGTTGGTGGTCGCCTTGGACACCGCGTCTGCATTGTTCTGCAGGGTTTTGCTGTTGGACTTGATCTGGCCTTCCAGCAGCTTTACCCTGTCCTTTGCAGCCTGCGTCTCCGTCTTGAAGCGCTCCAGGTTCTGCTTGGCCGCGATTGTCGCAGAGTCCGCGTCCCCCAAGGAGGCACGCAGGCGGTTGTACTGCTGACCTGCGGCTGCGACCTCGCCCTTTAGGCGCTCGTACTCCTGGCGTGCCTGGCCCAAGGACTGCTTCATCTGCTCCTGGCGCGCATGGGAGTCCACGAGCTTCTGGTTGCTCTGCACCAGCGCACGCGCGTACTGGTCGACGGCGCGGGTTTGCTCCTTTTGCTTGGCAGAGAGCAGGGTCAGTCTCGCTTCCGTCCCCTGGACGCTCTTCTCAAAGCCCGCTACACCAGCACCCGCCAAACGAAAGCTGCTCTCAGCCTCCTTAATCTGCTGGTTGATCGTGCGCAGGTTCCTGGAGAAGTTGTCGCTGTCCAGGGAGAGCGCTACCACCAACTCGCGCAGGACTTCGCTCATGTGGACACCTCCGATGATTCATTCCAGGGGGAAAAAGAAAAGTTTTAGACTTTGAAGTCCAAAACTTTCAGGAAACAGAAGTTTTAGACTTTGAAGTCAAAAACTTTTGAAGTATCGGCCTAATCAGATAAGTATCAGAACAATTCATAGCTGCGATTAGGCAGATACTTGGAAAACAGACTACAAATGCACCAATATTCAGTTTTGGAGTGTTGCTAAAACTGAAAGATGGTGCATGAACTGAGGGCTATTGATCAAGGATCTTTGGATTTTGCTTAAATCTGGCTTTCAATGAAGGACTACAACTCGATGTTTTTGCAGCCCTTCATTAAAATGATACGATATAGTAGATCTAGTCAGAGATGAATGGTGAAGCAAAATTGCATAGGGAAAGCTCAGAAATCCGCACAATGAAATTGCGGAAATTTGTAAAGCAAAATGCCTGAAAATTGTAAAGCAAAACGCCTGAAAGTTGTAAATCAAAACGCCAGAAATCTGTAAAGTAAAATTCCAAAAAATTGTAAAGTTGCGTCTTGATAATTCTTGAATTACTAGGTATACTGCGGAACAGGAGGTGCTCATGAGCGAGTATATAAGTCGTTTGGTTGACCAACAATTAGCTAACGAACTTGACGCGTTTGGCGCAGTCTATATTACCGGTCCAAAGTGGTGTGGAAAAACAACTACCGGGATGCAGCAAGCAAAGAGTTATCTTTTCTTGCAGGATCCTGACAACCGTCAGCAGTACCTGAACATGGCAGCACTTGAGCCATCGCGTTTGTTGGAAGGTGAGAACCCTAGACTAATCGATGAATGGCAAGATGCGCCTCAACTTTGGGATGCAGTTCGGTTTGAAGTAGACAGAAGGTCAAAGGAAGGACTGTTTATTCTAACGGGGTCTACAACAGTTGACCCTCAGAAGATAGCCCACACAGGTACCGGGCGCATCACTCGCCTCAACATGAGAACGATGAGTTTATTTGAGTCTGGGTTCTCAAACGGACGGGTTAGTCTGAAAGCGATATTTGATGGTGACGAGATCTCAGGGAAATCAGAGCATACGATATCGGAGGTTGCTGAACAAATCGTGAGGGGTGGTTGGCCAGGCTCATTCAATAAATCATATGAGACGGCTAAACGGCAGGTCGCAGGATACTGCAGAAGTATTATGGAAACGGAGATATCGGAGCCTGATGGTATAAGCAGAGATCCTCAAAAAGTCAAAGCTGTTTTGAAGTCATACTCACGCCATGTTTCCAGTTCAGCATCAATGACGACGATAACCAAGGATGTAAGCGAATATTTCAACCCCTTAAGCCGCGTCACTGCTATTGACTATATTTCGGCCCTAGAAAAGATTTATGTTGTTGAGGAATTGAAAGCCTGGAGTCCACGCCTTCGTTCAAAGACAGCGATCGCGATCAGCCCAACCAGGCATTTTGTAGACCCAGCAATTGCAGCACATTTTCTTGGCGCAGGAGCGAGTGATCTCATGAATGATCTGGAGACCTATGGCTTGTTGTTTGAGTCTTTGGTGGTGCGTGACTTAAGAATTTATGCAGAAAGCTTAGGCGGGAGTGTTTACCACTATCGTGATCACAGTGGTTTGGAAGCCGATGCCATTGTTCATCTGCCCGGGGGAAAATGGGGAGCGTTTGAGGTAAAACTTGGGGAGGCCTGGATTGAAGAAGCAGCAGGAAACTTGCTCAAACTAAAGGATAAAATCGATACGGACAAAACAAAAGCGCCTTCATTCTTGGGTGTGATCTGTGGAAGCGGATATGCCTATCAGAGGAAAGATGGCGTGTATGTCATCCCGATAGACTGTCTCCGCAACTGAGTAAAGAAGCAAGGTTATATGGCATTATTCGCCATATTCGGCCACACCTCGTCGATGAAGGTATTCTTTGGCTCAAGGCGCTGCTGTTCCCTTTGCGCATCCCAGGCACGCACTTTTAGGAACCCGAGCATGTCCATCTGATCAATCTCGTGCATTCGCCAACCCGCCTTGAGCAGGATGTTGTAGGTTTCATAGATGTATTCCGGCAACGTCAGGGCTTGGGCAGGGTCTGTGCCAGCAGTTCCTCTGCCTCCTGTGTCGCCGGCTTGGAAGGGAAAGCGTCCAGCACCTCAGTGG
>CAZVUU010000157.1:0-2688 GCA_964630465.1 uncultured Christensenella sp.
AGGTCTTGCAATTTCCAAGCGCCGCACCGCGTTCGGTTGGAAAGCCAAGAGCCCTGACGGCTGGTCGCGTCTGCTCGGCAAGACCGACGCCTTGTGGAAACGGTTATCGCCAACGCCTTATGGAAAAACGCCCGCGCTCCATAGCGAAGCGCGGGCGTCTTTATTTGGTCGACGTCAGTTCAAGCTAGAAACGACGTCAGGCGAATAACAGCCGTTTCGACTTCATTCCCCCTCCGGCTTTTCTGCTGCGGCTCTGCTCATCGCGCGCGCGTGTTCCTTGTCTTCTTCGCTGAGCGCGGAAAAAATCATGTTAAACCACAAACCTTCTCGGTTTTTCAGCACAAGAGTATTTTCCGATTCTTTCAGCTCAACATACTGCGCGACAATCCGCACCTCGCCGTCAGCGTCCCAAATTCGAAAGCCGTCGGGAAGGTCTTTAGAGCCATGCGCGAGATCTTCCGGCGTCGGCGTTACAACGTCCATAAAGGGGCGTGTCACCTTGACGCCCGGCGGAGGCGTCAACGTTCGGTCGTTGTACTTAATGCTTTCAAAATTGCAGACAATCCCCTGACTCCCCACGTCGAGTATATCGTAAAGGGCTCGCATGAGTTCGCGATTGGCGGCGCGAAGGGGCGCCTTCTCGTAAAAATCATACTGCTTGGAAACGAGAGACTTCGTCATGACCGTTCGCTGAATTTCCGGAAGGCTTTTCAGCCAGTCGACAAACTCCAACTTGGCTTTTTCGGCAGCCTCGGCTTGTCCGGCGGCGGCGGCGTAGTACTCCAGCTGCAGCCTCGTGAACCGGATTTCATCGCGCATCGTCGACGGCGTCAAACTCGCTTCCAGGTCGCGCCACCCTTCCAGCGTCGTCGGATTGTTCGGGTCGGCAGGCTTGCGATTACCGAGCCGAATGAACAGCCAAGGCTCATATTTCCACCGTCTTATTGAGATATTGCTCTTGCCGCTGGCTGCCGGAAAACCCGTATACGGAACTTTACGCGTACGCTCGACCAGAGGCGCCTGCGTTTCCGGCGTGTCGTTGAGCCACTGGTCCAGAAGCGCCGTCTCGTTCGCGGGCCGCGGCTTGACGAGGACGTCATGCTCAAGGTTCGCGCTACGATAGGAGACCTGAAGTTTGCAGACAATCCCTTCTTCTGAAATCGTCGCCTTCAATTCCTGCCAAAATGGAGCGTTCCAATCTTCCAACGGGGGAAATTCAAGGGCGGTTGTTAGAACGGGATATTTTTCACCGGGCTTGATCTCTTTCTTGACTCCAGCGCGTCTATTCATTCTGCTCGTGCGATATTCCGGGATCCAGCGATAATCGCCCTCGAGAGACGGCGACGAAAGGATGAATTGTCCGTACCAATAATCGTCTCTGCCAGACGAGACCGCCGTTTTCTCGTCTGATCGATTTTCGTAATAGAGGGTGAGATAAATCGTATCCCCAAGGTAAATCTCTTTCGGGAAAATTTCGACTGAAAATCCAGTCGAATCATCCTCTTGAGTCGGAGAAGCGACGGTTGCCGACTCGCCAGGAGTCGGAACGTATTCGATCAGTTCGGCGCCTAATGCGAGCGTCGACATACAGACGGTCAACACAAGCGCTGTTATAATATGTTTCATAGCTATTTCCTTTTGTGCTCAGTGAAAATTCTGCAGAAGGCGGAGCCTTATAGTAGCTCCGCTCAGAATACTCTCCAGAAATCATCGTTATTGAGGCTTTTGCTGCGATTGTATTGTTTGAAGCTGAGAAACTGAGAAAGATTGATATTCAAGCAGGTCATCTACGTCGCAGATCATCATTACAGTCTCGTAACCCGGATTTGACGTATCATTTTCCTCAATATCGTCCAAACCAAATGCATGACCAAGCTCATGGAGAGCAACCACCTGCCTTGCACTAACCCTCTCACCCTGGTCCTGGAAATCAGAATCTATCTGAGAGTTGTAAACAAAAGCCATATTCTCGTTGAATGACCCCCAATATCCGTTCACATGTTTGAAAGCCCCAATCATCAATACCGTCCAAAAAGTATTTGACGGCTCAAATGAATTACTAGCCGCAGAATATTGATTCTTAACATCTGTAGACCACGCTGGTCTAAAGAATTCTCCTACGACATTTACATTTTGATTTGGCAAGTATTCCTTCACATCAACGCAAGCTCTCGCAAGTTCTGTTGCGACAACTCCATTAATTAACGGCAACCCTGCCTCTGGATAAGCAGGTGGCACTGTCACCTGATCTCTTTCTGTCCAAAGCGTTCTCCAGACAGTAAGCGTCGGAGATTTGTCCAACGGAATGGCTTGTGCCCCTCCAGAGCCACCAGACGGACTACCGCCACTCCCTTGAGTTTCTACCGGGACAGAGATATTGCTGGACGGGTCAATTACCGCTTCCTGCAAGACTCCTGAATTCGGATGAGCTGCGATGATGTAATTATCACCGGCATGAGCATTCCCAATATTCAGTTTGGCAATCCTATGGACAACATTGTTCTGGTTGAAAGTCAAGGTTTTTGGCGCCAAAGAAAGAATTGTGCCATGATTGTCGCGAATACTACCCGCTTTATTGTTCGTAACAGACGGCGTTTTTGTACTTCCAATAGAATTATTCGGATCGAACCAATCAATATGCACGGTACCTTGCAAATCCGACGGGAAAGGACATGCTACTGTTACAGA
>CAZVUU010000157.1:2698-3129 GCA_964630465.1 uncultured Christensenella sp.
CGGACCAACGATACCCGTTGCCGTATCCAGCGTCTCTTCGGGATACACTTTGAAGCCGGAACCACTGGCTGTGATTTCAAGATCATTGCTTGCAGGATTATTCGGGTTTGTCCAAGCAACATTTGCGACCTCATTAAAACAATAACAACCGCCATGAGTAAACGTCACCATGGGGGTGCTTGCCCCCTGTTTACTTACGACAACCCTCAGACTATAAACGCCGTTCGGAAGGCTGATGCTGTTATAATTATACCAGGCGCCAGTCGGCGCTGTATAACCAATAGTCGGATCATAATTCCACTGGCGAGCCTCGACGTGATAGTCAACGAGATTCTCGAATTTTTGCAAGTCAACAGGGTCGTCATAATTAATCTGGCGATTATTTGTGGTAAGACGCAAACGGTATGTGTTTTCTTTCCAAACAACATGCG
>CAZVUU010000158.1:0-3006 GCA_964630465.1 uncultured Christensenella sp.
TGTCTTGATTACTTTTCGGCTTTATTTTTACACATCGTAAGCGTCAAGTAGAGCCTGACTTGAATTAAACTTCATCCCAAGGGCAGACTTCCTGTTTTAGCTTTTCTGACTTTGGAACATAAAGTTCCTTGGGCAGATTATCGCTTGTAGGAAGCAGGTCTGATAACTTAGCTACATAACCGTCCTTGCCTAGATTAGGAGCTTGGCCAAAGACATAAACCAAATATTCATAAGGATTCAGGCCATTTTCTTTGGCTGAAATCAGTAGGCTGTAATACATAGCACTGGTCTTAGCACCTACCGTGCTAACTGAGAACATCCAGTTTTTTCGGCCAATCACAAAAGGCTTAATGCTACGCTCAGCCCTGTTATTGGATATCTCAAGTCGCCCATCTAAAAGAAAGTTGTATATATATTTCCGTTGAGACTTTGCATAACTGCTAGCAGTGCCAAGTAAAGATTGTGGTAAGGGTTTAAGAGAATCAGCCCATTCATAAAATGCCTCTAATATAGGCTTAGATTCTTTTTTACGTCGTTTAAGCCGTTCTTCATGGCTTAGACTAGCAAATTCTCTTTCTAGTTTAAATAAAGCATCACAATAGGCTATGCCCTTTGCTGAGGGTGAATCTTCTTTTTTATCTTTAGCTAGAGTACTGTAGGCTTCAAAGAATTTTCGCCTGACATGGGCCAGGCAGCCAACGATGATAATGTCATCAGGCAGTTTATGGTAGCCGCTATAGCCGTCTGTGTGCAGATAGCCTCTGAAGTCTTTAAGAAAGTCCTTTGGCCTTGCATGACCTCGGTCTTTTTGATACTCATAAAGGATTATGTGCTTTTTAGCATCGCCGCTAGTTCGGTAAAGCCACATATAGCTCTTTTGCTGGGCTTTTTTCCCCGGCTCATTTAAGACTTGAACTGTGGTTTCATCAGCATGAAGCACTTCACAAGATAAAAGCTGCCTTTTCATCTCTTCGTAGATAGGAGAAAGCCAATCGTCTCCGGCTTTTAATAGCCAGTTGGACATGGTCTGTCGACTTAGCTGAATACCCTTTTGTTTCCACTCCTGCTCTTGCCTGTAAAGGGGCAGAGCCATGGTGTACTTTTGGACTGCTATGTGGGCTAAGGACTCAGGTGAAGCAAAACTGCCCTTGATCACAGGTTCTGGCATATCAGCCTTTACAATAGCTACCCTATCAGATGTCCTTTCGCAGTTGCGACATGAATATACATTTTGCACATGCCTTTTGATAACAGCCTTGGCCGGGATAATCTTAAGTTCATCTCTTGTTTCCTTGCCCATAACATGAAGCTCATGGCCACAGGATTTACAGTGGGCATCTTTTTCCGACAGAGTATGCTCTATGATTTCAATCGGTAAATCATCAGGGAGTTTATCAGTAGTCAGTCTGGTCCTTTTGCGGTAATGAGCCTTGACTTCTGTGAAACTTGGTTCAGGCTTGGAAAAATCAGAAGAGGCTTCTGCCTCGTTGAATAAGCTGAGTTGGTCACTATCGATGGTTTCACTGGAAGCGCCATACTGCTTTTGCTTAAGCAACTTAAACTGAGACATTAGCCAGTCAATTTGCTGCTGTTGCTTTTCAATGATTGCATCCTTTTCAGTGAGGATTTTATGGAATTCTTCCCTTGATATTTCTTCTGTTTTCATGTATCAATTGTATCACTAAAGCGTTGAAATATCAATATCTTTAGGCGAATTTGCGTTCAATAACTTCCTCTCTTTTTAGCTTCTTTTCAAGCTTGGCTCCTTCGATCAAAAAGGACAATTCCTTGGAAGTTAGCTTAAGAGTTTCTTCATCACCGGCAGCCGGCCAGCGAAAGCGACCACGCTCCAAGCGCTTAAAGTAGAGCCAGAAGCCATCACCATCCCACTCAAGGATTTTGATACGGTTTCTGTTTTTGTTACAGAAAACGAAAAGGGCTTCATCAAATGGATCTAGGGAGAAATTGTCTTTTACTATGGTCATAAGGCCGTTGATTTGCTTTCTCATGTCTGTGGCCCCGCAGCATATGTATACCGGTTTATCGTTGAAGTTCATTGGACTGTCCTCAGGATAGAGCAGACTTTCTTTAGTAACTCAGGGTTCGTATCAATACTTACGTTTATGGAAAACCCATTTATTGTGACTTCTATCGTATCTTCGGAATCATTCTCTTGCTTGAGTTGCAGCCAGCCTGATGGGGCAGCCAAATCAGCTTCGGTACGCTCCGAAATTTCGCTGCTGGCCGCCTCTCTTAGCTTGCGCTGCCAATAGTAGAAGGAATGACGCCTGATTCCGCGAGAGTTACAAAAGTTGTTAACGGTCATACCACTGACTTTATGCTCCTTCATGACCTGGAGCCACTCGGACAGGCGAAAGTCATTTGTGATTTTAGCTATATCCACACAATTTTCCCTCCTTGGTCTTACTTGTTGGAAAGTGTTAGAAAAAGTTCATTTTGTAATACAACTTTTTGAACTCTTTGTAACTTTCTCAACCTTGTTGGGAAAATTGTACAACTTTTTCAACTTGTTTTAAATGTCAGGCTCTATTTGACGCTCACAGAGAATGCTGATGCGGGTGCCACACCATCTATCGGTGCTTAATTTCACCTACACAATAAAATCTAACTAGTTACGCAATAAGGCACTGTACTATTTATATCAGTACAGTACCTTTGCTCGTTACAATCCGAGTATCGTCCAGAGTATCCTTGCAAAAGGGCGTTACATTTCACACCAAATCTAATCAGTCCGCATGATCCGCGCATGGTGATCGATCATTCATATATTGACTTGTGCAAGAGAAGAAGCTAGCAAATGTGCAAAAATCCGACAAGTGCTAGGAAAAAAACATTAAAAAAGCGTTTTGTGAGCAAAAAGTCGAGAAGTGCTAGTAAAAACACAGAATTTACACTAAAAAAACTAGCACTTCTCCATATTTTGCCCAGAATAGGCCTGAAACATCAGAATCCGTCTAGCACTTCTCCATATTTTGCACATTCTAA
>CAZVUU010000159.1:0-2944 GCA_964630465.1 uncultured Christensenella sp.
ACGCGCTTGTGCAGGCAGCGAGGAATTATAACGCAAGCGGTGAACCCAAAAAAGGTAACGCCGTTTCTTTATCGGACGCGGACATAAAATTTGACGAAAGAAAATCATTTAGCGAACAGGTGGATGCCGTAAAAAACGGTACGTTTGACACAAAGAGAAATCAATTTATTTTAGTCAGCAATCATACACCAGAGATAGTAACGCAGTTTTCCGAAATGTCTGACCTACCGTTGATAATCAGTTACGAGACTCTCTATCTTGCAATTAATGAAAGCGGAACATTGAAAGGACATTATCATAATATTGATGCTTGGATTATGAAAAGGTTACCGGAAATAATGAAAAATCCAGATCGTATTTTGCGTCTTGAGAATGGTAGAATAAACGAAATTGTTGAAATGGCAACGCCGAAAGGGAACAAAGCTGTTATTTCAATTGAGTTTGACACTGTCAAAAAAGTAAATAATAAACACGGCAACTACAATCTGGTAATCACCGTGTTCGGGGCGAAATCAAACTACATATCTAACCTTATTCAAAAATCTGAAGTTTTGTATAGTAAAGAGGCCGGCTCGCAAGTTAGGGATCGGCTGTATGAGTATCCGACCGCTGTTAACGAATCAACCTCTACTGACAGTATACCCGGCAATTCCGAGAATGTCAACAAAAAGTTTCAAGACCGCACAACCCCCGAATACACAAACCGTCAAATCCTTGTGAACGCCCTTGAGCACGCCGAGAACCTTTCGGCGGCTGACCAAAACAGGCTCAAAATATACAAGAAAGACTTGGACAAGTATAACGATATTGAGACTCAATTATCCGAAGTCAGCAGGCAGATTCACGATATCGCGTTCACAAAAGGCACAGACCGAACGCAGCTTAAGCCGTTGTATAAAAAAGCAGATGCTTTTCGCAGTATGCTTTCGGCGGCAGATAAAAGGCTGTTGCAAATTGAGGCTATGGAGCCGATAAAAAAGATTCTTGACACACGCAACAGCTTCCGGAATCAATTTTGTCTTCTTTCAATCTACAGCGGACGAAAGCGGCAGCTATGCAAATTATGAAAACGGCAGTTATGATTCAAAGACCAATACTATCAGGATTGATTTGAACGCCGGTAAATACGGGCTTGATGTCGGAGATTACGCCATACTGCGCACAGATTCGCACGAACTGACACACTTTATCAGCGAAAACTCCACTGTGCAATACAAGGCTCTGCGTGACTTTATGGTGTCCAAGCTGACAGGCTTTGAGGGCAAGAGCATAGAAGACCTTGTGGCAGCGAAACAGGCCAATTCAAAGCGCACTGAGCTGTCATACGAGGCCGCGCTCGACGAGGTTATCGCCGACGGCTGCGAAATGATGCTCAAGGATTCAGCGGCAGTAGAAGCTCTCGCAAGGGAAAACAAGAGCCTTTTCAACAGCGTCAAGAACTTTATCAAGAACTTTGTAAACGCAGTTAAAAAGGCTTTTCAGGGCGTTGAGGCGAACACAGAAGAAGCAAAGGCAATTCTGAGGTACGCCGACGAGCTGCAAAAGATTTGGGACGACGCGCTTGTGCAGGCAGCGAGGAATTATAACGCAGAGACGGAGATCGGAACAAATGCGGAGACAAAAATCAAAAGCGATGGAAATGCTGTATTTTCCGTAAGAACAACACCAAATGGCGAAAAATACATCTGGGCGGAAGAAGATATATTTGCCGGGCATGAAAGTCAAAAGCCACATATCGTGGTTGCTAATTATATTGCAGAACATATCGGAGAAGCGTATATAATCATTGAAAGCGGCAAAAAGGTTTATATTGGAAAGGACTTGCCCGGAGAATACACACAATCGAATTATAAAAAACACTTGCTACACTATAACAAGAATTTGTTAACGGCTAAAAATAAAGCTGCAACAGTTCTTGGTGAAATGATTGAAATTGCAACCAATAGGAGATGGGAAAAGACAGAACACACAAACAACAAGGACGCAAAGTACGGATTTTACCGTTACGATTCTGTTTTTGCTTTTGAATTGAAAGAAAAAATCAAAGCGTATAGTGTTGAACTGGTGATACGAAACGCCTCTGATGGTAAGAAATATTTATATGATATTTCAAGAATAAAAGAAGACATCGGCTTGGGACTTAATCTTTCAAAAAGAAAGATTAGCATTGGGGAGTCTTCCGACATCCCCGTCCATACCGATGTCAATAACAGTATATCCAACAATTCCGAAAATGTCAATAAAAAGTTTTCGGAACGCGATTTGGAGTATCTTGAGCTTGCAAAAGACCCTGAGAAAAATAAGGACAGGCTACAAGCTATGGTCGACGAAACGGCAAGGAATGCGGGATACACAAACGATATCTCTTGGAGAATTCAACACACAGCCCCAAATCATAAAGACGACATTAGTATTCTTAATCTAAAGGAGAGCGGACTTGTTCCAAGCGATTATTGGGAAAGGCCGGAGTGGTACATCTATTCTCAAGAAGAAAAGGAATCGTATTATAAGGTTAGAAGGGCAATTAAGATAGCTGAAGAGCGATAACAGGGTAACTTTCTACGGAATGTCGACCATAAAAAGAGTTACCGTCAATGACGGCAAGCACCTCAACTCTCTGCTGGGGTCAACTTCCGACTCGGACGATAACTACACACATAGTATATCCAATAATTCCGAAAATGTCAACAAAAAGTTTTCCGAACGAGACTATTCGTATGAATCACTTACATCAAAATCGGATATGCAGTTGACGACTGTCGACGATTCAGAATATTTTGAACCCTCAAAAGAGACGAGAAAAGCTATCGTTGAAAGGGCTATCGACAGAGTAAAAAAAGCTGGCAAAACAAACAGTGACGGAAACGCTTTGATTCATGTAAGCGATATTGATACGGATGTAATCGTATCAAAAGCCAGCCTTAAACACAGCATTGACAGAAGA
>CAZVUU010000160.1:0-2918 GCA_964630465.1 uncultured Christensenella sp.
AGCCCGAGAACCCGGACAACCCGGACGAGCCGGAGCTGCCGCCGACAGAGGACGAGGAAGAAGTCCCCGCGGATCAGAAACCTTCCGCGACGGTTGAGAAGACCGCGACGGAGGAGAGCTACGACGCGGTAGGCGATGAGTTGCACTACACGGTGGTCATTAAGAACACCGGCAACATCACCCTGAAGAACCTGGTGGTGAGCGATACGCTGGTCCCCTTCGCTGACATGACCCTGGAAGGCGATGAGAACGGCGACGGTCACCTGGATGTGGACGAGACCTGGACACTGACCTACACCTACACCGTGACGCAGGACGACCTGGACGCGGGCAGTGTGCTGAACAAGGTGTCGGTGACCAAGCCCGAGAACCCGGACAACCCGGACGAGCCGGAGCTGCCGCCGACAGAGGACGAAGAAGAAACACCTGCGGACAAGAAGCCTTCGATGACCATTGAAAAGATATCCGGTCAGAGAGACTTCGATGATATCGGCAACCTGCTTACCTACACGGTGACATTGACCAATACCGGTAACGTCACGATGACCAACATCGAGATCAAAGATACCCTGGTGCCCTTTGCGGAGATGACGCTTCATGAGAGCATCACTGCCGACGGCCACCTGCAGGTCGGTGAAACCTGGACCCTGACCTATGAATATCGGGTCACAGCGGCTGATCTGGAGCGCGGCTACGTGCTGAACATTGTCACCGCTGTCAGCCCCGAGTATCCGGATGACCCGGCGGAAGACGAAGAAACGGTCGTATCGACCTGGGCGCCTCCGGAGCGAGGAATCCCGCCCTATGACCTTGGCGCAGCCATCAGCAACATTGCTGACTTACTGGAATAAGCACGAAAACGTACCGGCAGGCGTCCTGCCTGCCGGTACCGACCTCATGATCAAGGCTGAAAAGGAGATAAAGCAATGAAAAAAACCCTCGTGCTGTTGATGTCGGCTATGCTGCTGTTGGCCTCCCTGACACCTGCTTTGGCGCAGGAAACCCCGGCCGCACTGCGAGACCCCGGCACCCTGGTGGTCGGCCATACGACCATGATGAACGGCAATTTTTTCTCTGAACTATGGGGCAATAATTCATCGGACATCGATGTGCGCACCATCCTTCATGAATATCCCCTGGTATCCTGGACGAACGCGGGAAATTACCAGGTAAATGAGACGGTGGTCCGCTCGCTTGAGACGGCCACCCAGGCAAACGGCGACAGGGTGTATACCGTCACCCTGAACCCCGGATTGAAGTACAGCGACGGCTCGGACATCACGGCGAAGGACTACGTGTTCAACTTCCTGCTGATGACCTCGCCGCAGATCGCGCAATTGGCAGGCGTATCGACCGCCCGCACCTATCTGGACGGCTTTACGGCCTGGCAGTCGGGCGAGAGCGAGACCTTCGGCGGCATCAGGCTGCTGAGCGAGCTGAGTTTCACCGTGACGGTAACGGCGGAAAATCTGCCCTATTACTTTGAATTGAACTATATCAACGCAAATCCTCTGCCCTACGCGGTGCTGCTGCCCGGCAGCGAAATCAAGGATGACGGCGAAGGCGCCTACATCGAGGGCGAGTTTACGGCCGATGTGCTCCGTGGCACGCTGCTGGGCGAGGGCGGCTATCTGACCTACCCGGCCGTTACCTCGGGCCCTTACCGGCTGACTAAATATGACGCGGCGGCGCATGAGGCTTATTTCGAAAAGAACCCCTACTACCTGGGCAACTATGAAGGCCAGGTGCCCGTGATCGAAAAGATACTCTTCCGTCAGGTAAAGAACGAGGAGATCATCAAGGAGCTGTCCGAGGGCACGGTTGACTTGGTCAATAAAGTGACCGAGGGCAAGGTGATCGACGACAGCGCCGCGCTGACAGAGGCGGGCGCGCACAGCGCGGTGCCCTACCCGCGGACGGGCTCGGGCTTCCTGGCGATCGCGGCGGAGCGGGAGATCCCCTCCTCGCTGGCGCTGCGGCAGGCTTTGGGCTATATGATCGACTACGAGGTGCTGCCCCGCGACTTCCTTAACGGATACGGCGAGCGCATTTACGGTTACTACGGCTTGGGCCAGTGGATGCCCCAGGAAAAGGAGCAGGAGCTTGAGCAGATGCAGGACTACACCCTGGATCTCGCGAAGGCAGAGGAGATGCTCGAGCAGGACGGCTGGGCCTTTGATGAAGAGGGCAATGCCTACGAAGCCGGTGAGGGCAAGCTGCGCCACAAGCTGTTTGACCAGGAGTACAAGCCCCTCGTGCTGAATATGGCCCTGACCGACGACAACAAGGCAGGCAATATGATGGCGCAGATGCTGACAGACAGCCTGAGCAAGGCCGGCGGCCGGCTCGAGATCGCCAGGCTGCCCTTTGACCGCGCGCTGCGGCAGTATTACCGGCAGGATGCCAGAGCGTTTGACGTGATGTTCATGGGCTCAAACTTCTCCTACCTGTTTGATCCCTCGAATACCTACCTGGTGGGCGACCAATACCAGGGGACGATGAATACCTCGGGTCTGCAGGATAAGAAGCTGGAGGAGCTGGCGAAAAACATCACAGCCGCCCAGCCCGGCAACCGCGCCGCCTATCTGGACCGTTGGATGGAGTTCCAGCAGTACTGGAGCGAGGTGCTGCCGCTGATCCCGCTGTACTCAAACACCTACTACGACCTGTTTGATGCGGATCTGGTGGGCTACTTCCCGCAGTTCTACTGGAGCTGGGGCACCGCCATCCTGTACGCAAGCCTGAACAGATAAAGGAAATACAATAAAAACAGGAGCTTCCTCGATTCGGGAAGCTCCTGTTTTTATCGCTTGCTGAGGGTGAATTCTTCTACTGCTTTCAAAGATTATCTTGTTCATGGATAAAGGACGGGGGGAAGGGGGACGGCTCACACAGAGCGCACAGAGACACAGAGGCGC
>CAZVUU010000161.1:0-2897 GCA_964630465.1 uncultured Christensenella sp.
CTAAATGTCCATTTTCGATTTTACAACACATTTTTCGCTGTGTTCAGGCACATTGCACTTGAACTTAACCCAAGTTTCGCACCCCCTCTGAGATTTTAGTCAAAAAGAGGCCATTTGAGGGCGTTTTTCGTTGTAAGTCGTTGATATATGATTCGGAGATTGCTTTGTAGTGCCCATAAATGTTTGCCCCTCCTTGACGGTCACGGCGCTGCGCGGTAATCTTTGGTCATGTTTTTCAGACTCAAGACAACGCGGTCCGGACAGGTACTCAGATTGATAGAGTCTTACCGGGACGATACGGCACGATCACGGCATCGCGTGGTAGCATCGCTGGGTAACGCGCCGATTGAGCGTGCGGATTGGAAAACGCTGGCCAAAGCCGTTGAAGATCGCCTTTACGGACGGGAGGTTTTGTTGGCTCGGGACTTGAGCGAAGTTCACGCACAGTGGGTCGACAGGATTGTCCGTCAAGTTGGTAGCGAGGGGCGATGGAAGCCTTTTGCCAAACCGCCTTGTACGGAAGAGGTCATCGACGGGGTGCGAGCCGAAGCGGTAAGTCATACCGACACTGCGGAGCTGGGGCCGGTTCTGCTGGGTTGGGAGATTTGGAAACGGCTGGGGATGCCGGAACTGTTGAGTGTGCTGGGTTTCAATCGCAGTCAAAGTCAGGCGGCCGCGATTTCGGCGATCAATCGGCTGGCCGAACCGTCCAGCGAGCACAGTTTGATGGACTGGTATCGGCGTACAGGGTTGCCGGAACTAATGGGCAACCAGTTGCGCGGGGCGGGCGATGATCGCTTTTATCGGGTTAGCGATCTGCTTTTGGCCCGGCAGGGCGAGATCGAAAGACATCTGCGTGAGCGCCAAAGCAGTTTATTTAATCTGGAGCGTACGGTGCTGCTGTACGATCTGACCAGAATGGCACTTACTTAAGCACATATTAGGATACCCAGTCGAGTTGATAATCGCGGCGTGAATGGGTCATCAAAGAATAAGCTTTTGGGCGACGTTTTCGGACGCGGGGTTCGGCCCGATCCGGGCGGTATGGGACGCGGTCTTCTGCAAGGATATGGAGCAGTTGGTTAAAGAGGCGCATTTGCTCGCGCGGTCGGGAGTGGGCGGCATTGAGCGTGTCGGACCACTGGCGGATCGTGTCAACCGTGCCTTTAAAGCTCAGCCGTTCGATGGGTAAGAAGTAGAGGATAGCCGCTTGTTGCATGAGGGCGCGGATGAGATTATAGGCGATGGCATGCATGATGATTTCCTTGCGGACCATGGCGGGGGTTTGGCAACGCAGCACGTCCATTCCGAGGGTGATCTTGATATCGCGGAAGAACAGTTCAACGGCCCATCGCCGGAGATAAAGTTTGGCCAGGTCTTCGGCGGGATAACGAATGGGATCGGTAAGCGTGGTAACCACGACGAGGGACTGAGTTCGAAAACCGGGCACAATGACGGACACATAGACCAATCGCAGGGTGAGTGTGTCGGGCACCCGGCGCCAGTCCATGGCGGTGCAGCCGCGGGGGCGTTGTTTGGGTTTCTGCCAAGTGACCAGACGGTCGTTCGGCCCCAGGCGCTTGCCTTTGCGCAGGTCTTTGGGACGAGCCTGATGGAGGCGCATGACCGTGTCGATGCCGGACCGCAACAGGATGGCTATATGGACATAGGAGCAGAAGCCGCGGTCGGTGAGCACGATATCGCCGGAGAGGAAAAAGGCAAAGAGCTTGCGAAACAGTTTGCTTTCATGAGTGTGCAGAGTACCTTCAGCCCAGTGCAGCAAGGCGCCGCTGGCCAGGCAGAAACATCCGACCAGCTTGGCGACGGGAAAGCCACAGCCTTTCTTTTGGCTGGAAGGTTGCGGGAAAGCCCTTTGATTGGCGGGGGAATCGGGCATGGAGACCCCGGTGCCATCGACGACTTTGACGCGTCGACCGCACCAGAGTTGCTCGCGGGTAACACGCCGCTGCAACTCGACGGCCGTATGCCGATGGATATCCAGCAACGTGTCGTGCGAGAGACGGGAACGGGCGCGGCAATAGGCGGCGGTGCCGGAACCGGGCCGGGATTGGCGATGGCTGATATACCAGGCTTGGACTTTGCGAACGGTTTCGCGGCAGGGACTCTCAGGGGAAAGCACCTGCGAGAGGAAGGCCCAGAAGGTCAGACCTTGGGGAAAGAGGCGTCGGCGGCTGTGAGCGCCCCGCGCCGGAGGCTTGAGCAGTCGGGCCGGCACCCATGGTGCGCAGACCTCGCCGAGTTGGCACAAAGTCGCCTGTTTGAGCGCCAGCGCCTGGCCCTGTAGTTGTTGTTGGGGCGAACGACGAGTTCGACCGAAGAGCAGACGGTGGAAGCCGGGAAAGAACGGGGTTGTGTTTTTCATAAAGAGTATGTATACTTATTATTATGAAACCACAAGTAAAATCTTCGGGTAATCCATCCGCGGGCCAGATGTGCTGTTCGGCAGCGGTGCGGCGGGATTTGCAGGCTGCTTACCGGCGCTTGGACCAGGATCTGGGCCGGCAGCCTTGGCTCCTCCAGGGATCGCTTAACCGCATAGCCCCCAAGTCAGCGACGGGCCGTGTCACGTATAGCTGGACGCGTAAGGTGCGGGCAAAGACCGTCACCATCGCTTTATCCCGAGAGCAAGCCACGGCTGTCTACCAAGCTATCGCCGCCAACCGACGAATTAAAGCGACCCTCAGCCGGCTGTACACAGTGAGCCAGACAGCCTTACTGGTGCTGTTGCCCGGGGTGACAAAACGGCGCTTTGATGAACCGAACATCCATCAACCAAAATCGTCCTAAAAGGGGCTTAAGTAAGCGCCATTCAGACGTGACCCCAATGTTTTCCTGAGGAGCCATCGCATGGACATTCCCCGAATATTCACAGTCAC
>CAZVUU010000162.1:0-2857 GCA_964630465.1 uncultured Christensenella sp.
TATCAAAACGGGTTCATCGTCACGAATATCAGCGCCGAGCCCGGGTTGGAGCGCATCGAATTCAACAGCGGCCGAATGATCCGCCTGGGGCAGGAAGAAGGCGGCTTGTCCGAAGAAGTGATGAAGGCGCAAATCCGCGAGACCATCGAACGCCATCTCCAAAAGGAAATCAAAATGCAGGACAAGGGCGTGAAGGTCCTTTCCCTGTTTTTCATCGACCGCGTTTCGAACTATCGGACCTATGCGGACGACGGAACGCCTCAAAAGGGGCGAATCGCCCAATGGTTTGAAGAAGCCTTTGCCGAACTGACCTCCAAACCGCTTTACAAAGGAGTTTTCTCGCACCCGGTCGAGGAGCTCCACGATGGCTATTTCTCGCAGGACAAAAAGGGCGTGGTGAAGGATACGCGCGGAGACAGCAAGGATGACGAGGACACCTATAACCTGATCATGCGCGACAAGGAACGGCTGCTTTCGCCGGAGGTGCCGCTGCGCTTCATCTTCAGCCACTCGGCGCTCAAAGAGGGTTGGGACAATCCAAATGTTTTCCAACTGTGCAGCCTCCGGGAGATGGGAACCGAACGGGAAAGGCGTCAGACGATCGGCCGAGGGCTGCGCCTGCCGGTGAACCAAGACGGTGAACGGGTGTATGACGATTCCATCAATCGGCTTACCGTGGTGGCCGGCGAAAGTTTTGAAGAATATGCCCGTGGTCTGCAGGACGACATGGAGCGGGATTGCCAGATCAAGTTTGGCCGGATCGAAAAGACCGCCTTTGCGCGCCTGATCAAGCCCGTGCCGGAGGGCGGCGAGGAGAAGCCCATCGGACAAGAGGCCTCGGCCGAAATATGGGAAGATCTCAAGGCCAAAGGGTATCTGGACGAAAAGGGCGACATCCAAGACAAGTTCGATCCTTCCCGTAAAGGTTTCGTTCTGGAACTGGCTCCCGAACATGCGCCCATGACGGGGCCGGTGCTTGATGAAATGAAACGGTATATCTTCAAGAACCGGATCGTGGATGCGCGCAAGCGCCAGCCGTTGCGCTTCAAGAAGGAAGTCGCGCTGACGGAGGATTTCAAGGAGTTGTGGGACCGCATCAACAAGAAAACCAGTTATTCCGTTGAGTTCGATACGGAGGAACTGGTCAAGGGCGCCGCCAAGGCGATCAAAGACATGGAGGGGATCCGGCCCGTCCGCATCACAACTACCCGCGAAGGGCTTGAACTGACCAAGGCCGGCATCCAGGGCGGGCCTGTTCTGGAGGCCAAAGTCGTAGATGCTCCCAAGGCCAAAGCCCTTCCCGACATCCTGTCTTTCCTGCAGCGCGAGACCGAATTGACGCGGCATACGCTCGTCCGCATCTTGAAAGAATCGGGGCGGCTGGCGGACTTCCCCGTCAATCCGCAAGAGTTCATGGCGGAAGCCGCCAAGCACATCAACCGCACCCTCCACGGCCTGATCGTGGACGGCATCAAATACGAGAAGATCGCCGGGCAGGAATACGAGATGCGGCTTTTCGAAGAGGGAGAAGTCGAAGCCTACTTGGCGAATCTGTATGCCGTGCAAAGCAAGAACAAGACCGTTTTCGACTTCATTCCCTACGATTCAGAGGTGGAGCGCAAATTCGCCGAGCAATTGGATGGCATGGAAAATGTGCGCCTGTTCGTCAAGCTGCCGCGCTGGTTTATCGTGAAGACCCCCATCGGCGACTACAACCCGGATTGGGCCATCGTCGCCGAGCATGACAACAAGGTTTATCTTGTCCGCGAAACCAAGGGCACGCTGGACGACGAGAAGCGGCGCACATCAGAAAACCAGAAAATCAAATGCGGTAAAAAGCATTTTGAAACCCTCGGCGTGGACTTCCGCCCCGTGACGGACGCGGTTCAGGCGCTTGAACCGGGCTGATGCGTCATCAGGTGATATTTGGCGAGGCGAAAAGGGAGTTGGCGAAGACGGTTGCGTCCACACCTGGGATCGACGGGTATCACCGTCTAATCAAAGCGCGTCCAGCGACGCCTTGATTTTCTTTTTCTGGATTTCCGGATCAATTCGCTGGCTATATTCCACGGCGGCAAGATCATCGCCACGCTTCCGGTTTTGGCGGGGTTCCAAGGCTTCAATGAGAATCGCTTCAAGCGCAGGAATCAAAGCGTCCGATCCATAGGTCGGAGGGATCGGGCCGAGTTCCCCCTTATCTGAAACGGGCAAAAGTCCAAACCAAGAAAACCGATCCCAACGGGTGGACATCCGGTCAACAGTGTGCTCGAAAAGCCTTTTGCCAAGAGGGCGATCCGTGGTGCGGCCCACATAAATCACTTCGCGCCCATCGTACAGGAGATAGATGCCGAGTTGTTTGTAAAAATCAACGGGGGTGGCTCCGATCTGCTGCATTCCAAGCAATTTGGGTGTTTGAACCCACTCGACCCCATCCCTACGCCAGAACATTCCAAAAGATGTGATGATTTCGTATTGCTCCTCTACCTCATCTGGCTCGGGCGGAAGTGCACGGGTGGCAACAGGCGCAACGCCGCCAGGTTTCATCGAATAAGTGCCCTTCGCTATGCGGATGTAGGGGGAGCTGGTGCCGTCGTGTTTGATCGAGCTCGTAATATACGCGTTGACCGTATAGGCGGGAGTTGCCCCAAGGCTTTGCCGCAGCCCCTCCGCAATGATGCGCTCGGTAATGTCGTTGTAATGCAGAGGCGTGGCGGATGCCGAGAGGACTTTATCAATCGCCTTTTTCCAAGTGAGTTCGTTGGGCATAATGTTTCTCCGCGTTTGTTCAAGTCGGTGGATAGTTTTCTCGTGTCCCGTCTGTTTGGCAAGCCCGTAAATCCATTGGCAAGGACGGATA
>CAZVUU010000163.1:0-2855 GCA_964630465.1 uncultured Christensenella sp.
TCACGCGGGGTGAAGTGTTCGCCGGCGGTCTCGTTAGACATTTCGGAAAACTTGCGGATTAGCTCCTCGAAAATGTACCCCATCTCGTTGTTGGAAACGTGGTCAGGGTGCAGGTCGATGTCGTCCACAAATTTTGTCACAACAAGGTAAAGTAGATTTGCTTTGTCTAAGCGGGCAATTTGCGAGTATATGTCAAAAGACTCCAAAATCGTCCGCGCGTTTTCGGAAAAGCCTTTGATGTAGTCGGTTAGGTTATCGGCGATGTTGGAGGCATCGTCCTTCAGCTTGGCAAAAGTGAATTCGCTAATGTTGTAAAACTTCAGGCCGCCGGTTATGCTTTTGAACCCCGCCAACTTTGCGTATTCTGTCTTATACGTCCCTTTGCGGTGAATCTCCATAACCCGCTCCTTAGTTGGGGCAAGGACGCTGTCCAGGCGACAAAGTACGGTAAACGGAAGCATGACGTCACCATACTCGCTTTGCTTAAAATCGCCGCGCAAAATGTCGGCTATCTTCCATATAAAATTGGATTTCTCCGATATGTTAATACTCATTACTCTTCTTCCTTTCCAGCATACTTGAGCAGATATTGTTCGTAGGGGATTACAACAGCTAAAGGCTTACCATTTCTAAGAACAAGGCCAATCTTGTCATTCTCAACGAGATTACGAATCAAACGCGAGGATTGCCCTCGGTTGAATTCGCCGATGTTCAAGTGTTCCATTATAGGCACCTTGGGCGGTGCCGTTTTTTTGTCCGGCATTACATTTCCTCCTCTGGACGCAATAAGCTCATATTATCGATTATTATAACATATATAGATTGTAATTACAATCTTTTTTACAATCTATTTTAGTATTTTTTATCGTTGTAAAAGTAATTACTTTTGGGATGCAAATACCAACACTTCATCACCGTCGAGACTTACGGTTCGAGTTGTTTGAAAAAAATGTACGCAAGTTCGCGTACGGGTATTGACAAGCATATATCAGATGATGTATAATGTTACTATGTTAGCGAACATATATAGTTCGCATACAATTTTACACCTTGAAAGGAGAACCGAAATGAACGAGAATGAACAGACTTTCGGTAAGTTCATAGAGGAAAGGCGCAAGGCTCTGGGTATAACCCTTCGCGGGTTTGCCGCCGAATTGGACATCGCGCCCGCTTACATGAGTGACATTGAGAAAGGTCGCCGTTACCCGCCCGACAAAAAGTTGGATGAGATTTCCCGCATACTGAAATTCGATGGAGCGGACAAGGAGAAGATGCTGGATATGGCTGCCTTGACCCGCGAGAAGACCGTATCACCCGACTTACCCGAATACATCATGGAGACAGACCTCGCGCGCGTTGCCCTTCGTAGGGCAAAAGCCGGTAACCTCTCCGATGAAGGCTGGCAGGAAGTCATCGACCTTATCAACAAAAAGGTCGGCGACGATGAATAATCGCCGAGGGGAGGGATTTGTTTGCATCACTGCTATTCACCTGAGCGGCTTGAAAAGAAAGCCGAGGAAATCTTAAAGAAGTATAAGGATGGAGCATTGCTGCTGAAACCACAGGCGATGGACGTAGACCACTTCGCCGAGTTTTACTGCGAGGCTACTATCGACTTTGCATACCTATCCAAGGATGGTCTAACCTTAGGTTTGACCTGCTTCCAAGACGGAAAACTCATCGTTTGGGACGAGACCCGCACAAATCCGAAACCTATCGATGTTGAGAAGGGCTGGATTTTCATCGACAAAGATGTCCTCGAATACGAAATCGAAGGTCGGGTGCGCTTCACCATCATCCACGAATGCTCACACTATATCCTACATCCCCGCTTCTACTACAAGAAGCCGGGGACAGAGACCCCGCGCATTCAATGTACCGTCTATTACATCGAGGACTGGCCGCAAAGACCGCCGATGACCGACGAGGAGCAGCGAGAATGGCAAGCCAACCGCCTCGGCGCGGCTCTTATTATGCCAGCGGCAACCATCAAAATGCTGATGGCGGAGCGGCTCGGCGTAAACATCAGCGAACTCACGCCTGTCCATATTTCCGATATTTTCATTCAAGGTATGGCTGATGTTTATCAGGTGTCTAAGTCAGCCATGCGTAACAGACTGCGCGATTTAAACTTATTGCTCCAGTAACAGCGGAGAACTCAGCGTTTTAAGGTTCTCCGCATTATTTTTACCCCTATGTTCGCAAGTTAGCTGACATAGGCACGAATAGGGAGGTGATGTCTTTGAACTCACAAACAGCAATCACAGCGACCAAACGAAAGAAGTCGCACAGCAGACTATACGTCCACCAGCGTCTGCCATGCCCCGCCTGTCACTTCGAGCGGCTCATTGATACGGGACAACATACTAAATCGCTGACCTTTATAGCAAGTGACCCCAGTTACAACGATGCCGACTACTATCAAAAGTGTCATCACTGCAAGGCTGATATCGGCATCCGAAAAATTGAATAACATAATCTGTACTTAAACAGAGCACGACGCAAATGCCGCCAATGGTGGCAGATATTAAAAACGACGGACGAGCCTGACAAGTAGCTTTATAGCTATGCGTTAAGGTTCGTCCTTTTTGTTTGCTATGACTGCTTGCTCAGGCTCCTTCCAAATTTGAAAGGAGTCAATCTCATGACAAACAAACAGTATTTTATTCGACTGAACAGCGAACTCATCCCCGTGACCGAAGAGGTTTACAAAGAGTACTACCGCCCAATTTGGAGAACGCACTACCACGCCAGCAAGCACGGGCAGTGCGGCTGCACAGACTGGAGACGGTGTGAAGGCGACTGCGGCCTATGCCGTTACCGTGCCGCAGGCAACACCTTGTCGCTTGATGCGG
>CAZVUU010000164.1:0-2813 GCA_964630465.1 uncultured Christensenella sp.
TCAAGCCCGATATCTGCATGGGGGTCAGGAAGTATAATAAGCTGCTAAACAGGACCCGAGTAAGATAAACAAAATATCATCCGGAAAGCGCGGGGGCGGAGCGCCTTGTTCCTATGAAAAATGCGGGGATCAACACATGTTTTCATATGGTTTTCCGATTGAGAACGAACAAGCAATACACTGAGAGCTTCATTGCCTTTTTGGAGCTGAGGTTATCCATGTCCATGGTACCGGATAGGCTTGAACAGCGAAAAATACGGTCCCTTCTTTGCTGATTAGGAAGCTTTTTTATAGGTTGAAAATCTCGTAAATGGAGATGCTAATCATTTAATGAATTCCGTGAACACACTTCGCATCATTATAGATACCTGAGACTGCTTGGTGCCTACAGATATCAGATATTGGATATTTGCCAACGCTCTGCAAGATTTTGACGATGAACAAGATTGGAGATACAATAGATGCCAATATTAACATACTCCAAGATGTTGCTATATGGTAGGACTTCAGCCTCATCAAGCTCAATCATGGATTCATAAAACCTTTCTCCCAATGCATACACTGAACGACGAAAAGGCGTATTTCCACAGGTAATACAAACCCAATTAGCACAATGGTTTTCTTCCAGAAGTTGAATGAACTCGTTGTTGGATGCAGGCAATGAAGCGTTTGTTTTTTCAAATTCCTGTCTCAGCTGAGATAGCTTGCTTTGAACATACTCAAGCCTTTGACGTCGAGTCCCTTGGAAAGTATCAACATTCATATTTTAGTCTCCTGCCGATGGGCTCAAGAGTTACCATATATTATATCACATTAAGAAGAAGCTTTTAAGGGTGGATTCTGCACAAAAACATCATTTAAGAGGATGAGTTAATCGGGCAAAGCAACCCGCAAGAAATCCTTGTAAGTTCGATTGTAAACCAAATACGCAGTATCAAAATCACCACCCAGAAACCCCAACTACCCGCCACAGGTGAAAAGGGTCTGCCATCAAAGGAAACCCCCATGCTCGGAGTGATCGTCAGCGATATCGTCGATTCCCGGTTTGGATTCAACTAGCACCGCAGCAAGGAGTATGAGCTGTTCGCGGAGGGGTGCTTCGCGACGGACGACAGCATTATAACGCTGGCCGTAGCCGGGCGATCATGGAGACGGCGGGGGATATCAGCGATGAACATGCCATGGATGCAGGCGATGTTACGCTGAACCGGGCCTTCGACGCATCGGGGAGAGGCCGGGATGATGAAGACAAACCTTCGCCTTTTATTTGACATATTGAGAATGAATAAGTAAAATAATGGTATCCAATTTCTCGGTATTAAAACAATGAAAAAGAATAAGGAGAGAAAGCAAAGATGAGAAGCAAAAAATGGTTGGCTTTGCTTGCGATAGCGATGCTGCTGCTTGGCATGGCAGCTGTGCACGCATCGGGTGAAGCGCATACCCATGTTTGGGGCAATTGGATCAGAATCAAAGACCCGAGCTGCACGGAAGATGGCGCTGAATACCGCCTATGTTCAGCCGCCAACTGCCCCCAGCCCAACAACCGTGAAGACAAGACCATCGCGCGTCTTGGCCATACCTGGGGTGAATGGAAAGCTTCAACCCCTGCTACCTGCTTTGCAACCGGCGTTGACAAGCGTACCTGCAGTGTATGCCAGGAGCAGGAATCCCGTACAAGCGCGCAGCTTGTGCATAACTGGGGAGCATGGATAACAACAAAAGCGCCCACCTGCACGGCTACCGGTACCGAAACCCGCACCTGCTCGCTGTGCTCTACACAGGAGCAACGCAGCTTGAATATGGTGGCCCACACTTGGGGCGCATGGAAAGAGCAGGTTGCTCCTACCTGTACCACGACAGGCACCGACATTCGTACCTGCAGCGTCTGCCAGACACAGGAACAGCGGACTGTCAAAGCCCTTGGCCACAATTGGAATGCCGGGACCGTGACAAAGGAAGCCACCTGCACAGAAGCCGGCTCCAAAACGGTCACCTGCCAAAGGGACAGCAGTCATGTGGAAACTCAGGTCATTCCCGCGAAAGGCCACGACTGGGGCGCCTGGGTGAAGGTCAAGGAACCGGACTGCACCCAGCAGGGAGCCGAGAAGCGCACTTGCAAGACTGATCCCAAGCACACGGAAGAGAGAACCGTGGCCGCCTTGGGACATAAGCCCAGCGGCGTGTGGGTGGAGCTACGCGAGCCCAGCCTGAAAGAGAAGGGGCTGCGCGTGCAGTACTGCACCGTGTGCGGCGAGGTGGCTAAATCTCAGAACTTTGCCCCGGCCGGTTATACCTACGGCTTGCGCACCTGGGCATATGGGCCCCTGGGCGGGCAGGTGAATCCGGTGCTGAGCGGCACCACCGCCCGGGTGGTCTATATCGACATGACCCAGGAGGGCAGCTTCCATTATTCGCTGGTGACGGAGGACGGCTGGAACATCGGAACCATCGAGGTGCTGGTGGCCGGCGGCACCGTCCGCGTCAGCATGGAAAAGGTCTCTGAGCCCTCGGTGTTCAGGTTCCGCTACTGGCACCAGTTCGAAGATGCAGCCAGCGTCAACCGCGCAAAGCTGATGGCCGAATACAGCGAGTCCCTGCCTTTTGACATTCCCGTCCAGGTGGACGGCGATAGCTGCCTGATCGTGGTGCGCACTGATGCCAACTATTACAGGGGCCGCCCGAACCAGCAGTTCAGCGACATGGTGATGAACCTCAACGGTACCGGCAGCTACGCCGATGAAGTGCTGGCTGCGCTGGAAGCCCTGGGCATCGTGCAGCAGTAAGACCCGTATATCCCATCCTTTACATCA
>CAZVUU010000165.1:0-2781 GCA_964630465.1 uncultured Christensenella sp.
CGACGAGCGTTCTTTAGTAACTAAAAGAATTCTCCTGACGAATTATACCCATGATATTGAGATGTAATTTTATTTTTGAAAAGTTCAGGCCTTATAAAGCGGCATTTGTTACTTTTTTCTGACCTATGGTGCAGAATTGGCAGTCTTTAAATCCGTCTTTGAACAGAACGTCAGTTGAGGCAGGTCGTTTTTCCTGTCGCATTATCTGTTGCTTTCCCCTTACTCTGTTTTCTTCACTCGTTCAGACGAGGCAACCACCACTCGCTGAATCACGATGAACAGAAGCAGCAGCATGCCCGTGAATATCTTGGCCCACCAGGAGTTCATGCTGCCGTTGAAGGTGATGATGGCGGGGATCGTCGCCTTGAGCAGCACGCCCAGCAGCGTGCCCTGCATATAGCCCACACCGCCCGACAGCATGACGCCGCCGATAACGCAGCAGGAGATGACATCGAGCTCCGCGCCTTGCAGCGCCAGGTTCCAGCCGGATTTGACATACAAGGTATAGGAAATGCCCGCCAGCACCGAGCACAGGCCGTTGAAGCCATAGACCAGCACCTTGGTGCGGGCAACAGGCAGGCCCATCAGCTTGGCTGACTGCTCATTGCCGCCGATGGCGTAGACATTGCGGCCGAAGCGTGTCTTTTGCAGGATGACCGCGCCGAGGATGATCATCACCAAAAACACGATGGTATTGAGGTCGATGCTGGCAACAGGCTTGATCTTGACCCACTCCCCCGCTTCATTGGGCCATTTGAGGTAGAGCTTGAAGCCCGCCAGGGCATTGATCATGTCATTTTTGATGGAGATGGATTCGCGGCTGATCAGGGAGGTAACCCCGCGGGCGAAGAACATGCCCGTCAGCGTGGTAATGAAGGGCGGCACATTGAGGTACTGGATGCAGGCGCCCATCAGCAGGCCCAGGCCCACGCCCATAAAGAGGGCGAAAGCGATGCAGACCAAGGGATGCAGCCCCATCACGCTGGTGCCGTAGGCAATGATCATCCCCGTCAGGGAGGCAACTGCTCCCACCGACAAGTCGATGCCGCCCGTGATCAGCACCATCGTCATTCCCACGGCGGAAATGCCGATGTAGGCGTTGTCGCTGAACAGCAGCACAAAGGTGCGCAGGGTGGTGAAGCCCTTGCTGCCGTAGAGCAGCGCACCGGCCAGATAGAGCAGGGCGAAAATGCCGAGCGTCGCGTAGACCATCAGATAGTTGGGTTTGAACAAGCGGGCCGCCAGACTTGGGCCCTCGTTCGTCCGCTTCAGCGTGCGTTCAGGCATGCAGCTCACCTCCCATGGCATGTTTTCTCTTTCCCCGCCGGCGGGCCATGGCCTTTCTGACGGGCTCGGACTGCAGGATGATGACGCCCGCGATGATCAGAGCCTTGAAGGCCATGATGGCTTCCGACACCACGCCGAAGTAGAGGACGAGCGTTGTGATCGTGCGGATGATCAATGAGCCGACCACCGTGCCCGTCAGGCTGAACTTGCCGCCCGTCATGCTGGTCCCGCCGATGACGACGGCCAGGATGGCGTCCATCTCATAGCCCAGCCCCGCGTTGTTGGAATCGCAGGAGGCGATGCGGGCGGAATAGATCAGGCCCGATATGCCGGCAAGGAAACCGGTGATCAGGTAGACAATGATGATGATGACATCGCTGCGCAGGCCCGATACCCGGCTGGCGCTGGGGTTGACGCCGACCGATTCGACAAACATGCCAAAGGATGTCCGCCGCACAAAGAGGATCATGCCTGCCACCACCACGGTGCTGATGATGACCGGGAAGGGCAGGCCAAACAGGCTGCCGCTTCCGATAAACTTGAAAGGTGAATACTGGGTGGTGAACTGCTTGCCGTTGGTGATGATCTGGGCGATGCCGCGCCCTGCCACCATCAGGATCAATGTGGCGATGATGGGCTGTATCTTCAGCTTGGCGATCAGCGTGCCGTTGAACAGCCCCATCAGAGCGCAGACCAGCAGCGGCACGACCAGCACGTAGGCAAAGGGATAGATCGTATAGTCACCGGGTGTCGGGTATTCCAGCACATCCCAGCGCAGGAACTTCAAGGCCGTGGCGCCCGACACCGCCACCAAGGCACCCACCGAGATATCCGTGCCGCCCAGCGCGATGACCAGAGTCATGCCCATCGCGATGATGGTGATCTCCGCCGAACGGTTCAGGATGTCGATCGGCGTACCGAACAGCACCTTGGAGCCGTCGGCCAGCGTCATCAGCTGTATCCTTAGAAAATCCGGCCGCAGGATGAAGCCGATCAGCAGAATCAGCAGCTCCGCCACGACCGCCCAGAACAGCTTTGAACGCAGGATCGCCTCCCTGTTCAGTTTGATCTTCATACATGCTCCTTCCCGGCATCTTCATTGGCGATGATCCTGAGGATATCCGCCTGCGTGGTGCCGTCGCCGCCCAACTCGCCCGCCTTGTCCAGGTCGCGCATCACAATGATGCGGTTGGAGCATCGGATGATCTCATCGAGTTCAGAGCTGATGAAGATGATGCTCATCCCCTCCCCGCACATCTCAAGCATCAGGCGCTGAATTTCTGCCTTTGCGCCCACGTCGATGCCGCGGGTCGGCTCATCGAGGATCAGCAGATCGGGTTGCGTCGCCATCCAGCGCGCCAGAATCACCTTCTGCTGATTGCCGCCGGACAGCTCGCCAACCTTCTTCTCTGCATCCGGGGTGGCGATCGACAGCATCCTAATATAACAATCAACCAACTCCTACTACTCAACCAAAAACATAAACCTCATAAA
>CAZVUU010000166.1:0-2778 GCA_964630465.1 uncultured Christensenella sp.
GGATTTTTAAACCTTACAAACTCTTTTAAGACCTAAGGCTCTGTGCGGCACGGAGGAGGATATAGACCAGGGCTTCGCCCTTCGGGAGATGAGTAAATCGGTGCTTAAGGATACTTTTCGTACGCTGTTTCTGCTGATTGAGAGAAGAGGTCAGCATGGAAACGATGTACAATGAGATCAAAAACGGACAATCAGGCGGCTTCCGCCGATCGAGAAAAGAGGAATGATCCGATGAAAACAAATGTAAAAAACCTGGCAGTACTTCTGCTTTGTCTGAGTCTTGCAGTCACAAATGTCCTGGCCTTTACCTCCGAGCGGGAACAGGCGCTGTACGAGTGCTCGCTTGATCTGCTGGACCATGTCCGCGCAGGCGAGGAAGAAGCGGCTTTTGAGATGATGGATGACACCATGCGCGGAGCGCTGGCGGGACAGATCACCGGTATGTGGGCGCAGCTGGTTGCCCTGGGAGGCGAATTTGAGGGCGCCGGGCACTACAGTGCGCTGGAAGAAGGCGGCTATGAGATCATCCTGCTGGAGCTGCGCTTTGACCAGATGAGCCTGATCCAGCGGACGGTGTTTGACGAAGAGGGGCAGGTCGCGGGGCTCTTTTTCGCGCCCGGCAGCATCGAGCCGGAGGCAGGGGAAGATACGGTGCCGGGATTAAAAGAACTACCGCTGACGGTGGATGCGGGTGAGGGATATCCGCTGGATGGCTTGCTTACCCTGCCTGAGGGGGAGGCCCTGGCCGGTGTCGTGCTGGTGCATGGCTCCGGCCCCTCCGATATGGATGAATCGATCGGAGCCAACGCGCCGCTGCGCGACCTGGCGCGGGGACTGGCCACACGAGGCATTGCCTCGCTGCGCTATGACAAGCGCACCTTCAGCTGGGGCGCGCAGATGGCGCAGGAAGAAGATTTTTACCGACTGACCGTGGATGAGGAAACGGTCAACGATGCCGCGCAGGCCCTGCTGCTGATGCGGGAGCGACCCGAGCTGGAAAGCAAGCCCATCTACCTGCTGGGACACAGCCTGGGCGCGATGCTGGCCTCCTATATCGGCGCGCAGGCGGAAGCGCCCGACGGCTACATTCTGCTGGCGGGCAGCCCCCGCAAGCTGTGGGAGATCAGCGCGGAGCAGAACCTGGCCATCGCCCGGGAATTTGAATCGTCCGGCGATCAGGACAGCGCGGACATGGCGCGGGACATCGTGTCGGCCGAGATCGATAAAGCTATCCGGATGGATGAGCTGTCGGACGGCGACACCGTCTTCGGCATGCCGGTACTCTACCTGCTTCATATGGAAGACATTGATGCGGCGGCGCTGCACCTGCAGGATGAAAAGCCCGTCCTCGTGCTGCAGGGCGGACGGGACAGGCAGGTGACCATGGCCGATTTTGAATTGTGGCAGGAGAAACTGGCGGATCACCCGACAGCCGCCTTCATCAGCTACCCCGAGCTAAACCATTTGTTTGGTCAATATTCGGGAGAATCGATTCCCTTCAGCCGGCTCCCGGCGGAATACGCCGAAAGGACGCCGGTGGATGAACAGGTGATCCGGGACATTGCCGGGTTTATGCTTGAATTCCCGCTGCGCTGAGCCCCAGGCTGTCAAACAGGGCCGCCCGCTTTTCGGGCTTGAGGTCGACCACCATATCGTCCGGTGAGACAGCTTTGTCGCGCAGGGCGAAGATGCTCTCCCGCATAAATTCATCGCTGCCGATGATCAAAAACCGAGGGCTGTTTTCTGTTGATAAGCCGCGCAGCGCCTCCCGGTAAGCCTCACGGCTCTTTGCCTGCATCAGCTTCAGCCCGGGGGCTGACAGGCCCTCCATCTCAGCCCGGAAAGGGTAGTCATCCCGCCGGTTGACGGTCAAAGAGATCATCCTCGGGATGCCCTGAGGGTTCTTGGCATAGCTGATGGCCAGAGGACGCGCCGCGCCGATCGCAACGCCCATCGTGAGGATCACGACAGGCCGCCCGTCGCGCCTGAGCTTGAGGGCGCTGCCGATCTTAAACAGATAGCATTCATCCCCCGGTCCCATGGCGGCCAGACGCCGCTTGTAGTCGGAATCGCTGCTGTCCAGCCGGGTGATCACACCCACACTCTGTTCATCCACAAGGGTGAGGATGGACATGTGGCGCACCAGGGATTTATCGGGGCGCTCTGTGTCATTGAAGCCGGGCAGCGCCAGGTGGACATGCGCCCCCTCGTCCCAGCCAAAACCCGGCGGTTTATCAAGATAGAAGAGGCTGACCCGGCTGCCCATATCCTCGGTTCGCCGAATCGCCGCGCGGTAGATGTCCATAGGCCCTCCTGTCTGCTCATTGCAGTCTATCATACCCAAAAAAACATCCCGCTCTGAATTGAAAGAGCGGGATATCTGGCCTGAGGGAGAAATGCTGTCTTTACAGCCTGTTCTCTGTCAGGGATTGGCAGGGGCCTCCTCGGTGGCGGGAGTTTCCACTGCCGGGGCATCCGTGGGCGCCGGCTGGGGCTTCTGGCTGCACCCGGTCAGGGCAATCGCCAGCATCAGCACGGACAGCAGTACAGCTAATTTCTTCAGCATTGATTTCATTTCTTCATCCTCCTTGTCTGTCCTACAGCCATGAGCTGTATAAAGGTATGGTAGCGCATTTTTATAAATATGTCAAATTTGTTACGAAACGATGGAGATTGTTTTATTTCTCCAATTTTTTTATTCGCGGCGCTTGCCCGGGCGGTGTTCTGCCTGTTATACTGCGGATACAAAGCAACCCCGCCCTTTCATTCCGCCCGATT
>CAZVUU010000167.1:0-2768 GCA_964630465.1 uncultured Christensenella sp.
ACATGGGGTTGGTGTAGTTGAGAAACCAGGCCTCGGGGCACACTTCCTCCATATCCCGTGCAAAGTCCAGCATCACTGGGATGGTGCGCAGCGAGCGGAAGATGCCGCCGATGCCCAAGGTATCCGCGATGGTCTGGCGCAGGCCGTACTTCTTGGGTACTTCAAAGTCGGTAATCGTGCAGGGGTCATAGCCGCCGACCTGAATGGCGTTGACTACATAATCGGCTCCGCGCAGAGCCTCACGCCGCTCAGAAACGCCGAGGTAAGTTTTGATGCTTGCCTTCCCGCCGTGGTTACGGTTGATGGCTTCCAGCATCTGACAGGATTCCCGCAGGCGCTTTCCGTTAATGTCGTACAGCGCGATGCTGCTCTCCTCCAGCGCCGGGGTCAGCATGCTGTCGCCCAATACGTTCTTGGCGAATACGCTGGAACCCGCGCCCATGAATGTGATCTTTGGCATGGTGTGCCTCCTGTTATGAAGATAATGGATTTCCCTGTACCGGTTGATAAAAAATCAAATAATTATATCTGGACTAGTTTTTATATTGGAATTTATTGTACTTCTATCTTTTTTCCGCAATGTCTGCAACAATAATCTTGTTTTTTGGCAATTGATAATCTTTCAAGATTTTCAAAACCTCCACAATTTGGACACCTTAATGCCTTTTTATCTAAAACAATGTACGAGGATATAAAAACTACTGAAATTATAAAAAAAGGCCATTTTTTAATTCCAATAACAAATGTAATTACCGATAATACAACAAATATAATTCCCAAATTGATATGTTTATTGTAGATAGACTTCATAAGCGATATCCTCCTCCGTATACACGGGGATGCCCAGGTCGATCAGCTTTTGCGCGAACACGCCGTTGCCGGTCTTGAGGGTGCCGGTGAAGCTGCCGTCGTAGATTCTGCCTTTGCCGCAAGAGGGGCTTCGGGCCTTGAGCAGCGCCGCTTCGCAGCCGGTTAGCTTCATCAGCTTCAGGGCCCCATCGGCCCCGCGGCAGAACTCCCGGGTTTTATCCTCACCCTCGCGGCTGAGGACGCGGCCGTCCGGCTGCAGCTCGCAGGGCGGGCGGGGCGTGGGCAGGCCGCCCAGCTGCTCAGGGCAGACGGGGATCAGCTCGTGGCTCCCGAGCAGGCTGAGGGCACTTTGCGACAGGCTGTCTTTGCCGTCCCAGCGGCAGAGGACGCCCAGCAGGCAGGCACTGCAGAGAATCTTCATATTATATTCTTTTGAAGTAGTCGATCAAAGCCTCGCCCGCGATGCTTTTGACATTGTCCTCGCTGTAGCCCCTCTTTCGCAGGGCGGCCAGAAGGTTCGGGAAGTCTTCGGGGTTATCCAGGCCTTCGGGCTTTGTCTCGATGCCGTCAAAATCGCTGCCGAAGCCGATCTTGCCTTCGCCGCCCAGGGCCAGCATGTGGTCGTAGTGGTCCGCCAGGGTATCCGGCGTGCAGGGGCCGCTTGTCAGGAAGTGCGGGTAGAAGTTGAGGCCGACAAAGCCGCCCGCAGCGAATAAATCGCGCAGCTGCCGGTCGGTCAGGTTACGGCTGTGGTCCCTGATTGCCCGGCAGCAGCTGTGGGAAGCCATCGGCGGCACATCCGTTTTGTTCAGGATGTCGTAAAAACCGCCCTCATTTAAGTGAGACACATCCACCGCCATCCCCAGCCGCTGCATCTCGCGCACGGCCTCCAGGCCGAAGGGTTTGAGGCCGTCGATGGCGTTGACGCAGTGGGGCGTGCCCAGGGCGTTTTCGTGGTTCCAGGTCAGGGCAGCCATGCGCACGCCCAGCTCGCGGTAGCGCTCGATCGTCTCCAGGCCCCGCTCGAAGACCTCGCAGCCTTCGATGGACAGCATGAACTTCACTTCGCCCGCCACAGCCTCATCCGGGTCAAAGGCCTGGACCCAGCCCTGACGCTTGAGGTCTTCAAAGGCGGCCAGCATCCTGTCAAAGAGGGCTTCTACCTCCGGCAGTTCGGCCTTTGGGCCGACATACATGGCCAGGGTCTGCAGGCTGACACCACCGGCCTTCAGGCGCTCCATGGTCAGGTCGTTTTCCCTGCCGGGCGCCGTCACCAGGTTATACAGCGTATCGGCGTGCGCGTCGCATATTCTCACAAGGCCACCTCTTCTGCTCAGTTTATACAGGGTTGGATTTGACGAAGCTCAGCAGCTCATCCACCGTAGTGAAAGCCAGGCCCGTTACGGTGTCGGCGCAGCCGTAGTACACGCAGATGCGGCCCGTGTCGGCGTCTGCCAGGGCGGCGCAGGGGAAGACCACGTTGGGCACATCGCCCGCCAGCTCGTAGAGCTCCTCCGGCCCCATCAGGTACCAGGCGCTGCGGTGCAGCACCTTCCAGGGCTCATCGATGTCCAGCAGCGCCACGCCCATGCGGTACACAAAGCCGTTGCAGCTGGTCAGCACGCCGTGATAGATCATCAGCCAGCCCTCGTCCGTCTCGATCGGGGTGGGGCCGGGGCCTACCTTGGTGCTCTGCCAGCCATCGCCCGTGCCGAACACATAGCGGTGGCGCCCCCAGTAGGTGAGGTCGGGGCTGCGGCTGAGGTAGATATCGCCAAAGGGGGTATGCCCCGTATCCGAGGGGCGGCTGAGCATCATGTATTCGCCGTTTATCTTTCGGGGAAAGAGCACGCCGTTGCGGTTATGGGGCAGAAAGGCGTTCTCCAGCTGGTGGAAAGTCTTGAAGTCCTCCGTCCAGCCCAGGCCGATGGTGGGGCCGTGGTAGCCGTTGCACCAGG
>CAZVUU010000168.1:0-2763 GCA_964630465.1 uncultured Christensenella sp.
GCGTTCTTAGCCCAATGGTTCGATTGCCATGCATTGAACGAAATCGGGACCTGATTAATCCGAATTTCGTACAACATTAGAAAATCGGCTCCTCCATGGGGTCGGTAGGCGCAAGGATTAGCCTGTTCAGATAGCAATTCTGATAACTGTTGCCGTCCCGCGCTGTCTTCGTCTTCAGGGATACCTTCACAATAGCTCCGATAAGTTCACCGGTATGCTCCGCAATCTCCGAAGGCGGGTAAAGGTCAATCCTGGTTTCACCGTCCTTGTTCATTTCCTGCCGCCCGAACTTCAGTATCTGCTGGTCATCCTTCAGGATACGAATACCTATCTCGTTATCTAGAGAAGTGAACTTGTAGATATAGCGTCCCGCAAAGGGAGAGCCCGCGGTCACCGCCATAGCCATCGTAAACTGAAGCCGTCCGGCCTTACTATGCTCAAGCCTTGCCTCAATAATCTCCACCTCATACGAGCCGTCTGGAAGCGGCTCAAAGGTTCCATAGTCGCTAGGGACACTCTCCGCCCATATCCTGTCAATCTCCTTCATGCTCAGTTTATCATCCGGGTGTGTAGTCCATTCAGCCATTATTTTGCTCCTTTCATTGTCTTGAATGCCTTGTCAAGCTCCTTGAAATCAAGGGGCATAACATCTGGGAAATACTGTGCTAGCCGTCCTCCTCCCTCCCGATATGGGGTAGCGTCTGTTCGTATAATCCGCTCTCCTTCATCGCTAACCTCTGCGTAGAGGATTATGTCTACAAAGCCCGAGAGGAACTTTGTTACTCCCGCTGAGGTCGATGGAGCGATACGGGTTATCTCAGCTGTTTTTGTCTTGAGCGTTATATATTTGCTGTGCGAGATTAAGACCAGTCCCTTGTTGAGCAAAGCGAGCTTGCCCAACACTCTCGCAAACTCCTTGGTTATCATCTTGTAGCCAATGCCAAAGTCTATGTCCTTTGGGTGCGCCATGTCGTACTTTTCGCAGATGTAGTCAAAGCACATCTCGTAGGCGTTATCCACCGTGTCGATAACAATGGTGCGGAAATTGGTGTCTTCCGCTAGCTCGGCTCCGACAGACAGAAGCGTCTCCCACGATGTTACGGGTACCTGATAAACATCCAAGCCCTTTAGTCCTGCCTCGGTGGCAAGGAATATGGGCTTCTCCATCGTGGAAGCAAAGGTGCTTTTGCCAACCTTCGGGTCGCCATAAATCAGGAACGTAAAATCGTTCATGTCCTGCCGTGCGGGTGTTTTCTTAGTTGGTAGTAAAATTGCCATGCTTATCCTCTCCTAGCTCGACGTTAGGTTCTCCTAACTTGTATAGACCTTCCACATCTTCGCCTCTGCATAGAGGCAGGTATTCACAGCCACCATAGTCGCTACAATGCGTTGTGTTGCGATACCAACAGTTGTTGTTACGGAACCACAGGATACCCTGCCCAACCGCCCAGATGTCCTCTCTGAACTTCTCAAGGGCTTCTTTGGGGAAGTGAAGTATCTCCTCCCTGAAGTACCTCTCGGGTTCATCTACAAAGCAAGCCTCCAATCGGTCAAGGAAGGTGGACAGTGTTTCCATTCCGGTAGGATGGTTTTTGTCCTTGCGCCTCCTGATACCGGGGCGAATGTAATAACGGTAACGAACACGCCTGATGTCAATGTCATGGAAACCACAGGCGTTCACGTACATCAGAATCTGTGCATCCAGGGGAAGTCGGTCAATATCGCTTTTCTGCGGTGATTGACCTCTGGTTTTCTCCTCGACTAAATCGGCACCAAGAATGCCATCGATTTTGCCTGCCAAAGCAAATGTCCTTGACGAACGCCCCGTCTCAGGATTAATTAAAGGCATCTCCCACTCAACCTCACGCCGTATGCCTTCGTCCCGTGGTGCGATAGACAATAACCCTTTAGCTATCGTGGTTATTATCTGATGCGAGTCAAGCTCCTCCTGCGTGCGGGGATGAAAGCCCTCAAGGTATTCCTCAAGGGCTTGCTCTCCCCCCTCTCTGCCTTCATGAAACGCCGAGCCAAGCCTGAGTGCGTCACTTGTAATAACCGACCGTAGTTGTTGTATGTAACGCAGGTAGAATTTATAGGGGCAATCACGAAAGGCTTTAGTGTTGGAATAGGTAAGGTAAAACATTATAGTGCGAACACCCCCAACCCCCTCTTGGGTAGGAAACACTCGCCACGTCGCAGGTTAAAGAGAATCAGTAACATCTGGTGAGAAAGAAACCTGTTTAGCGTTTCCCGCCTACCCATGTCCAATATTTCCCTAAACATTTCAATGCATTTTTCGCCAAATACTTTTTTGAGGATCTCGGCTTCCTTGCTAGCGTCATCCGTGAGAATCCCCTCCATTTCGGCTATCACTTTTTCAATAACCTTTTCCCCTTCCAGATAGTCCATAACGCTCATTGCGCTGTCGAATGTCTTGTGAGCGGTCATGTCATCCACGTAGGAAATATAATACGCAGATGGAACGCCCTCCCCTAGCGTTTGCGTGAACTCCTCCTCACATACTCCGTCCTCGGTCACGAATGTCATTTTAATCTTATTTGCCATTTTTTTCCTTTCATTTGTGCTTCATCTAAAAACGCTTGTGGGGATACTCTACCACTTGTCTGAAACATGTCAAGACCTAACTTGCAAAACTTTAGAAATCCTATGTACACCTTGACTACCTTTTTGGAATATGCTTTACTGAAGGGGCTTGACAGCGACAAGGAGGGAAAAATGAAACAAGTTATCGGGTACGTGCGG
>CAZVUU010000169.1:0-2703 GCA_964630465.1 uncultured Christensenella sp.
CCGGGTAGCAGAGGATGATCTCCTCATAGGAGGTGGCGGCCGGGTCGCCCTTGTAAATGGCTTCGATGTCGGTGAGCAGCACCCGCTTGACCTCGGGCAGCTTTTGGATGAAGCGTTCGCCGACGCAGTCGGCGTCGCAGCCCATGGGGGGCGCGAAGGGGAGGGCCAGGGCAGCCTGTTCCATCAGGCGGCGGTGGACGCGGCCCAGCACATCCTTCATGCTGTCGGCGCGCGGGTTAGGGAAAAAGCGCGGGAACAGGATGGTCTGCAGGTCGTGGATCAGGCGGGTCACTTCCTGGCGGACGGGCAACAGCTCGGTGTTGAAACCGTCGCAGCGCTCTTCCATCGCGCTCAGCTCACCGATGACTTTTTTGATCAGGTCTTTGTCCTTGTAGGGGCGCATACATTCCTCCGGCGTTTGATGGATAGAATGTATGCAATCCGGCGGTATAAGTCAATACAGGCCAAGGAAAAAAGGCAGGACAAAGCGGGGTTTTGGCGAATACATACATAAGCATAAACACAAGGAGGATACAGCGTGATTGGTGACAAGGACCTGAGGGAGACCTACCGGGACGGGGAGACGATCTACGAGGGCAAGATCATCCGGGTGGAAAAGTGGCGCGTGGAGCTGCCCGACGGGCGGGAGGCCGCGCGCGAGGTGGTGATCCACAACGGGGCCGCCGCCGTGGTGCCCGTGGATTCGATGGGGATGGTGACCCTGGTGCGCCAGCACCGCGTGGCGCTGGATACCTTCACCTGGGAAGTACCCGCCGGCAAGCTGGATACCCCGACGGAGGACCCGCTGGACTGCGCCAAGCGGGAGCTGGAGGAGGAGACGGGCCTGCGCGCCAAAAACTGGCGCAAACTGACTCAGGTGATCACCACGCCCGGCTTTTGCACCGAGCAGATCAGCATCTACCTGGCGACAAACCTGAGCCAGCACGAGGCGCACGCCGACCAGGATGAATTTCTGCGGCTGACCAAGATGCCGCTGGAAGAGGCCGTGAACCGCGTGATGGCGGGCGAGTTCCGCGATGCCAAGACCTGCCTGGGCCTTTTGATGGCGCAGCGCGTGCTGTTTGAAGAGAGAAAGCTGCCCCGCTGGGGCGACGGCATGCCGTCCAACCGCCGCAAGGCCGGGCCGAGCTTTCCGGTGGCCAAGGGGTAAGGGGATACCATGCGCTTGTTGCAAGGCCTGCTGAGCGAATGGCAGGCAGAGCAGGATACGCCCCCACCTGCCGCCCCGGCTTCGGAGGGCATGCGGGAGGCCTTTCGGCGCCTGGAGGCGCTGGAAGGTGAGCTGGTGCGCCTGCGGCCGCCCAAGATGTCCGACGCGGGCGATCTGTTTTCATTCGCCCGGGATGAGGAAAACAGCCGCCACGTCCTGTGGGAGCCTCACCGCAGCATGGCGGACAGCCGGGAAGTGCTGCGCGGCATCATCCGCCGCAACCGCAAGGGCCTGCCCGCGACCCTGGCCGTCACCCTGAAGAGGGACGACCGCCTGGTCGGCACCATCGGCTTTCAGTGGATCAACCTTGAGATCCGCAGCTGCGAGATCGGCTACTCGATCGCCCGCAGGCTGTGGAACCGGGGCCTGGCCACCGACGCGCTGAAGGCCATCCTGCCCTTTGCCTTTGAGACGCTGGGCCTCAACCGCATCGAGGCCAGGCATGATACGGGCAACCCGGCCTCCGGCCGGGTGATGGAGCACGCGGGCTTTCAGCTGGAGGGTATCGCCCGGGAGAGCCTGATGCTCAAGGGCAGGCTGGCGGATATGGCAAACTACGCGCTGATGCGGGACGACTGGGCCGGGAGGGCGCAGGCCCGGTGAGCCGTTATCCTTTCGGCAATAAAACGAGAAACAGAGATATGACATGCAAGCAAAACTGATCTTCGCCCTGTGCGCGGGCATCTTCGGCACCATCCCGCTGTTTGTGCGGCTGATTCCCCTGCAGAGCGCCGAAATCGCCCTGTGGCGGGCGGTCGTTGCGGCCATCTGCATACTGGCCTACCTGACGCTGAGCAGAAAGCGGCTGAAGCTGTCTGACTACAAGGGCAGGATGGGCCTGCTGGCCCTCTCCGGCGCCTTGATGGGCATCAACTGGGTGACGCTGTTTGAAAGTTACCGGCATACCACCGTCTCCGTAGCGACGCTCGTCTACTACACCGCGCCCATCCTGGTGACTGCCGCCAGCGCCCTGTTCATGCGCGAGAAGATCAGCCACTTTCAAGCCTTCTGCATGGGCATGGCCATGCTGGGGCTGGCCCTGATCGTCAACCCGGCAGGGGAGGGCGGGGGCCTGTGGCCGGGCATACCGCTGGCCTTTTTATCGGCCATCCTCTACGCCACGGTGATCATGCTGAACCGCTTTATCAAGGAGGTGCCGGGCGTGCAGCGCACGCTGCTGCAGTTTGGCGCGGCGATCCTTGTGCTGCTGCCCTATCTGCTGCTTGGGGGCGGGCTTGAGATCGGGGGCATTGATATGAAGGGCCTGCTTTCCCTGCTGGCCGTCGGCGCCATCCACACGGGCCTGGCCTATTGCCTGTATTTCAGCGTGATTCAGAACATGAAGGGGCGGGAGATCGCCATCCTCAGCTATATCGACCCGGTGGTGGCTGTGCTGCTCTCCGCGCTGTTTTTGAAGGAGCCCCTGGCCCCGGTGCAGATGCTGGGCGGGGCGATGATCCTGTTGTTCACCT
>CAZVUU010000170.1:0-2653 GCA_964630465.1 uncultured Christensenella sp.
TCGACACCATGTTGTCGTTTTGGGCGATCACATAGGGGTCGTTGGTATAGCTGCCCGCCAGGAATTCGATAGCGGGGTTATCATCGACAAACTCATAGAGCTCCTTGGAGCCCATCACGAAGGTGCAGACCATCTTGCCCTTGTGCATCTGCTTTTTGCGGCCGGTGATCACCCCTGCCTTGAACAGCTTCATCATATTGGTGGTGAGCATCTCTGTGTGGATGCCCAGATCCTTCTTGTCGATCAGGGCGTCCGCGATGGCGTTGGGCATGCCGCCGATGCCCAGTTGGATGCAGTCGCCGTCATGGATGTAGGGGGCAACCAGGGCACCGATGACCCGGTCCTTTTCTGTGGGGGGGATATCCGGCAGGGCGGGGACCTCCAGGTCGGACTCGATGAGGTAATCCACCTCGTCCAGGCGCAGGATGTGGTCGCCGAAGGTGCGGGGATAGTTGGGGTTGATCTCCAGGATCACGATGTCCGCCGCCTCGATCATCTGCATCTCATAGGTATTGGAGCAGGACAGCGAGATGTTGCCGTGCTTATCGGGCATGGCGGCCACGCCGATATAAAAGCGCGGCCTGCGGTGGAACAGGCGCTTGGTGGCGGCAAAGTGCAGGCAGTTGGGCACAAAGCTGGTGGCGCCGTGCCGGTGGGCCTTGCGCGTGGGCGGAGAATAAAACCAGGCATCATGCAGAAAGCTCTTCACGTAGGCCGGGTCTGAAAAGCAGGGATAGTCCCGCATCGGCAGGCAGGTGGAGATGGTGACATCCCGCAGCCTGTCCGCGGCGGTATGCAGCTGACCGAAAAAGCTGTCCGCGGAGGAGGGGCCGAGGCCTGTGACGATGTAGTCGTTTGACTGCACCATATCGATGGCCTGCTGCACCGTAATGAGCTTGTCTTTGTAATCTGTCATGGATATATCCTCTCTTTTTGCTGTGGTCTGTTCTGATCCCAAATGTGAACGCGCCCGTATTGTACCGCGCCGCGCTCAGATTCAGGATCGGAAAATTGATGCTGTCCTTGTCGAGTTGAGGGAGAAAATACAGGGGATACGGTTTCTCACTGAGAAAACAGAGACCTGAATGATGAGAAAGGGGAGGAAGCCCGAGGGCTCCTCCCCTCAAAGGTCATGATACTGATGAGGAGCTTCAATGCATCCAAAGCGTTGAGCTGTTTTGTCTCAGGGCAAGGCGCGGAAGCGAAGGCGTAGCAGCGCTACGTCGAGCTTCCTGCAACGCCGCACTGGGGCAAAAGAGCCGGCGCGACGATGTATTGAAGGTCGGAGTCAGTATCTTAATTATTCGCCCAGCAGCTCGCCGATGGACTTCATGCCGTCAACGGTCACGAAGGCCAGGGTGGGGTCATCAAAGTTCTTGACGTACTTGGCGAAAGCCATGCCGTCCAGGCCGATGCGCTGCGCGTCGGAATAGTCAACGCCGCCGGAGATCGGCACGTCGATGCGGTCGGATTCCATGGCTTCCAGGAAGGCATCACGGGTGATGTCCTTGTCGGCCAGGCGGTCCATGCCGGCCATGAATACGCGCACGGCGATGTAGGAAGACATCGAGTAGGCGGACACGCTGTAGGCAGCGAAGTCTTCCTGGCTGATGTAACCCTTTTCAAGGCCCCAGGCGAGGACGGCGACGAAGTCCGCGATGTCGGCCTTCTGGCGCTCGTTTTGCGCTTCGGGGTCGATGACGACCCAGGCACCGCCGTAGATGTCGCCGGTGTCTTCCTGGTTGGCAACGTCAGTGGGGATGTTGGAGGGGGCGACGTTTACGTAGGACACGATGGTGGGCACGCCGCGGGTGGCGGGGTTTGACTGCATCGCGGTGTAGATGGGGTTGAAGTAGGCCTGCAGGCCGCCGATCACGACCACATCGCAGCCTTCCAGCTGAGCGATCTGGGCGGTCATTTCATCGGCCACCTGGGTGTTGACCTTCACGTAGATGACTTCGGGGGATCCTTCGGGCAGCAGGGCCTGCTGCAGCTTGGCGCCTTCTTCGATCTGGGTGCCGGAGTCATCGGCGGAGAAGATCACGCCGATCTTGTTCACTTCGGTCAGGTTCGAGCCTTCGATGGCCGGCAGGTTCAGGGCGCGCAGCAGCATGATGCGGCCTTCGGTGATGTAGATGGGCTGCACCGGGAAGGTGAAGCGCTGGTTGCCTTCGGCGGGCAGGGCATACTGCAGGGCGGAACCGGTGCCCCAGTAGACGGAGGGGATGCCGTCTTCCACGATGTACTCCTGGGAGGAGGCGATGTTCCAGGTGCCCAGGTTGCCGACCAGCGAGAAGACCTGATCGTCTTCCACCAGCTTCTGCATGTAGATGAAGCCCTGAGCGCCGTCGGAGCCGTCATCATAGGAGGTGTGGTCCAGGTAGTAGCCCAGGCCGTCAGCGCCCTTGGCGACGCCGCCCAGCACTTCGTTGACATACTTCACGTACAGCTTGTAGAACTGGCTGTAGGGCACGCCGACGCCGGCGACCGCGCCGGTTTCGCACATGACGGAGCCGATCTTCACGGTTCCCTTGTAGTTGGCGCCGCCGACTTCGACGGCCTTGGTGTCTACGCCTGTTTCCGCCATGGCGTTGAAAGCGGCCAGGGACAGAAGCATCGCGAGGACAAGAGCCATAGACAGGATTTTCTTCAT
>CAZVUU010000171.1:0-1324 GCA_964630465.1 uncultured Christensenella sp.
GTGCTATTCAAGATATTATGCTTTACCTTCGCCTCCATTATCACAGTCTTTGCACCCCCTCTTTGTCGGCATCCGAGGAATAATTAAAAAGTAGAGCCAAAATTAAAAGGTTCATAATTGATATCGTTTCTTCCCCATATGGACAGTGCTGTGATGTCTGCGTTCCTGTGAACAGTCCAACCGTTTTAATTGTGTGCCAAACCATATTAACGGTTTTGAGACTCTAGGGAATATATGAGAGTGTATCGGAAATACAATTCTATTTTCTTCTTAGTAACTTCTAAAAGTTTCTTCTGACACGGCCCATGTCCGATTCGGGTTTGCAGGATATTCTTCGCCGGTTCTAGAATTAACCATTGTGAAAAAACTGTTTGGGCGTTCGCTAGCACTCGTTTGTTTGGTTAAAGCATGCATGCGCCACGACTTTTCGGGTAAATCCTTCGTTTCATAATATTTACGGGTGCCGCCTTCTAAACACGCTCTAAACCTTGCGCTTCTAGCATATGCTAAAAGCCACTCGTAATCTTGAGATACACCAAAAGGAATGTCCGATTTGGCTGTACGTTTACGACAAGGAAAACAGGACACAAAGCTTTCCTCTCCAAACACCTCATCGCATAGTTTCCTGAGATTATGTACCTCATTATCATCGATGCTGATAAAAATTACACCGTCATTCCTGAGCAAGGTCTTGGCGATCTTGAGCCGCGGATACATCATGTTCAGCCAGTTAGAGTGATAGCGTCCAGCCGTTTCAAAGTTGGCGCGCATGGTCTGGCCGGTAACCTCACGGTATTTCGCAATAGGGTCTTTGAAATCATCCTTGTATACGAAGGGTTGCCGGTGTTATACGGCGGATCAATATAGATCATTTTCACTTTGCGAAGGTAGCCTTGTTGCAGGAGCTTGAGCGCCTCTAGGTTATCACCTTCGATATGGAGGTTCTTAGTGGTATCCCAATCTACGCCTTCCCCTTTAGCAGGGCGTAGTGTGGCGGTGGAACGTTTTTGCGCAAGGCGGAGGGCTTCCAGCTTGCCTTTCCAGGTGAACTGGTATTTCTCGTTATCATTATCAAAATCATCACCCAATAATGCCATCAGCAAATCGTAATCCAATCTTCCTTCGCTGACTGCTTCTGGTACAAGCTCTTTTATCTTATTGATTAGCTCCTTAACATTGTCCAACGAACCGCCATCCATTACTTTATCCATGGTTTTACCTCCGCACACACTTACAGAAATTATACCACAAATAGACAACCAACTACATGCTATTTTGATCATATAACCCGGGAAAGCACTTCTGCCAGTCAATAGAGCTTTGC
>CAZVUU010000171.1:1376-2650 GCA_964630465.1 uncultured Christensenella sp.
ATCATCCGTTCAAGATCATCTCCATCTCAATATTCATCTCGTTGAACTTCACCCGTACTTTATCTTTAGCGAGTACCGTTACCTGACGGATAATCTGTGCCGCTAGGCTATCGTCATAGTCTCTAAGTCCTGACGCACTTTCATCGATGAGACTGTACAGGGCTTTTACCCGCGCACTGCCACGGGCCATTATTTCCTGCTCTAGCCGGATGGAGCGGAGTCTTTTATGGATGGCTTCTTTTTCCGCAGCTATTCGGAGGAACTCTTGATTTTGTTTCGCTGCATCTTCCGTGGTATGCGGTATAGTATTAAGCGCTATCCTAAATTCTTCATCCAGCTGTGTCAACTTATCTTCTAATATGGCCGCATCATCCGCACCTTCCTGATTTGCAATCGCTTCCGCTAAGCTTTTTGCAACCTCCTCCTCAAATACATCCCGTTGTTCCAGCATCTGGTTCATTGCCCGCAATAATGCATCATGCAGCACAGGTTCTTCAATTGTAGGAGAGTGTCCGCATAACCTTGTGGATTCCAGCCGATTGATACATCGCCATACAACCTTGTAACTACTGTCTCGCTGCCGCCATGTGCATCTTCGGTATGGTGAGCCGCACTCTCCGCAAACCATTCGCTCAGACATGGCATATTTACAGGAGAATTTCCCTTGACGGGTACGCCCCGTTTTAGGATCGGTGATTCGTTTGCTTGCGCGCTTGGCCATTTCCTCCTGTGTCCATTCGAACATTGCTCTGGAGATAATGGCGGGATGGCTGTTTCTGACTAAATACATAGGCAGTTCGCCGTTGTTCTTTCGCACCTTTTTACTGATGCAGTCAACGCGATAGGTCTTCTGCAGTAAAGCATCCCCGCAATATTTTTCATTGGTCAAAATATTTCGGATTCCTTGTCTTGACCAATCAGCATTGCCTGAAACGGTGGACACACCATCCTTGATCAGCCCTTCTTGTATTTGTTTAAGGCTGCGTCCTGCTAGATACTCGCGGAATATTCTTTCAACTGTTTTGGCTTCCTCGGGCACGATCACCGGCTGTCCGTCACGGCCTTCAGTATAGCCTAGTAACCATTTGTATTGAAATATGACATTGCCGTCCCGCATGCTTTTCTGTTTGCCCCATTTAACGTTTTGTGAGAGCGACTCGCTCTCCGCTTGGGCAAAACCGGCAAACAGGGTAATCAAGAACTCGCTGGTTTCCTTAATGGTGTTGATGTTTTCTTTCTCGAAGCAAACGGCGATACCACGTGATTTAAGCTCA
>CAZVUU010000172.1:0-2647 GCA_964630465.1 uncultured Christensenella sp.
CTATGCAAAGTGCGGCTATGGGCCGCGCAAAGTGTAGCCTACGGCTACGCAAAGCGGTTGTGGCTCTACTCCGGGGGAAAGTAGCTGCAAGCAGCTGCTTAGATTGACTTCGCACGCGACGTGCTGCTGCGCAGCGTGAAACAATAGCTACCGCAACTTCTGCGCATGGCTGCAGGCCATACTTTGCAGCGCCAAGGCGCTACCTTGCGGGTGCGCAGCACCTTCTTCGCGCTGCCCCACATCAGCGATTGTGGCTCCCTTTGCGGCACCAAAGGTGCTGCTCTTCGCTTGGGAAGCAAGCTTTTCGCGTGTCCACAAGGCCGCACTTCACCCGATCTACTCCCTCTTGATCGACTTCCTAAAGTTGCTGATCTTAACAGATAGCCGATATACGCTTGCAGTAATGTCGTCTAAATCAGCTTGATCAATATATCCGAGCGCTGCTGATATCTCGTACTGGCAAATCAATTCCATCATGGAGCTATACGCCATGTTAAGAAAGTGGCTTTTATCCTTCGCGGTTGTTCTCCCGTATCCCTCTACAATGTTAGATGGTATGGATATAGCAGCCCTATTAATCTGCTGCACCAATGCAAATTTTTCGTCCTGAGGAAACTTTTTAGTCAGCCGATAGCTTTTCAAAACGAGAGCTTTTGCCAACTGATAGATATCCAATCGCTGGAAACCGAATTGGGGCATGGCTGTTTCTCCTTCTGCTTTGCAAAGCGCTGCTGTGCAGCGAGAAGCAATAGCTACCGCAACTTCATCACATGGCCGTAGGCCATACTTTGCAGCGCCAAAGGCGCTACTTTGCGGGTGCACAGTACCTTGTTCGCGCTGACCTATAGACGGCTCTTCGCGCTGGCTCCAGCCAGCTCTTCGCGAATATACTCCAGGCTGATCAACTTCTCTTTCACCTGCTCAACATTCAGCAGCCGGGTATTGTTGCTGTTAAATTCTGTCAAGTCATTGCGCCGTGTCATCCCATCCACAAAGTATTTATCATAGTTCAGGTCACGTTGATCGCAGGGTACACGGTAGAAAGATCCTAAATCAATCGCTCCTTCACATTCCTCGTTGGTCAGCAAAGTTTCATACATCTTCTCACCATGACGGATGCCTATGATGCGGATATCCTGCGGCGCATTAAACAGCTCCTTCACCGCTTGTGCCAGCGTACCGATGGTACAGGCAGGAGCCTTTTGCACCAGGATATCACCCGATACGCCGTGCTCAAAGGCAAACAGCACCAGATCCACCGCCTCATCCAACGACATGATAAAACGCGTCATATCGGGGCTTGTGATGGTGATGGGTTTACCTGCTTTGATCTGTTCGATCCACAGCGGGATCACGGAGCCTCGTGAGCACATCACATTACCGTAGCGAGTACAGCATATCTTGGTTTTTTTCGGGCTGACGGTACGGCTTTTTGCCACGATCACCTTTTCCATCATGGCCTTGCTGGTGCCCATGGCGTTCACGGGATAGGCTGCCTTATCAGTACTCAGACAGATCACGCTTTTGACGCCGGCATCGATGGCCGCGTTTAAAACATTCTCTGTGCCCAAAACATTGGTCTTCACAGCCTCCAGCGGAAAGAATTCACAGCTGGGCACCTGCTTAAGAGCAGCGGCGTGGAAGATATAGTCCACCCCATGCATTGCGTTCTTCACTGATGCAGGATCACGCACATCCCCGATATAAAAGCGGATCTTCTCCGACGCCTCCGGCATACTCTGCTGGAAGGCATGCCGCATATCGTCCTGCTTCTTTTCATCACGGCTGAATATACGTATTTCACCGATGTCAGTATTCAGAAAACGGTTGAGGACGGCATTCCCAAAGCTTCCGGTACCGCCGGTGATAAGCAAGGTTTTGTTGGTGAACATGTCGGTCTCCTTCTAAAATATTGGTGCAATGCAAAATATAACGCATATATGAGGAAAAATGCAACCTGCCGAAAGTACCGGTGATTATACGGAAGCTTTTCCGCCTCAATAAACATTAGTACGAAGCGCACTGCATTAAGGCGTAGCCTGCTACATTTTGCATTCTGCATTTTTGGCCGCGTTCAATCGCGGCCAAACACGTCCCTCGTATATACCTTCTCAGCCACATCCTCTATTTCCTCATTCAGGCGGTTGCTGACTACCACGTCGCTGATTTGCTTGAACTCGGCCAGGTCGCGGATCACGCGGCTGTTGTAGAAGTGGTCTTCGTCGAGGGTTGGCTCGTATACCACTACTTCAATGCCTTTGGCCTTGATGCGCTTCATGACGCCCTGGATGGAGCTGGCGCGGAAGTTGTCGCTGCCGGATTTCATGGTCAGGCGGTAGATGCCCACGGTGCGGGGCTTGCGCGCCAGGATGCGGTCGGCCACAAAGTCCTTGCGGGTGCGGTTGGCATCCACGATGGCGGCGATGATGTTGTTGGGCACGTCGTTGTAGTTGGCCAGCAGCTGCTTGGTGTCCTTGGGCAGGCAGTAGCCGCCGTAGCCGAAGCTGGGGTTGTTGTAGTGGCTGCCGATGCGCGGGTCCAGGCAGACGCCGTCTATGATGCTGCGGGTATCCAGCCCGCGCACCTCCGCGTAGGTATCCAGCTCGTTGAAAAAGCTCACCCGCAGCGCCAGGTAGGTGTTGGCAAA
>CAZVUU010000173.1:0-2621 GCA_964630465.1 uncultured Christensenella sp.
AAGCCTGCCATAAACAGCACCAGCAGTGTCAGGGTGCCGAAGGAGGAGCGGCCGGTCAGCCCGCCGATCAGGGCATAGAGCAGGGGGCCGATGAAGGTGGCGAACTTGCCGAAGATATCAAAAAAGCCGAAGTATTCGTTGGAGCGCTTCTTGGGCACCAGCTTGCCGAAGTAGCTGCGGCTGACGGCCTGTATGCCGCCCTGCACGGTGCCGACCAGGAGGGCCATGGCCCAGAACAGGGTGGTGCTGCGGCTGATGGCCGCGCGGTAATCGGCGATGGCCCGGGCATTGGCTTCGGCAAAGCTCAGCACCCTCTCCTGCGCGGCGGCTTGGATGGGCAGCACCAGCGCGGGGTCGGCGCCCGGCAGGTCGATCACCAGATCCGGCAGGGCATCCTGCCGGTCATCCAGGATCAGGGAACGGGCGCTGTTCATATAGTCTTCGATGGCCCGGGGCGCGCCCTCCTGATTGCTCCGGTCGGAGGCTTTGGATTCTTCCACCATGGCCGTGTAGGCATCGTCAAAGGCGTCCTGCGAAGGCTCCAGCGAGAAGCCCATGTAAAAGCCCACGCCGCAGATCACCATATAGACGGCGATGGCGGCCAGCAGCATGCGCCGGGTGGTGAAGCGCCGGGCCAGCTTGCCAAAGAGGATGGAGCAGGGCATGGCCACGATCTGCGTGACCAGGAGGGCCAGTATCATGCCCACCGCGCCCAGGCCCAGCGCCGTGCCGTAGGCGGTGGAGATGCTGATCACCGTGCCCACGCCGTCGATGTAGAAGAAATAGGCGATGATGAACAGCAGCAGGCCCTTGTTCTTCGCGATCTCCCCCGCGGTATGCCATACGTTTGAAAAGGTCTGCCGGGCGGTGTTGCCCTGCCCGCGCTCGATATAGTGCACCTGGTCCACGTTTTTCAAAAAGGGGATGGAGAACAGCAGCCACCACAGCGAGGTGATCAATATGGCGAATTTCTGGGCGACAGGGCTTGAATAGCCCAGCCACAGCAGCATGCCGATGGACAGCACAAAGGGGATGGTGCTGCCGCCGATATAGCCCATGGCGTAGCCCCAGGTGCTCACCTTGTCCATCCGCTCGTTGGTGGTGACATCGGTGAGGAAGCTGTCATAAAATAAATTGGCGCCCGAGAAGCCGATGTGGCTGATGACGTAGCCCACCAGCATCATGCGCCAGTCCGTCATCAGGGCCAGGGAAGCGGTGGTGACGACGCCCAGCAGCATGAAGGCCGTGAACAGCTTTTTCTTCATGTCCTTGAAGTCGGCCAGCGCCCCCAGGAAGGGCGAGAGGACGGCGATCAGCAGCGTGGCGATTGATGTGCCGATGCTCCACCAGTAATCGCCCCTTTCGCCCGCCATGCTGACGAAGATGGTGGGGAAGATGGCCGCCATGATGTTGGTGGCGTAGACGGAGTTGGCCCAGTCGTACAGTATCCAGCTTCTCTCCTTCAAGCTAAAGCGGGATGCCTTGTCATTTGCCATAGCTGCCTCCTGCTGCCCGGGACGGGCGTTTTTTCATTTACGCGCATTATAAAACAAGGAGCCGTAAAAAGATAGGCATGGGCATGAAAATACGTTAAGATACAATGAGCAAAGGGGGGACGCGGCATGATCTATCTGGACAGCATCATCTTTCCGAATGAGGACAGGGAATGGGCCTTCCGCATGTCGGTCAAGCGCACCAGCTACAACAGCCTCTATCCCTTCTATACGCTGTCAAAGGCGGGGCTTGAGCGGCTGGATTTTGAGCCGCTGACCATCCTGTACGGCGGCAACGGATCGGGGAAGACCACGGCGCTGAACGTCATCGCGGAAAAGCTGAACCTATCCCGCAGCGCGCCCTTCAACCGTTCCAATTTTTTTGAAGACTATGTGAAGCTCTGCCGCGTGAACATCGAGGAGGATATCCCGCGCCGCAGCCGGGTGGTCACCAGTGATGATGTGTTTGACTATATGCTGGATATCCGCAGCCTCAACGAGGGCATCGACCGCCAAAAGGAAATCCTGTATGAAGATCACTTCGAGGCGCGGCACGCCGTATTCAAGCTGCGCTCGCTTGACGATTATGAGGAGCTGAAAAAGCGCACCGACGCCCGGCGGATGACCCAGTCCTCCTTCGTGCGCAGCCGGGTGATGGAGAACGCGCGCGAGCAGTCAAACGGCGAAAGCGCCGGTTTCTACTTCAAACAGCGCATCGAGCAGGACGCCCTCTACCTGCTGGATGAGCCGGAAAACAGCCTCTCCGCCCCCGGGCAGATCGCTCTGGCCGAATACCTGGAGGAGACCGTGCGCTACATGGGCTGCCAGCTGATCATCTCCACCCACTCGCCCTTTCTGCTGTCGATGAAAGGGGCCAAGATCTACGACCTGGATGCGAGGCCCGCAGATATCAAGCACTGGACGGAGCTGGCGAATGTCAGGGCCTGGTATGATTTTTTTGAGAAGCACCGGGAAAGCTTTGAGGAATAAGAGGAAAAAACGATGGATCTGATGATGTTTCCGGTCATACTACTGTTCATTGCCGATGGCGAGAGCCTGCGGCTGCTGACGCAGCTGTTTGAAGAACATGCCCGGGGGATGAAGGCGGTGGCCTATCAGATATTGGGC
>CAZVUU010000174.1:0-2614 GCA_964630465.1 uncultured Christensenella sp.
TTGGGGCCCTAAGGGTTGATTCACCATCGCGCCTTATGGGGCTAAAACATTTCCGGCCCCTTTCTCTAACCCTCCCATCACCGCAAGAGCAATCAATGACGAGCGGACCTTCTGGGAAAAAGCGACTATCTTCATCTAAAGGCTCATAGGCCTTCTGACAAAGCACAGCCCGGGCGTTCTTCCCGGCATTACTATGATCTTATGCGAGTGGCCATCGCTGCTTAAAGACAGAACTATCTGGAAAGGATCGACCCTGCTGGAAAAAGTGGTTTACTTCAAAAAGAAATACTACCCCTGTGCGTGGGCTTCGTACGATTCAGCGAAACCTGGTTCGATGAAATCGGCACCTGTCGGGGAAAGGGCAAAAATTCCGGAATTCGACTACCAACGGATGGAGATCAGGTAGTGTCAAGCTTTATGAGCAAATAGGCTAGCAGTCTTTGAGAAAGTAGGGCTAACCCGCTGTGGGCTACCCGCCGCTGCCGCGGCGCCAGCGGCAAAGGGACAGCGGGAAATGCGTGAGATCAGGCGGAATCTGCCTCCTACACCGTTTGGCCGCGCCGCAAAACAGGATATCACCGCCGCGGATGTATCGCCGGGGAGACAAAATATTCCATCTATCATAAAAATGATGGGATAATTTTACTTTATATCCATTGGTTCGCAATTATTTAAATGTTGGAGGAGTATTCCTTGACTATACTTTTACGCTTTTATACAATGAAGATACAACGGTGGCACCGACGCCGGCGAAAATATATTTAAAGGAGACCTTACTATGATGGAAGAGAAAAAGGCAAGAATGCCCCGCCTACCCCATCTTTGGGAAGCGATGCTGACCTTCGCGATGGTCATTGTCGTGATGTCCATCGGTATCCTGGTATTCGAAGTTGACGCCCATATGCCGATGTTTGTCGGTGTCCTGTTCGCCGCCGCAATGGCCTTATACTTAGGTTACAACTGGCTAGCGGTAGAGACCGCCATGTTTGACGGCATCCACCGAGCCCTTCAGGCTATCGTTATTCTCTCCATAGTCGGTATCTTGGTCGGCGTCTGGCTGGTATCCGGCGTAGTTCCCACCATGATCTATTACGGGCTGCAGATCCTTTCCCCCAACATTTTCTTAGTTGCCACCCTGCTCATTTGCTCCATCACTTCCCTTGCCACCGGCACCTCCTGGGGTACGATGAGCACCATGGGCATCGCCCTGATGGGTGTGGCTCTGGGCCTAGGCTTTCCGCCCGGTATGACGGCCGGCGCCATCATTTCCGGAGCTTATTTTGGCGATAAAATGTCGCCTTTATCCGATACTACCAACCTGGCCCCGGCCATGGCCGGCACCGACGTGTTCACCCATGTCAAATTCATGATCCCTTCTACTGCTATCACCTATGTCATCTGCCTGGTTTTCTTTGCTGTACTCGGCCTGGGCCATGCCAAATCGGTGGTGGACATCAGCGCCGTGCAGAAGCTGATGGATGGCTTAAGCGGCCTGTTCAATATCAATCCCATACTGCTGTTGCCGCCCCTGCTGGTCATCATTGCCATAGCGATGAAAATGCCGGCCATACCCGGCATCGTGCTGGGCATCATTTCCGCAGCTGTCTTAGGCCCCATTTTCCAGCCTGACTGCACTTTCGGCTCGCTGTTGGACTGCGGCATGAACGGTTTCGTGTCCTCCACCGGAGTAGAGGCGCTGGACGACCTGCTCACCGCCGGCGGCCTGAGTAGCATGATGTATTCCATTTCACTAACCATTCTTGCCATGATGTTCGGTGGCATTATGGAAGCCACACGTCAGATGGAAGTGGTGGTGGGCGCTATCGTCCAACATATCAAACGCGATTCCACGCTGGTGGGCACCACACTGCTCACCTGCGTTGCTTCGAACGCCACCATGCCTGAACAATACATATCCATCATCCTGCCCGGCCGAATGTTTGCGCCTACCTATAAAGAAAGGCACATAGCGCCGGAGACCCTATCCAATGCCCTGGAGGGCGCAGGCACGGTCACCTCGGCGCTGATACCTTGGAATACCTGCGGCGTATACATCCTTTCCGTGCTTGGCGTGGGCGTCAGTGCTTACCTGCCCTATGCCATGTTCAACTGGCTGATGCCGATAGTGGTCTTCGCCCTGGCCGTAATGGGGCCCGGTATACGCTACGAGAAAGGCCATGAAAAACGGTAGTGCTTACAAGTTTGAGCAAACCTTCATTGTCGGGGAGAATTGATATCTCTCAAGACGATGGAGGTTTGTATTTAGCTGATTACTCAACATCGGGCAAGAAATCGTGAAGGAATTGACATATTTTATTGAACAGGTTTTGTTGCCTATAGTTATATATGAACTCAAGCTCCTTGAGATATAGTTGCACTTGTCTGTGTAGATGATCTATGGGCCCCGTCTACGTCCCCCATGGTGCGATCTTCGCCTTTGGGTTAGTCTCCCGTTGTCCGTTCACGCCTTTCGCTTTTGCTCCACGATTTCCAATTCACGGATCCGTTTCCCAACTCACGGCCTTCTCGCCCTTATGGTATACAAATGCTCAAAATCAAGCCCTGACCCCAAGGGTCTTCGGTCGCCTTGCTTTTTGCATTCAAGAGCAATAAA
>CAZVUU010000175.1:0-2588 GCA_964630465.1 uncultured Christensenella sp.
AGGCCATCGGCGTGATCGGCCCGGTGCGCCGCGGCTTTTCCACGGCGATCGAATCCGCCTGGGGCAAGCCTCTGGCGGCGACGGCCTGCATCTCCTGCGGGCAGTGCATTGCGGTCTGCCCCGTGGGCGCGCTGCGCGAAAAGGATGAGACCGGCCTGGTCTGGCGGCTGCTGGGCGACAACAAAAAGCACGTGGTGGTGCAGACGGCCCCGGCCGTGCGCGCGGCTCTGGGCGAGGAATTCGGCATGCCCATGGGCAGCAAGGTAACAGGCAAGCTGGTGGCCTCGCTGCGCAGGCTGGGCTTTGACCGGGTCTTTGATACCGACTTCGGCGCCGACCTGACCATCATGGAGGAATCGGGCGAGCTGATCGACCGCATCCAGAATGACGGCGTCCTGCCGATGATCACCTCCTGCTCCCCCGGCTGGGTCAGCTACTGCGAAACCTTCTACCCCGAGTTTATCCCCAACCTCTCCAGCTGCAAATCGCCCCATGAGATGACGGGTGCGATGGTCAAAAGCTACTACGCCAAGCAAAAGGGCATCAGCCCCAAGCGCATCGCCGTGGTCTCCGTCATGCCCTGCACGGCCAAGAAGTATGAGGCCGACCGGCCCGAGCTGAGCGTGAACGGCCTGGCGGATGTGGACGCCGTGATCACCACGCGCGAACTGGCGCGGATGATCAAGGAGGCGGGCATCGACTTCACGAGCCTGCCGGATGAAAACTTCGACGAGCTGCTGGGCGAGAGCACCGGCGCCGCCACCATCTTCGGCGCCTCCGGCGGCGTGATGGAAGCGGCCCTGCGCACAGCCTGCGAGGCCCTGACGGGCGAGGCGCTGAACAACATCGACTTTGAAGCCGTCCGCGGCGTGCAGGGCGTGAAGGAAGCCAGCCTCGATATCGGCGGCCAGCAGATCAACGTGGCGGTCGCCAGCGGCACCGCCAACGCCGGTGAGCTGCTGGAGCGCATCAAATCAGGTGAAAAGAGCTATCACTTCATCGAGATCATGGGCTGCCCCGGCGGCTGCGTCAACGGCGGCGGCCAGCCCATCGTGCCCGCCTCCACCCGGATGGATATCGACATCCGCGTGGAGCGCGCCAAGGCCCTCTATACCTCCGACAAGGAAGCCCCCCTCAGAAAGAGCCACCAGAACCCCGAGGTGCTCAAAGCCTACCGTGAGTTCCTGGGTGAGCAGGGCGGCCGCAGAGCGCACGAGCTGCTGCATACGAGTTACCAGGCGAGGGAGAAGTATCAGGCGGTGTGATGCCGAAAAAAATAGAATAAAGTCAAGCCTGTCCTTGGAACAAAGCCAAGGGCAGGCTTTTTAATAATTGATTGTCGGGATTTGCGGTAAAGGCATGCACCGTCTCAAAAAGATTGCTTGATTTGAGACCAATACAGGCGCCGGGCCTTTGAAAGCGTGATGAAAACATCGATCAAGTATGATAGGATATAAACCAGTTGCAAAAAAGAAGTGAGCCGGTTGACAGCGTGGAAACAGGGGGCTGTGATTTTCGCACCAAGGTGCATTTTGCGCTGATGCAAAAACTACCGGCATGATTTGGCCAACAGAGCCCACACAATGAGCGTGATCTGGCAGCAGTATGACCGGGAGAAAAGAAGCGTGAACGATACCAAAGCGAGAGTGAATCAAACATTCAAAATAGCGGGAGCCTTTATTGCCTGGGTCATCGGCTCGGGCTTTGCAACAGGGCAGGAAGTGCTGCAGTTCTTTTCCGGTTACGGGTACGGAAGCTTTGGCGTTGCTGCCATTAATCTGATCGGGTTTATAACGCTGGGATATCTTTTAATGACGAGCGGGTTTGATCACAAAGACACTCCCCGATTCAACCACTTCCATTATTTTTGCGGCAAAAGGGCAGGTACATTCTATACATGGCTGATTACGGCCACCTTGATGCTTCTTATACCGGTTCTGATTGCCGGCGCGGGAGCAACGCTGTACGAGTATTATGGCATTGATCCCCGGATTGGCTCGGCAGTGATGGTCTTCCTTATATTGGTCACCTATCTGATCGGTTTTGAACGCATGATCAGAATCATATCCTCCCTGGGGCCATTGATTATCGCTTTTTCATTGCTGGTCGGAACGATAACGCTGACCAGGGATATCGGCTTATGGGGCGAAGGGGCAGGGCGTGAAAATGCTTTGGCCTCGTACCAGGCGGCACCGCACTGGTTGCTGAGCGGGCTGCTTTATTTAGGATTGAATTTTTTCCCGGGAAGCACATATTTTGTACGATTGGGTTCGACCGCATCATCCGGGAAAGAGATAAGGTACGGCGCTTTGCTGGGAGGCACCATTCTGGTGCTGTCAATCGTCGTGATGAGCACCGCGATTGTGCTCAATGGAAACGCCATTGCGGATCTGGATATTCCGGTCCTGTATTTGGCGGGCAAAATATCATATATCTTTGGCGCAGTATTTTCCGGCATCCTGGTTTTGGGCATATTTTCATCCTGCTCCGTTATGATGTGGTCTGTATGCAGCAGGCTGACATTCGGCGGCAAGAAGTGGAACCCTGTTTGGGCGATCATCGTGGCCATCGCGTCTTATGCCGTGAGC
>CAZVUU010000176.1:0-2532 GCA_964630465.1 uncultured Christensenella sp.
GCCAGCGCAAGAACCTGCCCGCCATCAAGGGCTGCATGGAGATGCTGGCGCGCCGCTTCGGCGAACAACTGGATGAGGATACCTATACCTTTCCCGGCCCGGACAGGCTGGCGGGGGCCGATCTTGACGAGCTGCGGGCCTGCGCGCTGGGCTACCGCGCGCCCTATATCCAGGGCACGGCGCGCATGATAGCCTCGGGCGAGGCGGACCTTGCGGCGCTTTATGCGCTTGATGACGCGGGCCTGCGCGGCTCGCTGATGCGCTTTCCGGGCGTGGGCGTGAAGGTGGCCGACTGCGTGATGCTCTTCGGCTACGGGCGCACCTCGGCCTTTCCCCGCGATGTATGGATCAACCGCGTGATCGACGAATACTACGGCGGCGAAATGCCCGCTACCGGCTTTGGCGAGCATGCGGGCATCCTCCAGCAGTACATGTTTTGCTACATCCGCTCATTAAGATTACAAAAATAAAAATTGACATTTATGATTTGCATCTTGCATTTTTATGCTTTTTGACGTAGAATAAACCAATCAAAAAAGGAGGCCATCCATCATGAGAAAGTTCCTTGCAGTCCTGTTGATTCTGACACTGGCTCTACCCATCCTTGCCCTGGCAGAGCCCGCCACCGTGGGCACCATCGTCATCGGCGTCTATGAGCCGGCCAGCGGCGACAACGGCGCGGGCGGCAAGCAGGAGACCCTGGGCGTCAGATATGCCCACTTCCTGCAACCCACGGTAGAGCTGTCCGACGGCGTCTACAAAATCGAGCTGGCTGAAGTGGACAACCAGTCCTCCACCGACAAGGCGCCCACCGCTGCCCAGGAGCTGGTCAGCAAGGATTCCGCCATCGTGCTTGGCTCCTACGGCTCCGCCGTGTCCATCGCGGCCGCCCCCATCTTTGACCGCGCGGGCGTCGTGGCCATCGGCCTGTCCTGCACCAACCCCCAGGTCACCCTGGGCAACCCGCTGTACTACCGCGTCTGCTTCCTGGATCCCTTCCAGGGCACGGTGCTGGCCAGCTACGCGCAGGACGTCTTCAGCGCGAAAAAGGCCTATACCCTGGCACAGCTGGGCAACGACTATGACGTCGGCCTGGTCCACTACTTCACCGAAGCCGCCAAGGCCATCGGCATCGACGTGGTCGGCGAGACCTTCCCCGAGGGCACCAGCGACTTTACCGCCTACCTGACCAAGGCCGTCAACGAGGGCGCCGAAGTCATCTTCGCCCCCACCTCCACCACCTATGCCGCCCAGATCATCACGCAGGCTGCCTCCAGCGGCGTCAAGATCCCGATCATGGCGGGCGACACCTGGGACAGCTCCGTCATCCTCGACGCCGCCAAGGGCACGGACGTGCAGGTCCACGTCACCACCTTCTTTGACGAGGGCGACACCGCACAAGCCGCCGTCGAGTTTGTCACCGGCTTCAAGGCCTGGCTGAACGACAACCCCGAGCAGAAGACCGCCAACGGCGGCAATGACATCGTGGCCGCCGTGACCGCGCTTGGCTTTGACGGCTACATGACCGCCCTCGAAGTGCTGAAGGCCGCCGATTCCGCCGACCGCGAGGACATCGCCGATGTCGTCGCCGATGTCAGCTACACCGGCGTGACCGGTGCGATCGCCTTTGACGAAAACGGCGACGCCCTGCGCGACCAGGCCTTCATCAAGGCCACCGACAACGCCACCGGCACCTGGACCTTCGTGAAGGTTCAAGGCATTGACGGCAACTGATTTACCGGAATATTATTCAGGGGGCCGACATACAACTCGGCCCCCGCTTTGATTGACGGGGCAGGGGCGGACCTTGACGGCATCTCCGCCCCGCTGCCTTCCCCCGTATCCGGCCAAACCGTTTCCTGTCGGTTCCGCATGAGCCGCGCCCCGTCCCTTTCCGTCACCATTGGTCTGAAAAGGAGCCATCATGTCCGATTTTCTACGACTTAACCTGCCATACCTGCTGGGCGGCATCTCCGTCGGCGGGCAGTACGCATTGATTGCCATCGGCTATACGATGGTCTACGGCATATTGAGGCTGATCAACTTTGCCCACGGCGATATCTTTACCGTCGCGGGCTTTGTCATGGTCTACCTCAGCGCCACGCTGCCGCTGGCCGTATCGCTGCCCGTGACGCTGGTCGCCACGGTCGCCCTGGGCTACCTGGTGGAGCGCGCGGCCTACAAGCCGCTTCGCGACGCGCCGCGCATGTCCATCATGATATCGGCCATCGGCGTCAGCTACCTTCTGCAGAACCTGATGTGGTATGTGACGGGCGGGCTGGCCAAGCAGTACCCCACCATCCCCTGGATATCAAATTCCGTCACCATTTTCTCCGCCACCACCAAGATGGTCACCGTGGTGACACCCCTTTTGACGCTGGCCCTGGTGTTTTTACTGGTCCGCCTGATCAACCACACCAAGATCGGCATGGCCATGCGCGCCGTCAGCAAGGATTTTGAGACCGCCCGCCTGATGGGCATCAAGATCGACCAGGTCATCTCCGTCACCTTTGTGATCGGCAGCTTTCTGGC
>CAZVUU010000177.1:0-2521 GCA_964630465.1 uncultured Christensenella sp.
ATAATAACTACTTTATTCGCCAAACCAAGATGGCGCAGCATCACATGTTTTTGGCTGAGCGCTGCAAACAACAATTGGTCAATTGTACCTACGACAAAATCAGCAAGCAGGCTTTTTTTACTCCCTTCAAACCAGTGATGTACAAAAGCATCATCTTCCCCTTGAGCGATATTACCTCCTCCTTCAAACAGGCTTTGATATGTATCATTGAACTGAGCCTTACCATGCGCTAAATTGACTGTATATTTGCTGAATATATCCAGATTCGCCGTCCAGTCAAGGAGCCTTGAAAATATAGCATTGGATGTGGCTTGCGTGGGAAGCGCAAAGAATATTCCAGTCCGCTGTGCCTTATACGCAAATATTTCAGAAACAACTTCTGCAATCTCGGTTTTTCCCATCCCCATGGGCGCTTCTACAACGAAAATTCCGGGTTTTCTTATGTTTGAAGACACTTGAACAGCTAATTTTTGAACTGGATATGGCGAATCGATCTGAAACCGCTCTTTATATAGATCCATACTTATATCATAGTCATAAGGAGGCCAGGCGCATGGAAAGTCGATCTCATCCCAAGCTGCATCACCACGCGTGACAGAGTCAAAAGATTTGTGATTTTTGTCAACTTCAAAGTATGGAAAATAAAATTCATTGCTCGCAATCCAATCTGCCATAATTACGAGACCGCTCAGCAGTACCTGAATATGCATTGCAGGTGTAGGTAATAGATCAATCGATGCAAATCCAGACAAAGCCAAAGCATATTGAATATATTCATTTTGCACGGCTATCCAGGATTTTTTCCCGGTTTCTTCCAAATAATAATTTTCTTCATACGCATCTATATTCGAATATAAGATGGTTTCAGCATCAGGAGGTTTTCCATGGTGAGCACCCAGAATAACCGTTATGTTTCTGGAACATCCTGCTTGTTCAAGTAAAAGCTGTGTAGCCAGGGCATGGGGGCTGGCTACAGGATTGGTGAATATTTGGAACGGCTTCATAGGAAGTCCCGAAAACACTATTCTTTCATATAAAATGTCATCCAGATCGTTTGAGGGAAAGCCTGTGTTTTTAGATTGAAACAGCGGAGTGGCTTTTCCAAGGTCATGCGCAGCCATCAAAAAAACAAATAGTTCTTCCCCTTGTGCAGGATCAGATAGTCCTTTCTCAATTTCAAGCTTAACACCGGGCGATAGCCACTGATTCCATAGCTTTCTTGCGACGGCGGCGGCATCAGACAGATGAACAAACAAAGGCAGAAAAAGCAAATCTCCCTTCCTCGACTTTTTTGCCCATAGACTTTGCGCTTGCATAGAAAGATTTTTCAATGGCATATACTATTCAGTAACTCAAAAAGTGACTGGCCTTCCAGATAATTGATTTTGAACCTGTTGAAAGTATAACAGTAAAGCGGCAGAGTGTAAATAGGTCTCTCACTGTATGGTTGATAATTAAAAATCAAACAGGCTGTCATAAAAGATTAAAAAAGCCGGGCACCAAGCCCGGCAACGAGGTTCCTCCCCCGCCTACCCGGTCTCAGCGCCCAGCCCTCTGCCTTCAGCGATCAGCCTCCGGCAATCAACATCGTCTGATCAGTTCTCCGCAATCGCCCTCAGCACCTCATCCATATCAGGCAGCTCCAGGATGGGGTATTCCTTCGCCCAGATCACCTTGCCCTCTTCATCCAGCAGAATGTTGGCGCGGCCGGAGAAGCCATGCTCCTCCAAGAAGATGTCCAGGTCCTTGGCCAGCTTGCCGTGGGGCCAGAAGTCGCTGAGCAGCGGGGTCTCCTGAATGCTCAGGACATGGGCCCAGGCCGTCTTGGAGGCGGCGGGGTCTACGCTGAGGCCCAGGGCCACGGTGTTCAGGGCGGTCAGTTTCTCGCGGTTGGCCTCCAGCGCGCGCATCTGGTCGGTGCATACGCTGGTCCAGGCCAGGGGATGCCAGCTCAGCAGGACCTTGCGGCCCTTGAAATCGCTCAGGCTGACCTTTTTGCCCTTGTTGTCCTCCAGGGTAAAGTTGGGTGCTTGTGTTCCTGTCTTAATCATGATGTGTCTCCTTTTTTTTGAAGTAGTCAGTGCAACAGTGTTGTCGGTTTATACGGGAATCTTCTGACCGCGAAAGGCACGAAAGCTAAGATTGTGTTGACCCATTTTCGCGCCTTTGGCGTCTTACGCGGTTAAACACACCCTTCTCCCGTTATTCTGCGTCACGCATTTCGCATTCCGCATTTCGCATTTCGCATTCCCCATTACTGCCCCTCTGCCCTCGGGTCGATGGGCTTGCTCCAGTCGATGTTTTCGATCGACCAGGCGGACAGCTCGCTCAGCGAGGGATGGATGACCATCGAGCGCATCAGCGGCAGCAGGGTGCCGGCCTCGGCGTCCTTCAGCGGATCGCCCGCGTTCATCAGGTAGACGAAGGGCTGCACCAGGGAAGATGCCTGGAAGCCCGCGATGTGGATGCCCAGGATGCGCTTGTTTTCATCCAGCAGCAGCTTCACCAGGCCGTTATCGCC